>JALYYI010000197.1 GCA_030946705.1 Actinomycetota bacterium | reverse complement strand
GCCCAGAGCCATGTGGGCATCGCCCGCCGGCTGGCCCAGGATGCCGGGGCCCGCCAGCGCCGGGACGCCATCGTCCGGCTGCCGCTGAGCCTGCGCGATGTCACCGCCGCCGTCCGCGCGGCCGGTTCCCTGGTGGAACTGGCGACGGCGGAGGCCAACTCGTCCAACGATGAACGGGATACGGCCGAGAAGGCCGCTCTGCTGCACGCCCTGGGTGCGCCGGAATCGGGCACCTTGCCGCCGTCCATCCGGTCCCAGGTCCGGCAGTTGGAGGAGGACCAGAAACGGCGTTCCAAGCGCTCCATCACGGACACGCTGGACCGCGCGCTGACGGATCTGCTGTCCTTTTACCGGGACGCGCTGGTGCTCCAGCTTTCCGGTGCCGGGGCCGGAGAGTCCGGAAGCCCAGGATCCGGTGACGGCGGGCAGGCCGCCGCCGAACTGGTGAACGCCGCGCTGCGGCCGGAACTGCTCGCCTTCGCCGCGGCCAGCACCCCGGAGACCACACTGATCCGGATGGACGCCATCAATAGCGTCCGGCGCCGGATCACCACCACCAACGTTGCCCCGCTGCTGGCCATTGAGGCCATGGCCGTCAGCCTGCTGTAGCACCCGTTGCCGTGACACCCCCGTTTGAGGAGAAACGCATGAGAGCCGTTCGACGAACGCCGAGGAGCCGTTGGCGCCCGCGCGCATTGGCAGCCGCGGCAGCATCCGTTGCCGTGGCGCTGGCGCTCTCCGCCTGCACCGTCGCCAGCGCGGAGCCCCCCGCGGGCGCTTCCGTCTCCACGCCCGATCCGGCGGTGATCCAGGGCATTCCCGCGGACCTGGCCGGGTTCTATTCACAGACCGTGACCTGGACCAGCTGTGAAAAGACGTTCCAGTGCGCCAAGGTCAGGGTGCCAGTGGACTATGCTCACCCGACGGGCGCCTCGATCGAGCTGGCCGTGATCAAGCTGGCGGCCAAGGGGCAGCGGACCGGTTCGCTGCTCGTCAACCCCGGCGGACCGGGCGCCTCCGGATACAACATGGTGCGGGACGGCGCCAAGAGCTATTTCTCCGACAAGATGCGCAGCGCCTACGACATTGTCGGCTTTGACCCCCGGGGTGTGCAGCGCTCGGCGCCCGTCACATGCATCGGGGATGCCGCACGGGACCGGGAGCGCCAGCAGTCCCTCGATCTCGCCACGGACGCCGGTCTGGCTGCCGACGAGGCGCAGAACAAGTCGGACATCGCCGCCTGCGAGAAGAACACCGGCCCGGTGCTGGCGTTCGTGGACACGCCGAGCTCGGCCAAGGACATGGACATCCTGCGGGCGGCGCTCAATGAGAAGAAGCTGAATTACATGGGCTTCTCCTACGGCACCAAACTCGGAGCGACGTACGCGGAACTGTTTCCGAAGAACGTCGGCCGATTCTCCCTGGACGGCGCCCTGGATCCGTCGCTGAGCGTTGAGGACATCACCCTGGGCCAGGCCAAGGGCTTCGAGGCGGAGATCCACTCCTGGGCCCAGAACTGCCTGAACCACCCCAACTGCCCCTTCACCGGCACCCCCGAGCAGGCCGTGGAGCAAATCCGGAATCTGAATGCGACTTATGAGGGCAACCCGCAGAAGACCAAGGACGGCAGAGTACTCACCGCGGAGGAGTTCAACAACGCGGTGGCCTTCGCAATGTATTCCACTGATCTGTGGGATCTGCTCGAATCGGCCCTGACCAAGGCTCTCCGGGGAGACTCGACCGCCATGATGGCTCTGGCCGACTACTCCGCGGAGCGGGACCCCAGCGGCAACTACACCTCCAACACGGCCTTCGCCTTCAACGCCATCAACTGCCTGGACTACCCGATGACCACGGACGTGACAGCCATGCGCGCGGACGCTGCGGCACTGGAGCAGGCTTCCCCGACGTTCGGCAAGATGTTGGGCTACTCCGGCCTGACCTGCAAGGACTGGCCGTACAAGCCTGTGGACAAGCCGCACAAGATCACCGCGGCGGGCGCCGCACCTATTTTGGTGGTCGGCACCACGCGCGACCCCGCCACGCCATATGCCTGGGCGGTCTCGCTGCGCAACCAGCTCAGCTCCGGCGTGCTGGTCACCTGGAACGGCGACGGCCATACGGCGTACGGCCGGGCCAACCAGTGCCTGACGGATACCGTGGACGGCTACTTTGTGGACGGTAAGGTCCCGGCGGACGGGACCACCTGCTGACCAGGGCGGGGTAGCCGCTCAACGTTCCGGGCCACCTGCCGAGGCGGTTCCGGAATGCCTCGTGGCGGCTGCCCCGGCCATTTTGACCATTGCCAGCGGCTCCATTACAGTTGTTTCTTGCGCCGGTACGGATTTTTTCGGGCCGGCGCAGGCCTCCTTAGCTCAGTTGGTAGAGCGTTTCACTCGTAATGAAAAGGTCAACAGTTCGATTCTGTTAGGAGGCTCAGCTAAACCCTTGGATTCTGTGGATTCCAAGGGTTTTTTTGAGTTCTGAGGACGGCTGGTCCAGTGCCCCGGCGCATTTACGTTATTGGCCCCCAACATTATTGGCACCAAAGGCCCCTTTGCCGCCGTCGCCCTCCCTGCCAGGACTCAGCATCCGTGAGTCGCCGACGAGCCCCAGGCAGGTTTCTGCGCGGGTGGGCCTTGATCTGTTACCTCAGGCTGAGTAGGTTTCTCCCAGCTGTATAGTCTCGGGCTCCACCACTATGCCCGTTCCTCCACGTTGAAAGGACCTGGTCATGCCAGATCTGTCCGCGTTCTTCCCTCTGATTGCCATTGCAATCGCGGCGGTCATTATTGTTGCCGTTATTCGGCTGGCAATAAAAATGATGTGGCAGGTGGCTGAGCCAAACGAGGCGCTGATCATCTCCGGCTTCACCCGCGGAAACCTCGGCACCGCGGACGGTATGGACTTCAAAATCGTCACCGGCAAGGGCGCCTTCGTGGTCCCGGGACTCCAAACCGTCCGGACCCTGTCCCTGACCCTCAATGAAACCGAACTCAAGGTCTCCTGCGTGACTTCGCAGGGCATCCAGGTGGTGGTCGAGGGTGTTGTCATTTTCAAAATCGGCGACTCCACGCCCTTCATCGCCAACGCGGCCAGGCGATTCCTTGGCCAGCAGCCCAAGATGGAAAGCCAGGTCTACAACGTTTTTGAAGGCCACCTGCGCTCGATCATCGGCAGCATGACGGTTGAAGAAATCATCCGCGAGCGCGACAAACTTGCTTCGCAGGTCCGCAGTGCCAGCGGCACTGAAATGGAGAAACTGGGGTTGGTGGTCGATTCGCTCCAAATCAAGGATCTGGAAGACCCCACGGGATACATCCAGAACCTGGCCAAGCCGCACATTGCCCAGGTCAAGATGGAAGCCCGGATCGCGGAGGCTACAAGAAACCGTGAAGCTTCGGAAAAGGAAGCCGAAGCGGCGGCACTGATTGCCGATGCGCAGAGCATTTCGGCCATCAAACAGTCGCAGGCACAGGCCAATGCCGAAAGGGCCAAGGCCAATGCCGCCCAGGCCGGACCGCTGGCGGAAGCAACAGCCCGCCAGCAGGTGGTCGTCCAGGAAACCGAAGTCGCCAAGCTTGAGGCGAATCGTGAGGAGCAAAAGCTCCAGACGACGATTCGCAAGCCCGCCGATGCCAAGGCCTACGCCCAGCGCACCGAAGCAGAAGCCCAAAAAGCCGCGGATATCAGCGCCGCCGAAGCCAGAGCCAAGAAAACGGAGCTCGAGGCGCAGGCTAACGCCACGGCTGCGGGAGCCACCGCCGGCGCCACCCGCCTCACGGGCGAGGCCGAGGCAGCGGCCACTACGGCTCGCGGCAATGCCGCGGCCTCGGCCATCAAGGCTAAGGCGTTGGCCGAAGCGGATGGCATCAAGGCCCGCGCGGAAGCGCTTGGAACCAATCAGGAGGCCGTCATCTCCCAGCAGCTGGCTGAGAACATGCCGGCCATCGTGGCCGCCGCGGCCGAGCCATTTGCCCACGTGGGGCAGCTCACCGTTTTGAATGGTGCCGAAGGCATGAACAACATGGTGGGCGGGATCCTGTCACAGGTTGGCAGCTTCCTGCCCGCCCTTACCTCCGCTCTGAAGAACGGAAAGGCTTCACCGAAACCTCCGGCGAGTACCCCCCATGCCTAAAAATGTCGACCGGAGCCTGACCGGGAAAATCGGCCGGGTCACCGGGCGCATTGAGCCCGGCGCCATTGGCGAGGTCATGCTTCCGTTTCATGGAGGCACCACGGCCTTCTACGCCCATCCTTATGACAAGACCAGCGTCTTTCCGATAGGGGCCAGGGTGCTCGTCATCTATTTTGAACCGCCTCAAACGGTCTTTGTTGATGCGCTTCCCGATGTTCTCGAAGAGGTCGAGTAGAAGGGCCGGGTCAAAATGCATATAGCCTTCGTCTGCGTTCCCGCCGCCGGACATGTTTATCCCTCGCTCGCGGTGGTGGCCGAACTGGTCCGCCGCGGCCACCGGGTCACCTACGCCACCTCCGCAAAATACGCGGAAGCGGTTCGAAACGCCGGAGCGACCTTCTTCCCGAACGGCGCGGACCTCACCGCCCAGCTGCCCAGGCACGTCGGCTGGCCGGCCAACCGGGAAAACATGGCGCCGATGATGACCGGGCTGATGGGGCGGCTCATTCTGGGGGCGCGGGAGGAATTTCCGGCACTGCTTTCCCGGCTCGAGGGGGACCCTCCCGATGCCCTGTGCTACGACGCCATGACCCTGATGGGCAGGATGGCTGCCGCGAAGCTCGGGCTGCCCGACGTCGCGCTGGTGCCCAGCTATGCCAGCAACGAACACTTCTCGCTGCGGGAGCTGATGCCGGCCCAGATGCCTCCGGCCATGGTGGAGGCCTGGAAGCAGCTCCGGCAGCTAACCGCCGACTTTGCCGCCGAACAGGGCCTCGCCGACATCGGATTCATGGAGGGTCCGCCCGCGTCGTTGAACATCTGCTTCATTCCGCGTGATTTCCAGCCGGCCGGGGATACCTTCGATGAACGGTTCCACTTCGTGGGACCGTGCCTGGGCGACCGCGGCGCCGAGGAGAACTGGGTGCCCCCCGCTGGTCCGGGCCCGCTGCTGTTTGTCTCGCTGGGAACCACCCCGCTGAATGACCGGCCGGATTTCTTCCGGATGTGTCTGGAGGCCTTCGGCGACGACGGGTGGCAGGTGGCGATGGCGACCGGGGATCGCGTCGATGCCGCCGAGCTCGGGGAAATTCCCGGAAATGTCCAGGTCCGTCCGTTCTTCCCCCAGCTGGCCGTCCTGCGCCACGCCAGCGTCTTTCTCACCCATGCCGGGATGAATTCCACGATGGAGGCCCTGTATTTCGGTGTTCCCCTGGTGGCCTTTCCTCAGCAACCGGAGCAGGAAGCCAATGGCCGCCGGGTGGAAGAACTCGGGCTCGGACGCCGGTTGGACCCCACCAGCCCATCCGTGGAACTGCTCCGCACGGCGGTGACCGAGGTCAGCACCGACCCGCAGATCCGACTCAATATCGACCGAATGAAGGCTGTCGTCCGCACGTCCGGGGGACCGTCGGCCGCCGCCGACGCCATCGAAAACCATGTCAGAAACCAGTCCCCACCCGAGTAGCGCCTGGCCGATCTTATGCCGCAGGCGTCGAATTCAACTCCCTGGCGCGGGCACCACGGCCGTTGCGGCGCGCCGCACGGAGGCCAGGGACTGCTCGACGTCGGCGCTGTCGGTTGACCAGTTGCTCACGGAAATCCGCAGCACATCCCGTCCGCGCCAGCGGGAGCCCGACATCCACGTAACGCCGTCCGCCAGGACTCGCTCAACGACTCTGCGGGTTCGTTCATCGTCACCGAAGCTGACACAGACCTGGGTGAAAACGACATCGTTGAGGACCTCCGCACCCGGTATGTGAGCCATCCCGTCGGCAAGGGACCTGGCATGCGCGGCCAGCCGCTCCACCAGGGAAATCGTCCCCGTGCGGCCAAGCGACTTCAGCGCGGCCCAGACCGGGACGCCGCGTGCCCGGCGCGAAAGTTCCGGAACCTTTTCCAGCGGGTCTCCCGGTCCGTGGTCGTCGGTCAGCAGATAGTTCGTGCGGACGCCAAAGACGGACCGGGCTACGCCGGGCTTGGACACGATCGACACGCCGCAGTCATAGGGGACGTTGAGTGTCTTATGCGCATCCGTAGCCCATGAATCAGCGGTTTCCAGGCCGGCCAGGTGTTTCCGGTACAGCGGGCTGACGGCCGCCCAGAGTCCGAAGGCGCCGTCGACGTGCACCCACGCGCCCCGGGCATGGGCGACGGCGGCAGCCTCGGCGATGGGGTCGAAGGACCCGGAATGGATGTTTCCGGCCTGCAGGCAGACCAGGGCGGGCCCCTCCCCGCCATCCATCGCCGCTTTGAGGGCATCCGTGCGCAGACGGCCCTGCTCATCCGCGTCCACCTCAATGGGTGCACCGAGGCCAAGATAATTCAGCGCGACGTCGATGACGGCGTGGCGCTCCGCACCAACGAAAACGTTGATGCGAGGCGCGCCGGCGAGGCCCCGGCCCGGCAGGTCCCAGCCCTGCCGGTCCATCAGATACTGCCGGCCGGCAGCCATCCCGACGAAGTTGGCCATCGTGGCGCCGGTGGTGAATCCGACGTCGGATCCGGCGGGCAGGCCCAGCAGGTCCAGCAGCCAGTCCGCTGCCGCCTCCTCCGCGGCGGCGGTGGCCGGCGTCGCAAGGCGCATGCCGGCGTTCTGGTCCCAGGCACTGACCAGCCAGTCCGCGGCCAGGGCCGCAGGCAGTGTGCCGCCGATGACCCAGCCGAAGAACCTTCCGGACGCCATCGCCATCAGCCCGGGATCCGCCAGCCGGGCAAGTTCGTCCACGACGGCGGCCGGATCGGTGGGTCCCTCCGGCAGCGGGGAGGCAAATAAGGCACCGAGTTCGTCGGCATCGCGGCGGGGACCGACCGGACGGGAAGGAACCGACGCGAGCCACGCCATGGCGTGCACCCTCGCCCGCTCCAGCGCTTCACCATAGTCTCCGGGCCGAGCGGACATGCCGCCATCGTAGCCTTCCCGGCAGTAATGCAACAGGGCACCGACCCGGCTCAGTCCGGCGCCCCCGGCCGGCGGCGCAGCAGCCGCTCCGCCTCCGCCACCTGCTCATGCACGGTCCGGGCGCGGCGCTCCACGGATTCCAGCGAGCCCGATCCGAGGCGCAGCATGGCCACGGCCTCGGCCGCTGTGGCCAGGGCGTTGCCGGCGCGGGAGAGGGCCCGGTGAACCTCGTTCAGGTAGCCGCCCTCGCTGGCCGGAATGTCTGTGCTGGAGCTCGGTGCCAGGGATTGCGCGTCCGTGCACACCGTCCGCACGCGCGGCAACAGGTCCGCGAGCGCATTAGCCACCGGGACCAGCCGGTCAAACAGTCCGGCGTCTTCGACGCCCTCCAGCATCTGGTGGAAGCGGTCCAGGCCGCGCCCGAACCGGTCGTGGGCCCGGCGCCACACGCCCTGGCCGAGCTCGGCGTCGTCCCTGCGCCCCTGCCGGGCCGCCGCAAAGAATGCCACTCGGGCGCTAGAGGTACTGGCCGGGGCGGTGCTTGGTATCGTCCGGAGCCGCCGCCTGGCGGAGGCCATCCGCCGTCGCACGCTGCGGTTCGCCATTCTCACCGATGATGACTCCCGGGGCAATGACCGTCCCCGGCGGAAGCTGGCGCAGCTGCATGCGCGCCGCATTGTGCTGGTTGGCCAGCTGCTGCGCCGCCAGCGCGGTCTGGATGCCGTGGAAGAGGCCCTCCAGCCAGCCGACCAGCTGGGCCTGGGCTATCCGCAGTTCCGCGTCGGAGGGAGTGCCGTTGTCGGTGAAGGGCAGGTTGATGCGGTGCAGCTCCTCCACCAGTTCCGGGGACAGCCCGTCCTCCAGCTCCTTGATGGACCGTTCATGGATCCCCGCCAGCCGGTTGCGGGCCGCATCATCGAGCGGCGCACTTTTGACCTCTTCGAGCAGCTGCCGGACCATGGTCCCGATGCGCATCACCTTCGCGGGCTCATCGACCAGGTCGGCCAGCTCCGTCCGCTTCCCCTTGGACTGCGGGTCATGGCCGCCCACCGGCAGTGGCTGGGGCGGCACGGCGGCGGATTCGGCGTCCAGCGTCTTTCCCTCAACGGGCGTCTCAGCGTCATCACTCATGCTTTTATCATGCCACTAGTTCCGTCCCGGCCGCCGGGACGGAACGGGACGGAACGGGACGGAAC
>JALYYI010000179.1 GCA_030946705.1 Actinomycetota bacterium | reverse complement strand
GTCCCCGACCCAGGTCGGGGACACAGCTGTTTCACCACTACCCGCAAAGAGTCCTTTTAGCTTTAGCCGGACTTCGCGGATTTTCTGAATTCGATGGTGCCAACCGCATTCTTGAGCGAGTAGGCATCGCCGGCGTGTGAGTACGTGATCGGGTGGCTGAGAAACTGTCGAGCCCAGGCTTCATGTTCGCTGGCGGCACCTATGCAGCCTTCGGCACCAGCGGCGATTGCGCCAGGGGCAGGAGTGATGAGGGTATCCGTAACAGTGACTGGAACGTTGAGCGTATTACAGGGCGTGTCCATGATCAGAGTGCTGGTCCCGTTCATCGTTGAAATACTGATCTTCAGCGACTGGGAGGCGATCCAGGGAAGGTCTGCCATCACGGCGTCTTTGCCCGAGATAGAGGTGTAGGTGTCGCACCCGAGCTCCCGCGCCTGGTCACAACCGGTGCCCGCCTCCGTGCTGGCTTTCGGGCTCGCTGTACTGGCTGAACTTCCAGTGTGGACCGTGTCAGCTCCCGCTGCATTCCCGCAGGAGGCGCACGCCACGAGTAAGACCGTCCACAGAACCCATACTTGGCCGTGCACAGGCATCCTCATGTTTCCCCCGTCTCTTTATAAAAAGCTACATCCCGATTGGGGCTAAAGCGAGGGGACGACAATTTCGGGGCGGAACGCTGCTGGCCCGCTACGACCGGTCCTGCCCCGCATAAACGCTGTTGGGCAGCAGCGGTTAAGCGGTTCCGCCGCGGTCGTAGCGGCGCAGGAGCGTCCATCCGTATGGGCGGCTCTTTAGCATGGCCATTAGGGACGCCCGCAAGGATGCCACTTACCCAGCAAAAACAGGCCGACAAGGTAGAGACGGAGCAGGCGGACCAATCAACCTGGCCGCTACCTGGGACGGTTTCGTAATACGATTCAGGTGTGGAAGTCTCTCGGTCGGCGCTGCGTCACAACGTTGACCCGGAAGACATCCGGCACGCATTGAGGAACGCGCTGGTCGTGGAGGAGATCGATGAGGACCCGACTCGTTACTTGGCCTGGGGGCGACAGAACCGGGAAGCTGCTTGAGCTCGTTTTGATGGACAGCTGGGGTGGCCCGATGGTGATACCCGCAATGGCGATGAGAGCGAAGGACAGGACTCTACTTCCGGAGGGGTGGTAAAGATGTCCTCATCATATGGGAGCAAGGCAGACGGCACGCCGATCAGAGATGACCTGGTGGCGGCGATGGCCGACGAGGCTGAGCGTGGCTATGACGTCGAGGAGATCCGGCGCCGACGGGGAGGTCGGCCTTTGATGGGCTCGGCTGCGTCGTCCGTCGAGTCGGTCAGGCTGGATCCGGAACTCAAGCGTGACCTGCTCCTTCGTGCCGCAGCCGAACACATCAGCGTCTCCGCAGCCATCCGCCGGGCGATCGGGCAGTACCTGCGCGCCAGTTGACCGCTCGATCAGCCGGTTACAGCCGCCCCGGCAGCTAACAAAGAGCCACTAACGGCCGACAGTACCTTGTGGACGGCCCCAACGGGGACCCGCAGACAAGGACGAACCGATGATCGTAGTAACCCGGCTGGACAACCGCGAGTTTGCGATCAATCCTGACCTCATCGAGCGAATCCATGCCAGCCCCGACACGACGCTGGTGATGGCCGACGGCGCCAAGTACATTGTCACCGAATCGATGTCCGAGGTGATCGAGCTGATCGCACAGTACCGCGCCTACGTCATCGGCCTGGCCCGTGACACGCCTGTGGTCACCGAACATCGTGGCGGCCGGACGCTGAGCATCGTCCCGCCCTCCGATCCCGGTAGCCCACGGCACGGCAACACCGCCCCGCTGCCACCGGCGAGGTAGGTCATGGATCCGTCTCTTGTCATCGGCCTGTTGGTTGCTTTCGGCGCCGTCGTCGGCATGGTCACCCTCGAGGGTGGCAGCATCTCGTCGCTGCTGCTGCTCCCGCCCATGCTGCTGGTCTTCGGCGGCACCATCGCGGTGGGCCTGGCAGGCTCCACCATCAAGGATGTGATGCTGGCGCTCAAGGCGCTGCCGGCGGCGATCAAGGGCAAGTCCACCCCGCCGCACGACAGCATTGAGCAGATTGTCTCGCTGGCGGAGAAGGCCCGCAGCGAGGGCCTGCTGGCGCTGGAACAGGAAGCGACCAAGGTCAGCGATCCGTTCCTGCGCGGAGCGCTGCAGAGCATCGCGGACGGCACCGACGGGGACGAACTGCGGTACATGCTCGAGGATGAGCTTGCCACCAAGATCAAAACCGACCATAGCGCCTCGAAGTTCTTCATGTCCATGGGCGGATACGCGCCCACTATTGGCATCATCGGCACCGTGGTGTCGCTGACCCACGTGCTGGAAAACCTGAGCAGCCCGGACAAGCTGGGGCCGATGATCGCCTCGGCGTTCGTGGCCACGCTCTGGGGCCTGCTCTCCGCCAACTTTATCTGGCTCCCCATCGGCAGCCGGATGGCGCGCATCTCCGAGATCGACGTCGAACGGATGACGCTGCTGATGGAGGGCGTGCTGGCGGTCCAGGCGGGCAGCCAGCCGCTGCTGCTGCGCGAACGGCTGCGGGCGATGGTTCCGGCGCACCAGATGAAGGGCGGCAAGGCCGGGGCCAAGGGGCCCAAGGGGGCCTCGGCCAAGGGCGAGGAAGCGGCATGAGCGCCCGGCCGCGTCGGCGCAATCTGGGGAAGCCGGCGGAAAGCCATCCCGATGAACGTTGGATGGCGTCCTACATGGACATGGTGACGGTGCTGATGTGCATGTTCATTGTGCTCTACGCGATGTCCACGGTGGATAAGACCAAATTCGAGGTCCTCAAGAACTCGCTGGCCACCGGGTTCGGCGTCGT
>JALYYI010000173.1 GCA_030946705.1 Actinomycetota bacterium | reverse complement strand
CGTCCATTCGTCCTCGTACGCGTCGTCCTTCTCCTCGGCGAGGGTGAAGGCCAGCAGCTCCAAGGCGGCCAGGGTCTCGGACTGGAGTGCCGGCGGGACGGCGATAATCATGACCTGGACGGCGGCGAAGCACGCTTTGCTGCCCGGATGGTTGTGGATGATGCGCGCGTTCATGACGCCAACGTCGGTCAGCTGCTCCAAGGGTGATAGTTACGACAATGCCAGGGCAGAGGCTCTAAATTCACTTTTCAAGGCCGAGCTGATCCGTAACAAGGGGCCGTGGACCGGCATCAACGACCTTGAAATAGCCGTTGCTGAATACATTGACTGGTACAACTGTGAGACTTGTTTTAGCTGGTCTGGGACTGGCTGGCAGGATAGGTATCGGCCGATCCGCCCCGTGGACGTGACTCTTGGTACAACTGACCCGAAGGTGTCTTTTTGTGGACTTGTCCGTCTACGGCGGTGGTCGGCCGACACCCGTCCGGCCCACCACGGTAGCTTGATCAGAAGAATGTCCACCCTTTGCGGGGCGTGACCCATCACAGTGCTGTTCCGTTGTGACCCTTACCCGGACTGGTGCCGGCCGGTGACGGCCATGACCCTATCCGTGAAGAGGAAGGCACGAATGACCGCCGCATCTATCGTCGCGCATGCCCATCCATTTGTCGTGGGAGTCGACACGCACGCCCGCAATCACGTCTACGCCGTCCTCGACGCCGCCAACGGCGCACTGCTGGATACGCAGTCTTTCCCCACCACCGCGGCCGGCATTAACCGTGCCGTCAAGTGGGTGGCACGGCGCACCAACGCCGACGCCTATACCCTCTGGGTCGTCGAGGGAGCCGCCTCCTACGGGGCGATCCTCGCCGGCACCGTGGCTAGCCACGGATTCCCCGTCGCCGAGGCGCCGCACATGGATGCCAAGAAGAACCGCGGCGTGGGCAAGTCCGATGCCTTGGACGCCCACAGAATGGCCATGGCCGTGCTGCCGTTGCCGGTTGAGAAACTTCGCCGTCCCCGCCTGAATGACGGGATCCGACAGGGCTTGCGGATCCTGGTCACCGCCCGCGAATCCATGACCAAGGACCGCACCCGGACGGTCAACGCACTCAATGCCCTGGTGCGCGGCAACGACCTCGGTGTTGAAGCCCGCAGGAAGCTCACCCCGGCCCAGATCGAGGAGATCGCCCGGTGGCGAGAGCGCGAGGAAGAACTGGCCTTGGGCATCTCCCGCGCCGAGGCGGTCCGCCTGGCCAAACATATCCTGGGCCTTGACGAGCAGCTGAAAACCAACGAGAAGCAGTTGGACGAGCTGGTCAAGGTCAGCGAGGCCGCACCACTGCTCGAGGAGACGGGCTTCCAGGCGGTGACCGCGGCCAAATGCTTGGTGGCATGGTCGCACGAGGGACGTGTCCGCAAGCGAAGCATCCTTCGCCTGCCTGGCCGGCGTGAATCCCATCCCCGCATCGTCAGGAAACACCGTCAGGCACCGGCTGAACCGTGGAGGCGACAGAAGGCTCAACAGCGCCCTCCACATGGCTGCGGTCACCAGAATGACCCATGACGTTGAAACCTGCGAATACGTCGAGAAACGTCGCGCCGAAGGCACGACCATCAAGGAGACCCGACGCTGCGTCAAGCGCTACCTGGCCCGGCGCGTGTTCCGGGTCCTGAACGCTGCCGCTCCGGTGAAACAGGTACAGGAAGCGACCGCTTGACAGACATAGAAGAGTCCACCGACGTCTCCACGCCGAAATCGGATACATCCCGCCCGTGGAAGCAGAAACCACCTACTACTCAAATCTACCCGCCATCAAAACGATGGAACGGGTCTAACAAACCCTCCACCAAAGCCGGGGCTTGACAAAAGGCTGGCCCGCTGCGAGAGCTTGCACAGCATCCGGATACCAAGAAGCCTAAGAATGCTGCTCGGGCGTGTTCAAGACTTGGGTTGAAATTCCCATCCGTGATTGGCCAGCGGGGCCAGTGACGTGGAATACGATCCCGGCCAGGGTGGCAGACCCACCGTTCACAATCAGCCAAGAGGCACGCTCCTATGGCCGTATCACACTGTGGATGCTGGGCAGGTCATGTCGCCGATGGGGTGAACCGCAATGAGAAGGGTACCTACTTCAACAGAAGGCCGGCGTGCCGGTCGCTACCCGGAAGCGAAGACCATGAGCGTTGAACCCATTCAGAACGTCGTTTTCGAACCACTTGCCGTCGACACTGAGACCGCGGCCAGACTCTTGGGTCTTAGCGTCTCCACAGTGCGCGAATATCTACGCCGCGGCGATCTTGTGGCGCATTATTCCGGGGCAAAGCCCGTTTTCCTGGTCGACGAACTCAAAGCTTTCCTCGCCTCGCTACCGAATGAACCCCGCCACTCATAAGGCATGGAAGAGGCCATTGGTGGCTGGACCTTACGCGCGTCCGCGACATGCACGCCCTCCTTCAAGCGCCAACTCAGGTGACCGATTAGGAGTCCCCTCGTTCGAGCAGGCGGGACATCTTCAGCATCGCATCTTCCAGCTGCTTCCGGTTGCCCCGCGACTTGTATCCTCTGGTGACCGACCGGGTCGTGTGGCCGACGATCTCCATAATGACTGCCTCCGGCACACCGGCCTCGTAAAGAAGGTCAATGGTCGTATGCCGAGAGCCGTGCAGCACAACATCATCGGGCAACCCGGCCTCACTCAGCAGTGTCTTCCAGGCATTCGACGCCGCGTCCGGATCCCAAGGGCGGCCACCGTTGAGGAATACCAGCCCCTGGCGCTGGCCTGCCATGTGTAGCGAAAGGATCGATTTGAGCGGATCGACCAGCGGGATGATCCGCCAGCCGGCTCGCGACTTGGGCCGTGTCAGGTAGAGCCCGTTGCCAAGCTCGCGCATTTCGAAGTCAGCCGGCACTTTCGTAGAGTCGTAGATTCGCTGCAGCTGCCAGGACAGGTCGATCTGGTCGGTGATCCGTTCGGCTTCAAGCCCGAGGATTTCACCGCGTCTGGCACCAGTGAGCAGATACGTGGCCCAGAGGGCGCCGTCCGTCCGGAGGGAAAGGTGCGCCAGCAGCTGGATGGCTTGCTGGACGTCGAGGGCCTTCTGCTCCGTGACGCGCGTGCGCGGCCGGTCCACCATCTCGCACACGTTGATGAGTACCCTGCCTTCGCGGTGCGCCACCTTGAGTGCCGCCGACAAGGCGTTGTGCGCGTTCAGCGCGTAGGTACTTGAGAGCATCGGGGTATCCGGTGGCAGGTCCTGGGCGGGGATGCCGCGCAGCTTCCGGCTCTTCGGCGTGCTCATGATGCGCTTGTGGACCTGCCTGACGTGCTGGGCGGTCAGTTTCTCCAGCCGTACCTTGCCGAGCTCCGGGACGATGTGCTGTGTAACCACGGAACGGTAGCCGGCGAGCGACTTCGGGCGGATCTTCTGCGAGGCGATGTCATCGAGCCAGTGCGTCATCCACGCTTCGAGCGTTACCGAACTCGTGGCAAGGTCCCCATGCTCGCGCAGCTGTTTCTGATAGGTGCGCATCATCGTGACGGCATCGGCATCGGCCTTGCTCTTGCGTCTGACCACCTTGCGGCGCTGTTTGCCGCCCGGTCCAGGCGGGAGCGTGATCGCGGCAGCCCACAGCCCGTCGGCTTGCTTGTAAATCGAGCCTTCACCCTTACCTCGCGCCATCAAGGCATCCCTACTGTGGCAATCACTGTAGCTATTACTGCGCATTCTTATGGTCTCATGTGGAATCGAAAGTGACCAGAATCCGCGGAATTCCGTGGAATTTAGACGGAAATCCATTCCGTTCGAAGTGCCAAGAACCGACTGAAAATCGAAAGGTCACCGGATCGACGCCGGTCGGAGCCACCGCTGAAAGCCCCGCGGTTCCCTTAATCAGGGGAACTGGGGGGCTTTTCCGTTTAATCCACCGGTCCCGTCGGCTTGAGCCGCCCAAGCATCCGTGGCCGCGTCGCTGAGGCCAAGGCGAGGCTCAGGCCTCGGCTGCCCCTGACTGGCTGCACGTTCCCGCCATCCGGTGGTGAAACCGATAACGGATTGGCCGGACAGAAACTGCAACGGCTCGTAGCCGCAACATAAACCCGGCGGCCGCCGTCGCCGGGCCCGACTGCGTTGCCTGCAATAGTGTCCCTGCATAGGGTTACGGTAAGAGTAACCAGAAAGGGCGTGCGTGATGGACGGGGATAGCCAGCTTCCGCCGGACGAATCCGGGGCGTGGACAACCTTACGGCTGCCGGGGGTGGCTGCGGATACTGCTCCCTACACGGTGCAGGGCATGGCGTCGGGCCGGACCGTGATTTCGGAGGCCGCAGTCGCGAAGGTGGCCGGTGTTGCGGCCCGGTCCGTGGGGGGCGTCTTTGCTCTGGGGTCCGGTTCGGCACGGGCTCTGGGCGCTATCCGCGACGTTGTCGGATCGGGTGACCTGACGCAGGGAATCCGCGCGGAGGTGGGGGAGACTCAGGTGGCCGTGGATATCAATCTGGTGGCGGAGTACGGTGCGCCGCTGCAGGACGTGGCGAACCAGGTGCGGGCAGCCGTTTATGCCGCCGTGGAAAAGCTCGTCGGTCTGAGCGTTATCGAGGTCAATATTGAAATCAACGACGTCCACGTGGCCGGTTATGAGCCCGAAAAGGCCGTACCGCGGCCGCGCTTGAGCGAGCGATTTGGCGTCCAGCCTTCCAGACCCGCCGTCGGTCCCCTGGACACGGGGTATCCCGAAGGAACCGCAGAGATCAAGGATCCGCAATGAATCTGACAGTCATCGGCATCGGAATCGGTGCTTTCCTGGCGTTCATGGCCTTTGCCTTCGGCTTTTGGGGGTTCCTGATCGCAGCCATTTTCATGGCTGTCGGTGCCCTGCTGGGCCGGGCGTCGGAGGGCAAACTGGACCTGCGGAGTGTCTTTGACGCCATCACGGGACGGCGTTCCTCGTCGTGACGGAGCTGGCCCAGCAGGTTGGGATCCGGCAGCCGGCGGGCCACAACCGGATCAGCACACAGGCTTTGAGCAGTGTGGCGAAAGCGGCGGCGGCGGAAATATTCGGGGTCGCGCCTGCCGATGTGCGGGCGGACTGGGCCGACGACGGCGGCCTGCTGGCACTTTCGCTGGCCCTTCCGATCAGCGTTCCATCACTGACCTCCGTGCTGCGGGACCCGGGCCGGGTGCAGGCCGCAGGCGGTTCCATCTGGCAGCGCGGATTCGGGGCGAAGGCGGCCATCCTGGCCAAGGTCACCTGGCTGACGGGGTCCCAGCTGTCCCGGGTTGACATCCGCATCACGGGCGTCCGGCCCGCCGAAGGAGGCCGGTCCCGGTGATCGATCCCCAGAGCGGTTTCATGGCCAGGATAGTGCGCCGCGAAACCCATTCCTCCCGCGCTATCCTGGCCGGGATTGCCGCGCCGATCATTACCCTGCTGGCCATCTACGCCCTGCTGGAATCGACTCTCCGCGCCGTCGGCCAGCCACCCTGGCTGCTGGATCCGCTGTCCGCGGCGCAGGTCATTGCCGACCTGCCGATGGGGATACCGGCGCTGCTGCTGGGTGCCCTCGGCGCCGTCCTGTTCATGCTGGGCCTGATATTTTTCCTCAATGCCGTACTTCCGGGAAAGCGGGCCAGACACACATTGCCTGACCGGCGGGCGGCCGTGGTGGTGGACGACGAGGTGATCGCCTCCGCGTTGGCCCGGCGCGCGCGGCTGACGGCCGGTGTGATCGAGGAACAGGTCGTTGTGGTGGTCTCGCAGCGCGAGGTGGTGGTCAATGTCCGGCCCACCTCGGGCATCCCGGTGGATGAAGCGGCCATCCGCTCCGCTGTCGAGGAGGAAGTGCGCACAATGGCGCTGGCGCCCGAGCCGGCGGTGCGCGTGCATCTGGCCGCGGCGGGGGTGATCGGCGTATGAATGGAACTCCCCGAGTGCTGAACAGGGTGCTGCTTGCCCTGATCGGTTTGCTGTTCCTTGGCACTGGTGGCCTGCTGATTGCCCTGGCGGCTGTACCCGCGGCGGGCCTGTGGTGGCAGGGCTGGGCGCAACCCGCCACGCAGCAACTCGTTGCCCTCGCGGCCCGGACAACGTTGCCGGGGCAGGGGAGCAGCTGGATCTGGATTGTCGCCTCCCTTCTGCTGGTGTTGATCGTCGTGCTGATGGTGGCGTGGGTGGCCAACCAGGGCAAGGGCCGGGTCAACATTTTGGCGGAGGGATATGACGAGGATGGGGCCCCTGGCCGGGTAGCCATCAGCGGCTCGGTGGCCGAGCAGGCGCTCAAGGCAGCCCTTGCCGACCGGACGGATCTGGTCGGGTCAACGGTTACCACCTACGAGGTGCAGGGCAGGCCGGGGCTGAAGGTGCGGGTGCTGCCGCGGAAGGGCGTGTCGCCGCACAAGATCGCGGCGGAGGTCTCGGCACTGATCGAAGCGCTGGATCTGGTCATGGGCCTGCAGACGCCCGTGCTGATCAGCATCGGCGCCGGGGCACGGGCGAAGTTCACCAGGGCCGAACGGGTCCGCTAAACGGTTAGGCCGTCATGCCGGCGCCGCCGTATCAATCCGGTCAAATCTTGTGTAAGCGCTTGCACAAATGCCAAATTCCTGATTAGAGTGAGGCACATCACTCAGTCGTGGCCACCGGTGCTCGTGCTGGTGGCCGCGGTTTGGCCCGGTTTTGGTTGGAAGGGAAGAGCACAGGAATGATAAATTCGAGGAGACTTACCCCTCTTGCAGTCCTCGGCGTACTGGCACTGTCGCTGGCGGCCTGTAGCGGCGGCGGATCCGGCGGCTCCAGCGGCGGAGGCGGCGGCGGCGGCGACGCGGCCAACAATCTCACCGACCGCGGCCCCATCACGTACGTCCAGGGCAAGGACAACAGCAACGTCGTCCGGCCGCTGGTCGACAAGTGGAACGCCGCCCATCCGAATGAGAAGGTCACCTTCAAGGAGCAGTCGGACCAGGCGGACCAGCAGCACGACGATCTGGTCCAGCACTTCCAGGCCAAGGGCAGTGACTACGACGTCGTCGACGTGGACGTTATCTGGACGGCTGAATTTGCCGCAAAGGGCTGGCTGCAGCCACTCAAGGACACCCTCAAGCTTGACACCTCGGCGATGATGCCGGCCACGGTCAAGACGGCAACCTACAAGGACACCTTGTACGCGGCCCCGCAGACCTCCGATGGCGGCCTGCTCTACTACCGCAAGGACCTGGTGCCGACGCCGCCCAAAACCTGGGACGAAATGATGGGCATGTGCTCCATTGCCAAGGCCAAGGGCATCGGTTGTTACGCGGGCCAGTTTTTCAAGTATGAGGGTCTGACGGTCAATGCTGCCGAGGCCATCAACACCGCCGGCGGAACCATCGTCGGACCGGACGGGAAGCCGACGCTGAACACGGACGCGGCCAAGGCCGGTCTGAACAATCTGGTGCAGGCCTACAAGGACGGCAACATCCCCACCGAGGCGATCACGTTCCAGGAGGAGCAGTCCCGCCAGGACTTTGAGTCCGGCAAGCTGATGTTCCTGCGAAACTGGCCCTATGTCTACAACCTGGCAAAGACGGACGGATCGTCGACGGTGAAGGACACCTTCGGCATCGCCCCGCTTCCGGGCAAGGACGGCCCCGGAGCTTCCTCCCTTGGGGGCCACAACATTGCGATGAGCGTGTACTCCAAGCACAAGGCAACCGCCCTGGACTTCATGAAGTTCATGACCAGCAACGAGACGGAAAAATTCTACGCAACGCAGGGCTCGCTGGCCCCGGTGCTGACGGCTCTGTATGACGACAAGGACCTGGTGGCAAAGCTGCCATACCTGCCGGTGCTGAAAACGTCCATCGAGAACGCCGTTCCGCGCCCCGTGACACCGTTCTACCCGGCAGTCACCAAGGCCATCCAGGACAACGCCTACGCGGCCATCAAGGGTGAAAAGCCGGTGGATCAGGCACTCTCCGACATGCAGACTGCCATCAGCTCGGCCAGTACCGCTCAATAAAAAGAGTCTGTGGGCGGCCTGCCCGGCCGCCCACAGATACCAATATCCCTGCCGGCCAGGCACAACTCCTGGCCGGGCACAACTCTTTCGGCGGGCTGGAGGCAGCCCGCCGGCCCGGTGTGGAAAGGAGGGGACATGTCGATAGATGCGCAGCGCACGGCCACGCGGGCGACCAAGAGCCCCAAAATCAGTAGAGAACAAAAAGAGGTAGGGCAGGACCGTAAGACCAAAACCCAGGGGCGCTGGGCATTTTGGCTCATCATTCCGACGGTGCTGCTGCTGGCGGTCGTCATTGTTTATCCGGTGATCAATGCCATCGTTATGTCGCTTCAGAAGGATGAGGGACTGGATCCGGCAACCGGTTTGTTCGTGGCCGGAGGATTCGCCGGGGTTGCCAACTACACTCACTGGCTGCTGCAGCAGTGTGCGGCACCCTCCGGCGGCACTGCCGCCTGTGCGCCCGGCAGCTTGGGAGACCAGTTCTGGAGCGCCACGGCCACCACATTCTTCTTCACCGTCGTGACGGTTGTGCTGGAGACCATAATAGGTTTCTGGATGGCGGTTATCATGGCACGCACCTTCCGTGGCCGCAGCGCGCTGCGGGCGGCCGTGCTGGTTCCGTGGGCCATTCCGACGGCCGTGACCGCCAAACTGTGGTTCTTCATCTTCGCCTTTCAAGGCATCGCCAATAAGCTCTTCGGGACCGCGATCCTGTGGACCGGAAGCGAATGGCCGGCCCGCTCCGCCATCATCATTGCGGACGTCTGGAAAACGACGCCGTTCATGGCGCTGCTGATCCTGGCCGGGCTCCAGATTATCCCCACGGAAGTCTATGAGGCCGCCAAAGTGGACGGTGCCTCGACCTGGCAGCGGTTCACTCAGATCACGCTGCCGCTGGTGAAACCGGCGCTGATGGTGGCTATCCTGTTCCGCACCCTCGATGCCCTGCGGATGTACGATCTTCCTGCGATCATGACGCAGGGTTCGAACAACACCACCACACTTTCCATCCTGGTGGTTGACCAGATCAGGCAGGGATTCAATTCCGCCGCAGCGCTGTCCACCATCACGTTCCTGATCATCTTCATTGTGGCGTTTATTTTTGTCCGCTTCCTGGGCGCTAACGCCGTCCAAGCGGCAACAGCCAGCGGAAAGGGGAAGGGCAAATGACAACCTCGGTTCTGAAGGAAGAGACCTTCGACTCGGCACCGAAGACGGCCGCGCGCAACCGCGCCCGCTGGGCCAGCTCCAGGACGTACATCAGCGCCGCCCTGATCTTCATCTGGTGCCTGCTGCCGTTCTACTGGATGATCGTCACCGCATTCCGCGACGTCGGATTCACCTTCGATGCCACGCCCTTCTTTGCCCATGTCACCCTGGACAACTTCGCCACCGTCTTTTCGGAGAACCTGGGGAACCACTTCGCCCGGAATCTTCTGAATTCGCTGATCATCGGCGGCGTCACCACGGTCGTGGCCCTGCTCGTGGGGGTATTCGCGGCCTATGCGCTCTCCAGGCTGGAGTTCCGGTTCAAATTCCTGGTGCTCGGCTTCGTCCTGGGGGCCTCAATGTTCCCCGGCGTTGCGCTGGTGACTCCGCTGTTCCAGCTCTTCACGAACATCGGCTGGTACGGCAGCTACCAGGCGCTGATCATCCCGGACATCTCCTTCGCCCTCCCGCTCACCGTGTACACGCTGACCTCGTTCTTCCGCGAGATGCCGTGGGAGTTGGAGGAGTCGGCCCGGATCGATGGCTGCACCCAGGGCCAGGCATTCCGCAAGGTGATCATGCCACTGGCCGCCCCGGCCGTATTCACCACCGCCATCCTGGCGTTCATCGCAGCCTGGAATGAGTTCCTGATCGCCAGCCAGCTCTCCAATGACAGCACCAAACCGGTCACCGTCGCCATCGCATACTTCGCCGGGGCGCAGGCCCATCAGGAACCGTATACGGCGGTCATGGCCGCGGGAGCCGTGGTCACCGTGCCGCTGGTGATCCTGGTGCTGATTTTCCAGCGCAAGATCGTGGCCGGACTCACCGCGGGAGCCGTGAAGTAATGCCGGACGGGGGCTCGGGCCTGGTCCGGCCGGGACGGGTTAAGCGCAGATCCGCCGAGGATTTCGACATCATCATCGGCTTCCTGGGCTTCTGGGCCGTCGCGCTGCTGGCGGTGACCGTCTGGATGGAGGTCAGCGGGCAGTCGGCCTTGGGCTGGGCGTTGGGTCTGCTGGCCATGGTGCTGGCACTGTGGGGGATGCTGCGGCTCCGGAGACGGCTTCCGGCGCGCTCCACCCGGCGCGGCGACTGAATCAGCCGGACGCCGGCAGCGGGGAAGGGAGGGGACCAATGCCTGCAAGTATTGGTGATGTTGCCGTGGCAGCCCACGTTTCCACGGCGACGGTCTCCCGGGCCATCCGCGGTCTCCCCCGGGTCAACCCGGCCACCCGTGCGCGGATCCTGGCCGTTGCCGAGGAGCTGGGGTATGTGGCCTCGCCCTCGGCCAGTGGGTTGGCCACCGGCCGCACCCGGACCATCGGCGTGGTGACCCCCTTCGTGGACCGCTGGTACTTCGCCCGGTCCATTGAAGGCCTGGATAAGGAGCTGCGGACCAACTCCTACAATCTGCTGCTGTTCAGCCTGGGCGGCTACGGCCGGGACCGCGAAAGGCTGTTCAACCGGAATATGGTGCGCAAGCAGATCGACGCGCTGGTGGTTCTCTGCCTCGCGCTCACACCCGGGGAGCTGGACCATCTGCACCGCACGGAGATTCCGCTGGTCGCGATGGGCGGCCCGGTCAACGGATGCCCGAGCGTGAGGATCGACGACGGCAAGGCCGCCTTTGCCGCCACCCAGCACCTGATTGACCTGGGGCACCGCGACATCGGCCACCTGCACGGCGGGCAGGAGGACGAAGTGAATTTCACCGTCCCGCGGCTTCGGACGCTGGGGTTTGAGGAGGCTCTGCTCCGTGCCGGCCTCAGGCCGCGCCCCGAGTGGCACGTCGCCGGCGACTACACCGTCAACAACGGCGTGCTGGCCGCCCGGCGCCTCTTCGATGCTCCGGGCCCGCTGCCAACGGCCGTTTTCTGTGCCTCGGATGAAATGGCCCTGGGACTGATGTTCGAGGCCCACCGGCGCGGGATCCGGGTGCCGGAGGATCTGTCGGTGATCGGCATTGACGACCACGAGTTTTCCGGGGCGGCCGGGCTGACCACCATCCGGCAGGACCCCACGGAACACGGCATTCTCGCGGCGAAAATGCTGATGGCGGAGCTGGACGGAGAGCCGGGGGTGCTTAAGGATCAGGTGGTGGCGCACCAGCTGATCCGCAGAAGCACCACCGCCCCGCCCCGGCAGCAGCTGCTGCCCTCAAACAGGGCCCTGTCAGCACTGTGATGTTCGCCCACCAACCGCCACGCATGTGAGGCCGGCTGGCGCCGACGTACGCCTCGCCGACGTACCCCGGCCTACGAGGCGCGGGCCAGCTGGCGGATCGGGATCCAGCGCGATGCCAGCCGGCGGTAGGCAGCCGCGGCCCCGGTGAGGTCTCCCTCGGCCAGGCATTCCAGGCCCAGCCGCACATCCAGCGGGGACTCGTCCGGATACACCCTGTCCGCCACGGGTCCGTAATCCAGTTCCAGAACCGAATCAGCCGGGAAGTCCGCGACCCAGTGGTGCACGGAATCCAGTTCCTCATACAGGTCCAGCTCCGGCGCGCTCTCCTCAAGCATGCGCAGGATCCCGGCTGCCCTTTCCAGGGCGGCCGCACACTGAACCTGGATCCTGACCGTCAGCACCCGGCCACCGGATTCCACCACCTCTGTGCGGTCCGTCTCGCTGACCATCACGAACCAGCTGAACGGGATCCCCCAGGTGGAGATGCGCGTGAAGACACGGCTTCGGTATCCCGGTGTGGCCTCGGTCCGGCGTTCGTGCGGGGCGTAGAAGCGCTCGGGCAGCAGCATCGTGGCGAGCTGGTTCGTGTTGCCCGTGTAGAGCTCAGTCACGGCTTGCCAAGACCGGATCACCGCCTGGTTGGGGGAGTACAGCACCGGACCGTCGTCGTCCATCTGCAGCGTCCGGACCCGGTCCGCGGCGCCGGTGGGGAGCGGGTCCCCGTTGGACCGGGTGACGCGGCCCAGCGAATCCACCAGCTCCTGTGCGTCCACGGCGGTCCTGTCCTGGTTCGCCAGCAGGTGGTCCTGGATGTAGCGCTGTTCCAGCGTGCCGAAAACAGCCAGCGGGCAAAAGATGCGCAGGCTGGAAACGAAGGGGAGGGATGTGCCGCCCAGGTACAGCCCGTTGCGCATGGCTAGCCCAGTTCTACAATCACGGGTGCGTGGTCCGAGGCGCCCTTGCCCTTGCGCTCCTCGCGGTCAATCTGCGCTCCGGTCACACGCGCGGCCAGGGCCGGGGAGGCCAAAACGAAGTCGATCCGCATGCCCTCTTTTTTCGGGAAGCGGAGCTGAGTGTAATCCCAGTAGGTGTAAACGCCCGGCCCGGGATGCAGCGGCCGGACGACGTCCGCGTATCCGGCCGCCTCAAAGGCGTGGAAGGCCGCCCGCTCGGGCGGGCTGACGTGGGTGAGGCCTTCGCGGAGGAAGTAATCGATGTCCCAGACGTCCTCGTCCCGCGGCGCGATGTTCCAGTCGCCCATCAGGGCCACCTGGGCCTGCGGATCAGCGGCCAGCCAGCCGACAGCGCTGGCCCGGAGGGTGTCCAGCCAGGAGATCTTGTACGGCATGTGCGGATCTCCGAGCGCGCGGCCGTTGGGAACGTACAGACTCCAGACTCGCACGCCGCCGCAGGTGGCTCCGATTGCGCGGGCCTCCTGCTCGGGTTCCTTTTCCGCCTTGCCGAAGACCGGCTGCTCCGGGAAGGTGCGTACGACGTCGTCGAGCCCCACCCGGGACGCGATGGCGACCCCGTTCCACTGGTTCAGGCCGAAGTGGGCCACCTCGTAGCCGCTGCTTTCGAACAGGTCCCAGGGGAAGTTCTCATCCTTGCATTTGGTTTCCTGGATAGCCAGGACGTCCACATCCGACCTGTGCAGCCAGTTTTCCACACGGTCGGCCCGGGCGCGGAGGGAATTGACGTTCCACGTTGCGATCTTCACAGTGTTTAACCTACCGTTTCCACCAGGTATCGAGCAGCGAAGCGGGAACCGTACGCTTGTGGCGGGTGGCAAGATAGCGTCTTTCGATCGACTCGGCGGCGTCGTCGTCGATGTCCTTGCCCTCCAGATAGTCATCGATCATTTCGTAGCTCAGGCCCAGCTCATCCTCGTCGGTGCGCCCGGGCACGTCATCGAGCAGGTCCGCCGTCGGGATTTTGTTGTAGAGCCGTTCCGGGGCGCCGAGCTCGCGCAGGAGCGCCCTGTTCTGCCGCTTGTCCAGCGTGAACAGCGGCAGCACATCCGCGCCGCCGTCGCCGTATTTGGTGAAGAATCCCGTCACGGACTCGGCGCCATGGTCGGTGCCGATGACCAGCAGATTGTGCTGTCCGGCCAGCGCGTACTGCGCGATCATCCGGGAACGGGCCTTGATATTGCCCTTGGTGAAGTCGGTGAGGTCCTCGCCCGTGGTCTTGGCGTACTCGTCCTGGAAGCCGTCCACAGCGGGTGCCACGTTGTAGCTCCAGGAGGTCTTGGGACGGATGAAGTCCAGCGCAGCCTGGGCATCTTCCTCGTCAGCCTGGACGTTGTACGGCAGCCGGACGGCGATCAGGTTGGCGTCCGCGCCCTCGGACTCAAGCTCTTCGACGGCCAGCTGGGCCAGCCGGCCTGCCAGCGTCGAATCGAGGCCTCCGCTGATCCCCAGCACGAAGCCGCTGGACCGTGACGCCCTTGCATACTGCTTCAGGAAGTCCACGCGCCGGCGGATCTCCTGGGCGGGGTTGATGGTGGGTCTGACGCCCATTTCTTCAATAATCCGGGCCTGAAGTTCGCGCATGCCCCAAGCCTACTGGCTTATAGGATGGGAGCCATGACTGCGCCTTTGGAACTGCCCGCTGCCCGCGCCCGCCTGCTGGAACTGATTAAGGAGCTCGCCGTCGTCCGCGGGAAGGTCATCCTGTCCAGCGGCGCGGAGGCCGACTACTACATTGACCTGCGCAGAATCACGCTGCACCACGAGGCGTCCAAATTGGTGGGCCAGGTGATGCTGGCGCTGCTGGATGAGGGCGGAATTTCGGATATCCAGTCCGTGGGCGGCCTGACGATGGGCGCGGATCCGGTCGGCACGGCGGTCATGCACGCCGCCGCGGATGCCGGCCATGCCGTGGACGCCTTTGTGGTGCGCAAGGCGCAGAAGTCTTACGGGATGGGACGCCAGGTGGAGGGGCCGGAGGTCCGCGGCCGCCGGGTCGTGGCGCTGGAGGATACCTCGACGACGGGTGGTTCCGCTCTGGCGGCCGTCGCGGCCCTGCGCAGCGCGGGCGCGGAGGTCGCCGCCGTCGCCGTCATTGTGGACCGGGATACGGGCGCGAAGGAGCGGATCGAAGCCGACGCCGGCGTGCCGTACCTTTTCGCTTTCAGCAAGAACGACCTGGGCCTCGACTGAGCCCACCCCACGCCCCACCCCACGCCCCGGCGGGGTCGCGGGAGGCCTGCGCCGGGGTAGCCCCCGGCTGCCGGGCAGGGTTCGGGCGACTTCGCGCCGTTCGCGCGGCTCTCAGATGTGCGGGATCAGGTCGGCCACAGAATCCAGCACCTGGTCCGGGCGGAACGGGTAGGCATCGATGTCCTCCCGCTGCGTGATGCCGGTCAGCACCAACAGGGTGTGCAGCCCGGCTTCCATGCCCGCGATGATGTCGGTGTCCATCCGGTCCCCGATCATCGCCGTGGTCTCCGAGTGCGCCTCGATCTGGTTCATTGCGGAACGGAACATCATCGGATTCGGTTTGCCCACCACATAGGGTTCCCGGTTGGTGGCCTTGCTGATCAGCGCCGCAATGGCCCCGGTCGCCGGGATGGGGCCCTCTTTGGACGGGCCGGTGGCGTCCGGGTTGGTGGCAATGAACCGCGCGCCCTCGCCGATCAGCCGGATTGCCCTGGTGATGGCTTCAAAGGAATAAGTGCGGGTTTCACCCAATACCACGAAGTCCGGGTTCTGGTCCGTCAGGATGAATCCGGCCTCGTGCAGGGCCGTGGTCAGTCCGGCCTCGCCGATGACAAAGGCCCTGCCGTGCGGCAGTTGGGCCTTCATGAACTGTGCGGTGGCCAGCGCGGACGTCCAGATGTTCTCTTCCGGAATATCCAGCCCCGAGGCCTTGAGCCGGGCCCGCAGGTCGCGCGGGGTATAGATCGAGTTATTGGTCAGCACCAGGAACCGGCGCGAGGTATCCACCCACCGCCTGATCAGCTCCGATGCGCCCTCAACGGCCTGGTTCTCGTGGACCAGTACGCCGTCCATGTCGGTGAGCCAGCATTCAATGTCCTTCGCCCAGCGAGGTTCCTGCTTTGCCACGGTGATCTCCTGGATCTGCTCGCCTGCTGTGTCCTGCGCCCAGTCTTGCAGATAGCGGCCGCCGTTGGCAGGGCGGAGGCAATACTGGGACGCATGCCACAGTCGCCGCTACTGTTAAACGGTGACCACCCACTCCCATGACCAGCCAAACCACGCACCGGAGCCTGCATCCGGACCTGACACAATCGCGGTGAACGATGCTGCCACCCCGCAGCCCGTGGTCGGCGTGGGACCCTGGCTCGGCGAGTTGCCCGCGGGCAACCACTGGGATGCGGAACTGCTGGCCGCCGGGGACACACGCAATGTGGTGGATGAATACCGCTATTGGTGCCACGAGGCGATCGTGGCGGACCTGGATGCCAAGCGGCACAACTTCCATGTGGCGATCGAAAATTGGCAGCATGACCTGAATATCGGTTCCGTGGTGCGCTGCGCGAATGCCTTCCTGGCCAAGGAAGTGCACATCATCGGCCGGCGGCGCTGGAACAGGCGAGGCGCCATGGTGACGGACAGGTACCAGCATGTCCGCCACCATCCCAGTGTCGAGGAGTTCGTCCAATGGGCCGCTCACGAGGGACTGGCCGTCATTGGCATCGACAATTTCCCGGATTCGGTTCCGCTGGAGACCTACGAGCTGCCCAAGGACTGTGTGCTGGTGTTCGGGCAGGAGGGTCCGGGTCTCACCGACGAGGTGCACGAAGCGGCCGAAGCAACGCTGTCCATAGCGCAGTTCGGCTCGACACGTTCCATCAACGCCTCCGCGGCCGCCGCCATTGCCATGCATGCGTGGATCCGCCGCCACGTCTTCGGCCAGCTCATCTAGCCGAAAATCCCGTCGCGGAAAAACTGATTATCCCGAACCGCTATACCGGACGTTTTTCGGGGTCTAGGCTCGGGCATGAGGGGGGCAAGAAGGGTGCCTGGACGGTGGGAGAAGTCGGATGCGAAACTCACTAGTGCAACGCGGTCTGTGGGTTAAACTCCTGGCCATGGGGGCGGCAACCGCCTGCGTGGCAACACTCGGCGCTGGCACGGCGATGGCAGCGCCGCCGGCGCCGGACACGGCCTTTCCGGGGGCAGTCCCGTCGTGGGCCAATCCGGCCAATGACCAGGGTCCGGCGCCCGCGGCCACCTCCGTGGAAGGGGAAATCTACCTTCCGCTCCGGGACCAGGCCGGAGCCGAGAAGTTCGCCACGGCCGTGTCCGCTCCGGATAACGAGCTCCACAAACACTGGCTCAGCCCGGAGAAGTGGATCAGTGCCTATTCCCCCAGCCAGGAGGATTCCGACGCCGTCGTCGCGCATCTGACGTCGCTGGGAATGACCATCTCCGCCGTTCCGGACAGCCGCCAGTATGTGGTCTTCCGCGGCAGCGCGGACCAGATCAATAAGGTGTTCAAGACCGCGCTGCACAGCTACGCGTTCCAGGGCACCACGCTGGTAGGGCCGTCCACGGTTCCGAGCCTGCCGAGCTCGCTGGCGGCCAAAGTGGCCGGTGTCAGCATTGACCAGAGCAGGCTGATGACCAAACCCGATCTGGAGAAACAGGACGCGGCAACCAATGGCGCATGTTCCCGCTACTTCGGCCAGAATCAGCAGACGGTTCCGCCGGCCTACGGCAAGAACGCCTTCAGCACCGCCCTCTGCGGCTACACGCCGAAGCAGATCCAGTCGGCTTACGGACTGGCGGACCTGGCGGGGTCCCAGCCGGACGGCCACAACGGCTCCCAGCCGGACGGCCACGGCCAGACGGTGGCGATCGTCGACGCGTATGCCTCGCCCACCATGCGTTCGGACATAAACACCTATTCCAAGGCCAATGGGCTGCCCGCGATGACGGGCAAGTCCTACAAGGAGGTGGTTCCGAGCCCCAGCGAGTTCGTCGACCAGGCGTCCTGCGGTTTCCCGAGCGGCTGGCAGGGTGAGCAGGCGCTGGACGTGGATGCGGTGCACGGCAGCGCGCCGGGCGCCAATATCCTCTACGTTGGCGGCTTCAACTGCGGCGGCGGTATGGACGTGGCGATGTCCAAGATCCTGGACCATAAACTGGCCAACATCGTCAGTAACAGCTACGGCAACGTGGGCGAGGCGCTGCCGGCGGACGCAATCGCCGGCGAGGTGAACCTCCAGCTGCAGGCCGCCGGTGAGGGAATCGGGCTTTACTTCTCCAGCGGCGACAACGGAGATGAGGCCGCGCGGCTGGGCTTCGCATCACCGGATTTCCCGGCCAGCTCACCGTGGGTTACCGCGGTGGGTGGCACCAGCCTGGCGGTGGGCGAGAAAGGCAACTACCTCTTCGAAACCGCCTGGGGCAACCGGCTGGACAAGATCGTCACCAACCCTGACGGAACCCAGAGCTATCTGGAGCCGATTCCCGGTACGATCTTCGGCGGCGGCGCCGGCGGAGGCGTGAGTGCAGTCTTTGCCCAGCCCGCGTATCAGGCCGGCGTGGTGCCGGCTACCCTGGCCAAGGGCCACCGTGTTTCGCCCGACGTTGCCTCGCTGGCGGATCCCTACACGGGCTATACGGTCGGCCTGAGCGCCATCAACAATGACGATACGCTGAGCACAAGTCCGTATGCGACGGTGACCTACGGCGGAACCTCTCTGGCATCGCCGCTGACCGCTGGCCAGGTGGCCGTGGCACAGCAAATCTCCGGCGAAGCGATCGGCTTTGCCAACCCGGCGCTGTACTCGCTGGCACTTTCCAACCCGGACGCGTTCAACGATGTCCAGCCAGCAGCCGGACCGGCTGCCCTGGCCTACACCAGCCGGACCACGGGCAACCGCTATCTGGTGTCACTGGATCACGACACCTCGCTGGCCACGACCAAGGGCTACGACAACGTCACGGGTGTGGGCAGCATGAGCTACCGCGTGGCAACGGCAATGGCCAGCCACTGACCGCGGCAGTCTCGCGTCGTCGTCGTCCGCTTCATCATCTTCGCCCGGAAACGGGATCTGGCTAGGATGTAGGTAGCCAACAGAAGTTTGCCCATGGCCCGCGCCTCAAAACGGTCCTGAAAAAGGAGTCAGCATGCCCATTGCAACACCGGACAAATATGCCGAAATGATCGACCGAGCCAAGGCTGGCGGCTTCGCCTACCCGGCCGTCAACGTGACGTCCTCGCAGACCCTCAACGCGGCGCTGCAGGGCTTCGCGGATGCCGGAAGCGACGGCATCATCCAGGTTTCCACCGGCGGCGCGGCCTACTGGTCCGGCGCCTCCGTGAAGGACATGGTGGCCGGTTCGCTCGGCTTTGCCGCCTTTGCGCGGGAAGTCGCCAGGAATTACCCGGTCAGTGTGGCCCTGCACACGGACCACTGTCCCAAGGACAAGCTGGACAGCTTTGTGCTGCCGTTGCTGGCCGCGTCCGAGGCCGCCGTGAAGGCCGGCAAGGACCCGATCTTCAACTCGCACATGTGGGACGGCTCCGCCGAAACTCTGGAGGACAACCTCAAGATCGGCCGCGACCTGCTGGCCCGCACTTCCGCGGCGCACATTATTCTTGAGGTCGAGATCGGCGCCGTCGGCGGCGAGGAAGACGGCGTGGAGAACGCCATCAACGAAAAGCTGTACTCCACCGTGGCGGACGGCCTCGCGACGGTAGAGGCTCTGGGATCCGGCGAAAACGGCCGCTACATCACGGCCCTGACCTTCGGAAACGTGCACGGCGTGTACAAGCCCGGCGGCGTGAAGCTGCGTCCGGAGATCCTCAAGGACATCCAGGAGCAGGTCGGAGCCAGGATCGGCAAGAACAACCCCTTTGACCTGGTCTTCCACGGCGGCTCGGGCTCCAGCCAGCAGGAAATCCGCGACGCGGTGTCGTACGGCGTGATCAAGATGAACATCGACACGGACACGCAGTACGCTTACACACGCCCGGTGGCCGACCACATGTTCCGCAACTACGACGGCGTGCTCAAGGTTGACGGCGAGGTGGGCAACAAGAAGACCTACGACCCGCGGGTCTGGGGCGCGGCCGCCGAAAAGGGGCTTGCCGCCCGCGTGGTGGTGGCAGCCCAGGAGCTCGGTTCCGCGGGTAAGACCTTCTAGTTCCGGAGCGGGCCGCCGGGTCCCGGGCCCCGGGCCCCGGGCCCCGGCGGACCCTTTCACGACAATTGCCCTGAACGAATTCCCATCCCCGAAAGGGAGCCATGTCCGACGAATTCCGCAAGAACCTGCTCGGCCCGGAGCCGACGCTGCTGCCCGCCGAGCCCGAGATTTCGGAGCGGTTGGCCGCGGGCGATGAGGCCGTCGACCTGGCCGCCCAGCATCCGACGTCGTCGCTGCTGTGGGCCATCCTGGCGGATGAGGCGTATGCCGAAGGCCGGACCATCGAGTCGTACGCCTATGCCCGCACCGGCTACCACCGCGGCCTGGACGCACTTCGCCGCAACGGCTGGCGCGGTGCCGGGCCGGTGCCCTTCGAGCACGAGGGCAACCGCGGTTTCCTGCGCGCCCTTTATGCCCTGGGCCGGGCCGCGGGCGCCATCGGCGAGGCCGATGAGGCGCAGCGGATCTCCCAGTTCCTCACGGAATCCGACCCCGCCGCCGCGGAAGCCATCGAGGCCAGCTGACCGAACGGACGGGGACTTCAGCGATGGACAAGAAAGAATCTTCACCGGAGGCCACCGCGGGATTTGAAGCCGTCGCAGCGGATCTGGCCGGAGCCGGCGTCGTCGTTGGGCAGACATTCGGTGCCAGGGCACTGATGGCGGACAAGAAGGCCATCGCCTGCCTGCATGGTGAGTCGATGGCCTTCAAGCTCGGCCGCGCGTCGCCGGAGCATGCAGCCGCGCTCGCCGGTGCCCGGCGCGGAGCTGTTTGACCCCTCAGGAATGAAGCGGCCGTTCAGGGACTGGGTCGACGTGCCCGCAGCCTCGGTCGCCAGCTGGCCGGAGTTCGGCCATGCGGCCCTGGCGAACAACGCGGGTCCTGCCGGCCAATGACCGCACGCGATGAAACCCCCGGGGCCTTCCCGGGACTTGCTCGCCGACCGCGGGCATCGAGACGTGAGATAACGACGCTAAAGATGGGGTTTGGCGTCATAATCTCACCAGTCAACGTACGTGCTCTTGAGGATTGTCATGGTGGTGTCCTTACTCTTGATGTCCGGGCTGGTCTGTTGACGGGCTAAGTCCCGCGGGGTCCAGCAGCTGGGCCAGGTGGGCGGCGCTGCGGCCGGGTTCGAGCTGCGCCACCTGCATCAGGCAGCTGAAGCCGTCCGTCAGCACGGGACTCTGCGGCGCCGCCGCCAGAGCCGGTATCAGCGCCTGCTCCGCCACCTTCATGGAAACGTTGTAGTGCTCGGCCTCGAAGCCGAAGTTGCCGGCCACGCCGCAGCAGCCGGTGGCCTCGGTGACGTTGCGGATGCCGACGGCGTTCAGTGCCGCGCGCTGGGTGGCCTCGCCGAACACGGAGTACTCGTGGCAGTGGGTCTGCACGGTCACCGCTTCGGGCGCCCGCCCGGCCGGCCACGCCGGCTCCCAGCCGGAGTCGGCCAGCTCGGTTACGGCCGTGGCAAAGCTGCGGATCCTGCTGGCCACCCGGCGCGCCTGGTCGGTGTGAACCAGCTCGGGCAGGTCCTTCTTCAGGGCCGCCGCGCAGCTCGGTTCCAGGACAACGATCGGGCGGTCCGTGCCGTCGTCGAGCGTGGCAGCTGCCTTGGCGAGCATCTTCCTGGCGGTGCCAAGCTGGCCGGTGGAGATCCACGTCAGCCCGCAGCAGGCCTCGGCACTGCATTCGGTGCTTCGTCCCGCGTCGCGGAAGATGCGCTCCGCCGCGCCGGCCACCTCGGGCCGGAAGCCACGCGTGAACGTATCCACGAAGAGGACGACGTCCGCCGCCGGCTGGGTGCCGGAGGTTTCGATGCTCTTGCGCCAGTCATTGGCGCCCGCAAACCGCGGGAAGGCCCGGTGCGTGGTGAGCCCGCCAAGCCGGGCGATCAGCTTGCCCGCGGGGCTGCCCATCACCGCGTTGACCAGCGGAGCGACTCGTCCGGTGACTTTCAGCCAGCGCGGGAGCCAGCCGAGCGAGTAGTGCGAGAGCGGCCGGAATTTGCCGGCGTAGAAATGGTCAAAGAACTCGGCCTTGTAGGTGGCCATATCCACCCCGACCGGGCAGTCGGTCGAGCACGCCTTGCAGGACAGGCACAGGTCCAGCACGTCCCGGACATCCTGGGACTTCCAGCCCTGGGCGACGCTCGGGGAGTTGCGGACCATGTCCTGGAGCACCCGGGCACGGCCGCGGGTTGAGTCCTTTTCATCCCCGGTGGCGCGGAAGCTGGGACACATGACGCCGCCGGCATCGCTGCGGCAGCGGCCAATGCCGACGCACCCCTGCATTGCATGCGCAAACGGATCCTGCTCGCTGGCGCTGCCGGTATGGCCGGATTCTCCCGGCCTCGCTGCCGGAACCAGGTCAAAGGAGGTCCGCCATTCGCGCTCCGGGACACCGGCCAGGGCCAGGTCAGCCGTCACCGGGACCGGGTCCACCAGCGAGCCGGGATTGAGAATATTGGAGGGATCCCAGAGGGTTTTGAAGCCCCGGAAGGCGTCCAGCATCACCGGGGTGTACATGATCGGCAGCAGCGCCGAGCGGGCGCGGCCGTCGCCGTGTTCGCCGGAGAGGGAGCCGCCATGGCTGACCACCAGTTTGGCGGCTTCACGGGTGAAGCGGTCGAAGACCCCGCGGCCTTCGTTGCTGCGCAGGTCAAAGGTGACGCGGACGTGCATGCAGCCGGCGCCGAAGTGCCCGTACAGAACGCCTCGCAGCGAATGGCGGTCCAGCAGGGCGCGGAAATCGGAGAGGTAGTCGGCCAGTTTGTCCGGGGCGACGGCGGAATCCTCCCAGCCCGGCCAGGATTCGTCTCCGTTGTGCAGACGCGAGGCCAGTCCGGCACCGTCCTCGCGGACCCGCCAGAGGCTGGCGCGGTCCTTGAGATCCGGGACCACCTTGCCTTCGAGTACATGGCCATTCTGCTGCAGGGTTGCCAGCAGCCGCTCCGCCTGGGCGGCAACGTCGTCGTCGTTCTCGCCGTCCAGATCCACATACAGCCAGGCCTTGCCCGCGGGCAGGCCGCTGACCGAATCCACGCCGCGGCGCTTCTGCATGGTCGCGACGATGGCCTCATCGATGCCTTCGATGGCGGCGGGGTGGAATTCCAGGATGGCCGGCACATCGCGGGCGGCATCCACCACGTCGTCGTAGCCCAGACAGACCAGCAGGGCCTTGGCCGGTTTGGGTACCAGCCGGAGCTTGGCTGCGACCACTATGGCGCAGGTCCCCTCGCTGCCCACCAGTGCCCGGGCGGTATTGAAGCGGTTCTCCGGCAGCAGGTGGGACAGATGGTAGCCCGAGACCTGGCGGGGGATCCGGCCCAGCTCCAGCCGGAACGGGCCCAGGTTGTCTCCGGTCAGGCGCTTCAGCCCGGCGGTCAGCTCCTCCGCCTTCCGGACGGCGCCCGCATCCTGCGGGTCGGTGGCGGCCAGGCCGCCCGGTCCGGCGGTGATGGCGAATCCGTCAGCGGTGACAAGGGACAGCTCCTCCACATGGTCGGAGGTCCGACCGTAGCGCACCGAGTGGTTACCGCAGGCATCATTGGCCACCGCCCCGCCGATGGTGGCCCGCGATTTGCTGGACGGATCCGGGGCAAACGTCAGGGCGCCACCGGTGGCCCGCTCGACGTGCCGCTGCAGCCCCGTGATCACCACACCCGGCTCCGCCACCACGCTGAGCCCCTGCGCGTCCAAACCGCTGATTCCTCGCATGTGCCGGGAGAAATCCAGCACCAGGCCGCGGCCGACGGCGTTGCCCGCCATGGATGTCCCGCCGCCGCGGGCGGTCAGCGGCAGCGAACGGCGGTGGCAGAACCGGGCCACCGTGACGACCTCTCCGGCGGACCGGGGGAAGACCACGGCCAGGGGGCCAACCCGGTAGTTCGAGGCGTCATAACTGTATTCGGAGCGGCGCCGGGAGGAGGAATCGGTCTCGATCCCGGCGGCGCGCAGCTCGTCCAATGCCAGCTCAAGATCCGGTTGGGTGGGTTCCGGGGCAGTGTCAACGGCAGTCATGGGGCGAGCGTACCGCTATCCGAGTGCCGGCGTCGGAGCCGGTGCCAGGGCCCGGCCATCGACTGAGCACTCCGTGTCCGATACGGCCTCCTATCGTGCACCAAGTGCCCAATCGATGGGCGGGACGGGGGAACCGGCGGCGGCGTCCGCTAAACTTGGCAGGTAAGGGCCCCAAACTCTTATACCGTGGTCCGGGCGGATTCGCCGGCGGGACGAGCGGGCCGAGTCGTGGGGCGTTCTCATGCACGGCGCAAGGTGCGAATGTCCCGCGGGGCATCGGCCGGGCGCCCAACTGATGGGGGAGGATCCCATGCCAGCAATCGTGATCGTTGGAGCCCAATGGGGGGACGAAGGCAAAGGCAAGGCGACAGATCTGCTTGGCGGCCGCGTTGACTATGTCGTAAAGCCCAATGGCGGCAACAATGCCGGGCACACCGTCGTCGTCGGCGGTGAAAAGTATGAACTGAAGCTCCTTCCCGCCGGCATCCTGAGCCCGAACGCGGTGCCCATCATTGGCAACGGCTGCGTGGTGAACCTGGAGGCGCTGTTCGAGGAAATCGACGGCCTGCAGGCGCGCGGCGCGGACACCTCCAAGCTGCGGGTGTCCGCCAACGCCCATCTGGTGGCCCCGTATCACCAGGTGCTGGACAAGGTCACCGAGCGGTTCCTTGGCAAGCGCGCCATCGGCACCACCGGGCGCGGCATCGGCCCGGCCTACATGGACAAGGTGGCCCGGCTGGGCATCCGCGTCCAGGACGTCTTCGACGAGTCGATCCTGCGCCAGAAGGTGGAGGGTTCGCTGCAGCAGAAGAATGAGCTGCTGGTCAAGGTCTACAACCGCCGCGCGATCGACATCGACGAGGTGGTGCGGTACTTCCTCGGCTTCGCCGAGCGGCTGCGCCCGCTGGTCATCGATGCCACCTATGTGCTCAACAGGGCCCTGGACGAGGGCAAGGTGGTGCTGATGGAGGGCGGCCAGGCGACGTTCCTGGACGTGGACCACGGCACCTACCCGTTCGTGACCTCCTCCAATCCGACGGCGGGAGGCGCCTCGGTCGGTTCCGGCATCGGGCCCACCCGGATCAGCCGGGCGGTCGGCATCATCAAGGCCTACACGACGAGGGTCGGGGCGGGCCCGTTCCCCACCGAGCTCTTCGACGAGATGGGCGAATACCTGCAGAAGACCGGCGGTGAGTTCGGCGTGAATACCGGGCGTCCGCGCCGCTGCGGCTGGTATGACGCGGTGTTGGCCCGCCAGGCCTCGCGCGTGAACGGCTTCACCGACTACTTCGTGACCAAGCTGGACGTGCTCACCGGCATCGAGCGGATTCCGGTCTGCGTCGCCTATGACATCGACGGCGTCCGACATGACGAAATGCCGATGACGCAGACGGAGTTCCACCACGCCAAGCCGATCTTCGAGTACTTTGACGGCTGGACCGAGGACATCACCGGGGCCAGGACGCTCGCGGACCTGCCGGAGAATGCGCAGCGGTATGTGCTCGCGCTCGAATCCCTGTCCGGTACGCGGTTCTCGGCCATCGGCGTCGGTCCGGACCGGGAGCAGACGATCGTGATTCACGACCTGATCCACGGCTAACGGCACGGGCAGAGACTAGGCTTGGATTGCAGGCACCCTAGCCAAGGAGATGCAATGAAGGTCAGTGTTGGTCAGTTCAATCCGGGCGGCGATGTGGCCGCCAACCTGGCGGTGATGCGCCGGCTGGCCCGGCATGCCAGGGCCGACGGAGCGGCGCTGATCCTGTTCCCGGAGGAGTCCATGTTCAGCGTTGGCCGGGTGGAGGGCGACTTTGTGGCCGCCGTCGACCTGATGTGGTCAAGCTTTGTGCAGGGCATCTCTGTAATCGCCAGCGAGACCGGCGTCGCGATCATTGCCGGCGGCTATGAGTCCAGCGGCGAAGACCGGCCGTTCAATACTCTGGTGGCCGTCGATGCGGAGGGCAGGGTCCTGGAGACCTACCGCAAGCTGCACCTTTATGACGCGTTCTCGTACCAGGAATCCAAGCGGATCAAACCGGGCGACGGCGGGATCAAGCTGGTGCAGATCGGCGGCTTCACCGTGGGGATCATGACCTGCTACGACCTGCGCTTCCCGGAACTGGCCCGGGCCCTGGCCGAGGACGGCGCGGACCTCATCTGCGTGGCCGCGGCCTGGTTCAAGGGCGACCACAAGGTTGACCACTGGGAGACGCTCCTCAAGGCCCGGGCGATCGAGAACACCTGCTGGATTGCCGCCGCCGGAACCTCCAGCGAGCACTGCATCGGCCACTCCGCCATCCTGGATCCGATGGGGATTCCGCAGGACTTCCTCGATGACGAAGCGGAGGGCATCGCCACGGCGGAGGTTACCCGGAAACGCATCGATGAGGTCCGCGAATTCCTGCCCGTGCTCCGGAACCGCAGGCTGGCCAGCTCGCATGACATCGTGCCGGCGCACTAGCAGGAACGGCCACGCGGGGGCATCCGGAACCACCCCGGAACCACCGCGGAACCATTGACGGCAGAACCCCAGGTGGCTAGTCTCGGGACAACAGGAGGATCCAATGGACGATACCGAAATCAGCCAGGCGCTGGCTCCCCTTGCGCCCATCGAGCTGGAGGACATTCCGATCGAGGGTGACTGGCTGCAGCCGCCGTTCGACGACGACCAGCTGGGCCGCGCGATCATTCTCAATGACGGCGATTTCCAGTTCGTGGTGGTTGACCGCCTCACCGGCGCCATCTACTCCGTGTGCCAGGACGATGAAACCCTGGTCGCCTCCTCCCTGGCCCAACTGGTTCAGATCGCCACGTTGTGGGGTGCCATCGACCGGGACGCGATCGGCCCCGAAGACGACGACGAATTCATCCGGGTGGCCCGGAACTTCGAGCGTCAGCTCAAGGACATCGATCCGGCGGCGGCCCGGCCCAACGAGTTCTGGTGCCTCTATGCCGAGGAGCTCAGCAACGGCGTCTGAGCCGCCGCTCGCGGAGTAGGCTCGGGAGATGGCACAGCTCAACGATCCCGAAGTCATCCGCCGGCTCCTGACGGAGAAGGGCCGCTGGGCCGTCGTCGGACTTTCCGGCAATCCGTTGCGTCCGGCGCTCGGCGTGGCCGAATTCCTGCAGGGCAAGCTGGGCATGGAGATCATCCCGGTCAGCCTCAGGGGCGACGACGTCCACGGCGCCAAGGGCTACAAGACCCTCGCGGAGGTGCCCGGGGAAATCGACGTCGTCGACTGCTTCGTCAATTCGCAGCGCGTCGGCGCGGTGGTGGACCAGGCCATCGCTGTCGGAGCCAAGGCCGTCTGGCTGCAGCTGGGTGTGATCGACGAGGCCGCCGCGGCGCGGGCACAGGCGGCCGGACTCGACGTCGTCATGAACCGGTGTCCGGCCATCGAGGCGCCCCGGCTGGCCGTCTGACCAGGACGCGGCGCTGCGGCGGCTGCGCAGTGTGACCGGATGTCCGGATGTCCCGATGTCCCGGGGACGGTATAGGCTCCCTGTGTGGATGCGCAGCAGTTGAAATCGGCATGCCTGGCGCTGCCGGGATGCTTCGAGGATTTCCCGTTCGGCCCGGAGGCATCGGTCTTCAAGGTGCGCGCGCCCGGTGCCGGAACTGGTTCGGGCGGATCGAAAATGTTTGCGCTGTCCAACCTCGGCGCACGTCCGCTGGCGGTCAGCCTCAAATGCGAGCCCATCCTGGCCGAGCAGCTGCGGGCCGCCCATCCGGAGATCACGCCCGCCTACCACATGAACAAGGAGCACTGGAACGGGGTCATCTGCGACGCGCAGCTGCCCGACGAAAGTATCCGCGACATGATCGAGGACTCCTATGACCTGGTGGTCGCCTCGCTGCCGCGGGTCCAGCGCGAGGCTCTGGGTTGGCGGCGCGTGGTCGAGGCCGGAGCGGACGATTGAGGCCGGGACACGGTGAGCTGACGTATCCGCAGCGCGGACTGACCCAAACGCTCGACGACGGCGGCAGCTGGCCTGCGGGGTATGCGCGGGTTGAGCACCCGGTCCAGGTGGGCCACGGAGCGGAAGCCTACGGAAGGCTCGCCCGCGGCGTCCTGGGTTGGGGCATCCAGCGCGGCGCCGGGCTCACCGTCGCGGGAGCGGATAGCGGTGAGGCGAGGGCCAGGGCTTCCGCATCCATGCAACCCGGTGGACGGGTGGTCTGCGGCTTCGGGGTGGGACGGTTGCGGCTGCCCGTCCCCTGCGAAGTGGTGTGGGTGGAGAAGCCGGCCGCCGTCGTCGTACTCCCGGACGGACAGACTCGGCCGCAGCGCTGCGGATTCGGCTACGGAACTCTGCCCGGGCATCCGGCCAGCGGCGAGGAAGCGTTCATTGCCCGGATCGAGGCGAACGGCAGCGTTCACTTCGAGGTGCTGGCGTTCAGTAAACCGTCCGGGCTCATCTACAAACTGGGCGGTCCGGTCACCGCCCTGGCGCAGCGCTTCGTCACCCAGCGCTACCTTCACGCCGCCCGCGCCCTGGCCCGCTGACCCACCTTTCTTACCCAAACTGTCCGCAGCCCCACCCGCCTGCCTCGTAACCCCCATCATCGAGTGAGTAATCCGTGTCCGATAGAGCCCTGTATCGGGCACGTACCGCTCAGTGGATCGGGGTGTGGATAACTTCTGCGGGGAATCAGGCTATCTGTCCATAATGGCGCATGCGCAATCCGATTCCGTTGCCCGGCGACCTGCCCGGCCGACCGTTCACCCTCGCGGAAGCGCTGGCCCTCGGGGTATCACGGGGGCGGTTCCGGAATCGGTCCCTCAAGAGCCTTGGCCGCGGCATCCGGAGCCCGGAAATCGCTGAACTGCAGGTATCACATCTGGCCAGGGCGTATTCGCTCGTTACCGAACTCAGCGCCGCCTCCCACCATACGGGTGCCTGGACGTGGCTGCTTCCCCGCCCGTTCCAGCCCAAGGAGCTTGCCATGATCCATATCACCCGCCCCGCCGGATCAGCGCAAATGCGCCGGCCAGGGGTCATCGCGCACAGATCACTGCTGCTGCCCGGTGAGGTGACAGTGGTGGACGGAATGCGGGTGACAACCAGGGCCAGAACCTGGCTGGATCTGGCCGAGATGTTGTCCATCGACGAGCTGGTGGTTATTGCGGACCACCTCGTCCGGATCCCCCGCCCCTACTTCGAGGGACGCAGCGAACCTTACGCGACAAAAGCCGAACTGTCCGCGATGATTGAACGCCATAAGGGGAAGCGGGGCGTCCGCAAGGCCCGGGCCGCCTTGGAGCTTAGCCGGGTAGGAGCAGATTCTGCGCCGGAAACGGAGCTGCGGCTGGCTGTCTTTCGCGCCGGCCTGCCCGACCCGTTGGTTAACGAGCCGATCAATGACGGCTGGGCAACATTCGTCCCCAGCCCAGATCTCTCCTACCGGGAGTACAAGATCGCTGTGGAATACGAGGGCGGTATTCATGCAGACCCGGAGAAAGTGGACAATGACATCCGCCGGGAGGAGCGCTACCGGGCTGCGGGCTGGACGCAGATCCGCATATCAAAGCGCCACATGAAGAACGGGGCCCGGGAAGCTGTCAACAAGATCAGGGAGGCCCTGATCCAGGCCGGATGGCGGCCCTGACCATCGCGCCCATCGAGTGAGCGGTTGGTGCCCGATTCAGGGCTGTAAAGGGCACCAAGTACTCCCTCGATGGTCAGAACCTACCGACCCGTGCGCGGGCGGTCGAGTACAGTCCGAAGCAGATCAGTCCGGCCGCCACGGCAATCAGCAGATATACGCCGTACGGCTGACCGCGCAGGCTGCGTAGCGCTCCGTCCAACCCGGTGGACTTGCCAGGGTCAGCATGCACGGTCGCCACGATGATCAGGATCCCCACCAGCGCCAGCACCAGACCCTTGGCCAGGTATCCGGCGACGCCCAGCGGGATGACGACCTTATGGCTTTCGGGTTTGAGCTCCGTGGTGAATTTGAAGGACACCCCGCGGTAGGCGTAGTAGCCACCGGCGATGATGAGACCGGCTCCGACGCATACCAGCAGCACCGCTCCACCGGGTGCCTTGAGGAGCGCCGACGTCAGATCGCTGCTGGTGCCGCCGCTGCTCTTCCGCCCGCCCAGGGCAAAGACGCCAAAAACCGAGGCCAGAGCGCCAAAGACCAACGCCTTCCCGACGGCTCCGGCCACCGACAGCACCTTATGCGGTCCGTGGCTCCGGCTGGCCAGGAATGCTTCGTCCAGTTGCCACAGTGCCAGGGCAGCACAGGCGGCAAGGCACACCCAGAGCAGCAGGGCGCCCGCCGGCTGGCCGGCGACAGCCGCAATGGCCCCGGACTGATCCGCGCTGCCGGACTGGCCGCTGTCGATCTGCAGGGCAATGACCCCAATCAGCACGTGCAGGAGACCGACGACCACGTACCCGCACCGGGCCAGGAAGATGAAGGCCGGCGAACGGGCCTGGTCCGCCACGGCGTCCGCGGCCTTGCTTACCTTCTCGCCCGCGTCGCCCATGAATAGCCCCTTCATCCCGCCCTGATGGCCAATTTTACCAGCGCGTCCTGAGAACGCGTCCTGAGATATCGGGAGATTTCGTGCCCTGATTGCCCGTTACCTGGAGACGCGTCGGGTGGTTAGCCGAAGTACTTCGGCAGGGTCCCCTCATTGGCTGCGCGGAGTTCATCCAAATCCAGGATGAAGCGGCCCTGAACATCCAGCGAACCGGACGCGGCGTCCACTACACCGATCCGGATGGCCGGGAAGGACCGCGCGGTGCACATGTCCGTGAAGCGGATTTCCTCGGAACGCGGGACGGCGACGACGGCGCGCGCCTGCGACTCGGAGAACAGCAGCGTGAAGGCGTCGATGCCGTCCCGTTCGCAGACCTCGTCCAGGCCGATTCGGGCACCGACGTTGAAGCGCAGCGCCGACTCCGCCAGGGTGGCGGCCAGGCCGCCCTCGGAGAGGTCGTGCGCGGCGTCAACCATGCCGTCGCGCGAGGCGTTGACCAGGATCTCGGCCAGCTGGCGCTCCAGCCCCAGGTCCGCCTTTGGCGGCTGGCCGCCCAGATGGCCGCGCAGGTTGGCCCATTCGGAACCGTCCAGCTCGTCAGCCGTCGTACCCAGCAGGTAGATGGCCTGCCCGTCCTCGACCCAACCCGACGGCGTGCGGCGGGAAACGTCGTCGAACACGCCCAGGACGCCGACGACGGGCGTCGGGTGAATCGCGACCCCGCCGGTCTGGTTGTACAGCGAGACGTTGCCGCCAGTCACCGGCACGCCGAGTTCCTGGCAGGCGTCGGAGAGGCCGCGGACGGACTCCGCGAACTGCCACATGACCTCCGGATCCTCCGGGGAGCCGAAGTTCAGGCAGTCCGTGACGGCCAGCGGCTTGGCGCCGGAGGTGGCCACGTTGCGGTAGGCCTCGGCCAGGGCAAGCCGGGCGCCCTCGTAGGGGTTCAGGTAGGAGTAGCGGCCGTTGGCATCGGTGGAGAGCGAAACGCCCAGGCCGGTTTCCTCGTCCACCCGGATCACGCCGGCATCGTCGGGCATGGCCAGGGCGGTGTTGCCCTGCACATAGCGGTCGTACTGGCTGGTGATCCAGTCCTTGGAGCACATGTTCGGCGAAGCCATCAGTTCCAGCACCGCGGCGCGCAGCTGCGCACCCTCGGATGGACGCTCCCCGCTGAAACTGTCCGCCTGGATGCCGTCCTGCCATGCGGGGCGGTGGAACGGGCGGTCATAGACCGGTCCCTCGTGGGCCACGGTGCGCGGATCCACGTCCACGATCTTCTCGCCGTTCCACTCGATGATCAGGCGGCCGGTGTCCGTGACCTCGCCCAGCCAGGAGTACTCCACGGCCCACTTGTCCATGATGGCCTCGAAGGCGCCCATGTTCTGGGGCGTGACCACGGCCATCATGCGTTCCTGCGACTCGGACATCAGGATTTCCCCCGGAGTCAGCGTCGGATCCCGCAGCAGCACCTTGGTCAGCTCAACATGCATGCCGCCGTCGCCGTTGGAGGCCAGCTCGCTGGTGGCGCAGGAAATGCCCGCGGCGCCCAGATCCTGGATGCCCTCCACCACGGAGGCCTTGAACAGCTCCAGGCAGCACTCGATCAGCACTTTCTCCGCGAACGGATCGCCCACCTGCACGGCCGGCCGCTTGGACGGTTTGGTGGCGTCGAAGGACTCGGAGGCCAGCACCGACGCGCCGCCAATGCCGTCGCCGCCGGTCCGGGCACCGAAGAGCACCACCTTGTTGCCCACGCCCGAGGCGTTAGCCAGCCGGATGTCCTCGTGCCGGAGCACACCGACGGCCAGTGCGTTCACCAGCGGGTTGCCCTGGTAGACGGAGTCGAAGACCACCTCGCCGCCGATGTTGGGCAGGCCCAGGCAGTTGCCGTAGCCGCCGATGCCGGAGACGATGCCATGCACCAGGCGGGCGGTGTCCGGGTGGTCGATGGCGCCGAAGCGCAGCGGATCCATCACGGCCACCGGGCGGGCGCCCATCGAAATGATGTCGCGGACAATTCCGCCGACGCCGGTCGCGGCGCCCTGATAGGGCTCCACGAAGGAGGGGTGGTTGTGCGACTCGACCTTGAAGGTCACCGCCCAGCCGTCCCCGATGTCCACGACGCCGGCGTTCTCGCCGATGCCCACCAGCAGGTGTTCCTTCATTTCGTCCGTGACCTTCTCACCGAACTGGCGCAGATGGTTCTTGGAGGACTTGTACGAACAGTGCTCGCTCCACATCACCGAATACATGGCCAGCTCGGCCGCCGTCGGCCGCCGGCCCAGGATCTCCACCACGCGCCGGTACTCGTTGTCCTTCAGGCCCAGCTCGGCCCAGGGTAGCTCCGTGTCCGGGGTGCCGGCGGCATGCTCCACGGTATCGATATTGAACCTGCGGGTCTGCACGCGCTGGTTCCCGGAGATCTCGCTCATTTGGTGCCTCCGACAAGCTTGTTGAGAACAGAAGTGAAAAAGCCCAGGCCGTCCGTGCCGGTGCTGCGCCGGCTGGCGGATTCCGGCCCGTAGCCGGCCTCCACGGCGTGCTCCGGGTGCGGCATCAGCCCGACAACGTTCCCCGCGGCGTTGCTGATCCCCGCGATGTCCCGGCGCGAGCCGTTCGGGTTCAGCCCCACATAGCGGAACACGATCCGGCCCTCGCCCTCCAGTTCATCGAGGGTCTTTTCATCCGCGATGTACTGACCGTCCTGGTTCTTCAGCGGCACCGTGATCTCCTGGCCAGCGGCATAGTCCGAGGTCCACGCCGTCCGGTTGTTCTCCACGCGCAGCCGCTGGTCGCGGCAGATGAACTTGAGGTGGTCGTTCTTGATCATGGATCCGGGCAGCAGATGGGATTCGGTGAGGATCTGGAAACCATTGCAGATGCCCAGCACGGGCAGCGGATTCGAGGACGCCGGCCCTGATGCCGCCTTAGCGATCCGGCCCATCAGCGGGGCAAAGCGGGACAGCGCCCCCGCGCGCAGGTAGTCGCCGTAGGAGAAACCACCCGGAATGACGACGGCGTCCACGTCACCGAGTTCGGTGTCGGCATGCCAGAGTGCGACGGCGGTCCCGCCTGCGATGCGCACCGCACGGGCCGCGTCCCGATCGTCCAGGGACCCGGGGAAGGTGACGACGCCGATCCGGGCACCGGCGAGCGGTGCTTCGCCGGTCGAGCCCGTCCCTGTGATCGAGCTTGTCGAGACCAAGGGGTGGCCTATCGGGGGAGTCTCGGTCGTCATCAGCCCGCCACAACTTCGACGTTGACCACGTCTTCAATCACGGGGTTGGAGAGCAGCGTCGCGGCGGCGTCGCGGGCCTGCGCCAAGATCTCCTCCGTGACTTCCCCGTCGACGGTCAGTTCAAAGCGCTTGCCCTGGCGGACGGAGCTGAAAGCGGTAAAGCCCAGGCGCGGCAGGGCGCCGACGATGGCCTTCCCCTGCGGATCCAGAATCTCGGGTTTGGGCATGACATCGACAACGATCCGGGGCATCCGGGAACTCCTGATGTTAAAGAGGGGGCCGCGGAAGGTGCCGTCTCACGCTGTGGGTGGAGTGAAATCAGCGCTCCGCGAGCTTGCTTGTCCATTCTACCGGGAGGCGCGAGGTGGCTCTACACCGGGGCCCGGAGCCCTGAACCGGCCCGCCGTCGTCGCCCGCTTGCCGTGGCGGCGGCCCGGGAGCAAGATGCACTCATGTGGATCGGCTGGATCGAATTCGACATTCTTCTCGGAGCGACCTATTCGCTGAAGGAAAAGCGCTCCGTGATGCGTCCGCTGGTGAACGAGCTGCGCCGGCGCTTTGAGATTTCCGCTGCCGAAACGGGCAGCCAGGAACTGCTGCGCCGCGGGCAGATCGGCATCGCCATGGTCACGGGGGACCGCGGGCACCTCGTGGAAGTCCTCGACGCCGCGGAACGCCTGGTCGCCTCGCACCCGGAAGTGGAACTGCTCAGCGCACGGCGCCGGCTGGCCAACGGCGAGGACAACTGAGCGCAGCGGTCGCCCCGGGGGTTACCGCCGGCGGGGACGAACGGCCACCCTCAGAGTTCGCCGGCCTTGCTGCCGAAGAGCGGTGACAGGCTGTTCCAGGTGGCGATCTGGCAGCCGTCCGTCTGGCTGAACGTGGCCCTCACGCTGGATCCGTGGAGCGTGCCGCTGACCGTGGCCACCCGCGATGTGCCGTACTGCATGGTGCATTTCCGGTTCTGGACCGTCGGTGCGGCAAAGGCGGCCGGGCCGTACTTCTCGAGGGCGACGCAGGCGGCCGCCGGATCCTCGACGGTGGAGCTGGAACCGGGCGAGGTCCCGTCGCAGACCAGGATGTACCTCGTCGATGTCCCCTCCGGGCTTTCCCGAATATCGATGGTGAGGTCGCTGTGCGGGCCAGCCGAGGAACTCGGGCCGGCGCTGGGGCTGCCGGGGCTGGCCGGGCTGGAACCGGCACCGGTGGAGGTGGGGGCCGTCGAGGGTTCACCGGAAGCGCCGGAGCTGCCGCCTGACGGGCCGCCCTGGGAGCTCGCGCAGGCGCTCAGGGCCAGCAGCAGGACCGCGGCCACTGCGGATATGCGGATGCGGATTTTTCCCATCACAGGCTCCTTCGTCCCCCTGTATCTCCAGCGTACTGCGATTGCGGCACTATCGGAGAGTGGAATTCATTCCAAAGCCAACAACGGCAGTAAGTTGACTGCCTGCAGCAGCCGGGCCCGCAGCTCCGCGGCCAGTTCGCTGAAGTGGCGCTGCCGGGAGACATATTCCGCCTTGCCGGCAGCGGTCTCAATGGCGATCGGCGGATAGCCCCACTCGTGCAGATCGTAGGGGGAGGCCTTCATGTCCATGGCACGGATCTGCCAGGAGAGCTCAAAACAGTCCATCAGCAGTTCGCTGGGCAGCGCGGGGGCGAGCTTGTAGGCCCATTTGTAGAGGTCCATGTTCGCGTGCAGGCAGCCGGGCTGTTCGATGTCGCGCTGGTTCTCCCGGGTTGGAGTGAGCTCATTGAGCGGAACCGCCTCGGGAGTGTAGAAACGGAAGGCGTCAATGTGCGAGCAGCGGATCCGGTTGGCGCGCACCACGGCGTCGGTCTGCGCCGCTCCCAGCCGCAGGTCCAGGTATTCGTGGCGGATCTGGCTCGCCTCCTGCCGGTACACCATGGCCCATTCATGCAGGCCGAAGCAGCCGAACTGGGCCGGCCGGGAGGCGGTGCCGGCCAGGATGATGCGGGCAAACCCGATGGCTTGGCGGCGTTCGTCGCCGAAGCGGCCGGCATCGACGACGACGGCGCTCTCCCGGGCGGCCAGCCCCAGTGAACGGCGCTCACCGGCGCCCGCGGTGCGGTAATACTTCCAGTCCAGCCGTTCCTGCGCCTCGGAACCGGTCAGGACGACGCCGGTGCCCGGGTGCCAGCGTCGCAGCTGTCCGGGCTTGTGGTTGTAGTAGGTGAAAAGGAAGTCTTCCACCGGGTGCTTCCGCCCGGCCGAGCGGCGCTCAAGGTAGGGGTCAGCGTAGCGCGCCACCCGTTCCTGGTGGGCTTCCTGCCGCGCCAGCCACTGGGCAGGGCGGAGCACCTGCAGAGGAGGCTGGCCGGCGGTCATCCCTCCATTATCCCGGTGATCCGCGCTGCCCGTGCCTGCACCGGCCCGTTACACCGGCGCGCAGGACTGGGCTGCGGCAATCAGTTGCGTCATGGACGCATGCAGGGACTCGACGTCGGTCCGGTCCAGTCCCAGCCTCTCCATCATGGTTCCCGGAACGGCAAGTGCCTGCTGGCGCAGCGCACGCCCGGAGACGGTGAGCTCGATCGCAAGGGCGCGTTCGTCGTCGGCCGCCTTGGTGCGGCTGACCAACCCCGCCGCCTCCAGCCGTTTGAGCAGCGGAGAGAGGGTAGCCGGTTCCAGCAGGAGAGCGGCGCTGATGTCCTTGACTGAACGGGGGCTGCGTTCCCACAGGGCCAGCATGACCAGATACTGCGGATGCGTGAGCCCGAGCGGGGACAGCACCGGCCGGTAGGCGCTGACCACGCTTCGGGAAGCCACACTCAAGGCAAAACAAAGCTGGCGTTCCAGCAGCAGATCATCCGGGACGTCGTCCGTTGACCCCTCCGGCGCCGTCCGTCCCGCGGGGCCGGTTGCGCTGTCAATGAATGCCATGGGCACTCCTCCAAACCAGTTAGTACACTAATGATCAGTGTACTATTTGTTTCGGTGAACCTGCACCGGAACCTGAAGGGATGACATGTCGGAGACAAGCTTCGTGGAGCGGTTCATGAGGACCACGGGCCGCTTGCGCCTCATTTTCGGGCCGGCCAGCCGCAGTTCCCTGGACCACGAAATGACGGAGGACAACAAGCGCCTGCTGCTGCAACGCGAGGCTGAGGCCCAGCAATGGGACACGATCAGGCGCCCGGACGGCAGCACTTATGTGGTCCCGAAGGATCCCGAGGACAAATCGCTGCGCTGACGAACTTCCGGCCGGACCGGAACGAGCGGACGGCCCGGGCTTTTCGGGCCCGCCGGGCGTAAAATAGGGCCTACTGAAGCAGATATCCCACTTCTGCTGGAAGGGAGGTGTAGACAGTGGCTGAGCACAAGCGCTTCCTGTACCGATTCATGAATGCGACCGATCATCTGCAGCAGCTCTTCGGGCCGGCGGACCATGCGGACACGCGCGCGCCGGTGGTGCACCGGCACGACGACTTTGAGCACGCTTCCGAAGAGGACCTGGCTCAATTTGAAGTCGAAACGGATTCCGAGGGAAATCACTATGGTGTGCGTAAACCGCACACTGCCTGAGCAATTCCGGACCTTGGTGCCGGCCGCGATTAAGGGCGCGGCCGGCACTTCCATTCCCCCGGCTGTTACCCAGGCATTTTACTGCAAGGCATTTTCTGGTCTGGCATTTCGTTACCTCAGCGGCCGGTGCCGCCGTAAACCGTCGCCTCGTCGTCGCCGTCGAGGTCAAAGGCCTTGTGTACGGCCCGCACCGCCGTCTCCAGCAGATCCGCCCGCGTGACAACGGAGATGCGGATCTCCGAGGTGGAGATCAGGTCGATGTTGACGCCGGCGTCGGAGAGCGCCTTGAAGAACTTGTACGACACCCCCGGATGGGAGCGCATCCCCGCCCCGATCAGGGACAGCTTGCCGATCTGGTCGTCGTAGAGCAGGGATTCGAAGCCGACCGTGGACTGGGCATCGCGCAGCGCAGCCAGGGCCTCGGCACCCTCCACCATGGGCAGGGTGAAGGAGATATCCGTCCGGCCCGAGCCGTGCGTGGAGATGTTCTGCACAATCATGTCGATGTTGGAATGGGCGCCGGCGATGATACCGAAGATTTCCGCCGCCTTGCCCGGGATGTCCGGCACGCCGACGACGGTGACCTTGGCTTCGGACCGGTCGTGCGCGACGCCGGAGATGATTGGCTGCTCCAAGGCAACTCCCTCTGAGATCTTGATCTTGTCGTCGGGGCTGGGCAACACCCAGGTCCCCTCATGGTCGCTGAATGAGGACCGCACATGGATCGGCAGCCCGAACCGGCGGGCGTACTCGACGCAGCGCAGGTGCAGGATCTTCGCGCCCGAGGCGGCCATTTCCAGCATTTCCTCGCTCGAAATGGTGCTGATTTTCTGCGCGCTCGGCACCACCCGCGGGTCCGCCGTGTAGACGCCGTCGACGTCCGTGTAGATCTCGCAGACATCGGCCTCGAGCGCCGCGGCCAGCGCGACGGCGGTCGTGTCCGAGCCGCCCCGGCCCATCGTGGTGATTTCGTTCGTCTTCCGGCTCATGCCCTGGAAACCGGCCACGATGGCGATGTTGCCCTTGTCCAGGGCGGTGCGGACGCGGTGCGGGTCCACGTCGATGATCCGGGCCTTGCCGTGGATCCCGTCGGTGATCATGCCGGCCTGGCTGCCGGTGAAGGACTGCGCCACGGCGCCCAGGCCGTTGATGGCCATCGCCAGCAACGCCATCGAAATCCGCTCGCCGGCGGTCATCAGCATGTCCAGTTCGCGGGCCGGCGGCTCGCTGGCAACCTCGGCCGCCAGCTCCAGCAGCTCATCGGTGGTGTCGCCCATTGCGGAGACCACCACCACCACCTCGTTGCCGGCCCGCTGCGTCTCCACCACCCGGCGTGCTACGCGTTTGATGCCGGCGGCGTCGGAAACCGAGGATCCACCGTACTTCTGAACAATCAAACTCATGCGTGCCCACTCATCGGCAACCCTCGAAACAACTGGCAATCTCCTGGATAATTCCTGCTGCCCCGGCCGATTCCTGATGGGCCAAGCGACGCGCGCGGCACGCCGGGCAGCTGGCGCCAGTTTATCCCGGTCCGGTCCCGCGCGCGGAATTCGTGCCGGTTCATGACTGCTGCTTGCCGGGGTGCGGCACCGCACCTAGGATGGCGGGGTCACGATGACAAACTTTTTTGGGGGAAGGGGCGGCCATGCCGGCTGGGGTTGCAGGTCCCGTGCAGGAAGAGGGGAACGACGACGGCGGTGAGGGCGGCGTCGTCGCGAGCGGTGTTTCCCGCAGTTTCGGTGCCGTCAAAGCCGTTGAGCACATCGACTTCCATGCCCCCGCGGGCCAGGTCACGGCGCTGATCGGCCCCAACGGGGCGGGCAAAACCACGCTGCTGCTGATCCTGGCGTCGCTGCTGGCCCCGGATACCGGAAGCGTGCGGATTTTCGGCGTTGACCCGTCCGCGGACGCCGCGGCGGCGCGGCTGAACATCGGCTGGATGCCGGACACGCTCGGTGTCTGGGAGTCGCTGACCGCGCGCGAAATCCTGTCGCTGATGGGCCGGTTCTACCGGATGCCCAGGAACCGGCTGGCAGCCAGGGTCGGCGAACTGCTGGAGCTGGTGCATCTGGGGGACCTGGCGGACAAGCCCGCACGAGTGCTCTCCCGCGGGCAGCAGCAGCGGCTCAGCCTGGCCCGGGCGCTGATCCATGATCCGGGCGTGCTGCTGCTCGACGAGCCGGCCTCCGGGCTGGACCCGGGAGCCCGCATCGACCTGCGGAACCTGCTGCGCGAGCTGGCTGCCCAGGGCAAGGCCGTCGTCGTCTCCTCCCATGTGCTCTCCGAACTGGATGAGATGGCCGACGGCGCCGTCTTCGTGAACCGCGGCCGCTCGGTCAAACAGCAGACCCTGGCGGAGGCCGCCGCCCAGGGCCGGCGGTACGCTCTGGCGGCCGCCAATATGGACGCGCTGGCCGCCAAGCTCGAGCAGTTGGGGCTGCGCTACCGGCTCGAGTCCGGCCGCCGCACCGGGGTCTCGCTGCTGCTCAACAATGAGCGGGACGCGGCCCGGCTGCTGCGGGACCTGGTCCTGGCCGGTGTGGAAATCACCGCCTTTGCGCCCGCCGCGGGTGCGCTCGAAGAAACCTACCTGAGCCTGGAATCGGAGCAGCGATGAGCCTCATGAATGAGACGCCCGCTCCCACGGCCAGGGACCGCAGGGGCGGATACCCGCGCGGCATCGGAGATGTCATGGTCCTTGAACTGCGGCAGCGGCTGCGCTCACGGGGCTGGTACATCATGCTGGCCATCTGGTTCTTCATTATCGGGCTCGTCACGCTGCTGACCTGGTCCAGCTGGAACGCCGCCCGGATACCTCGGAGGCCTTCAGCGGCCCGGTAGGCAGCGCCGGCTCGATGATCTTCGAGATCGTAGTTGCCTTCGTGCTCCTGTTCGGGCTGCTGGTTGCCCCGGCGCTGTCCGCCAATGCCATCAACGGCGACCGCGCGGGCGGGACGCTTGCGATCTTGCAGGTCACGCTGCTGACTCCGGGCCAGATCTTGTGGGGAAAGTTCTTCGCCGCCTGGGCCGCGGCCCTGGCCTTCCTGGTCACAAGCGTGCCCTTCCTGCTGGTCGGCGTCGTCCTGGGTGGTATGACCGCCGGGCACATCCTGGTGGCGCTGCTGATGCTGGCCGTGGAACTCGGCGTGGTGTGCGGCATTGGCGTGGGCATCTCGGCCCTGGCCAACCGCCCGCTGTTCTCCATTGTCATCAGCTACCTGACCATCGCGGCGCTGGTGGTCGGAACGCTGATTTCCTTCGGGCTGGGGCTTAGCGTCACGCGCGGAACAGTGATGGCCAACGAGCCCCACTACACACCCTCCGCCAACTTCTCCGGCAACTCGGGCCAGGGCGCCGGGGATTCGCAATACGGTCCGCAATATGTCTGCCAGGGGCCCCTGACGGAACAACCGACCGCCCGCACCGAACGGGTGGCCTGGCTGCTGAGCCTGAACCCCTACGTAGTGGTGGCGGACGCCATTCCGTACCCCTCGCGCGGCGGCGCCCAGCCCGGAATGTCCGGTTCGGCCGGGATGCTGGAGGGGATCAGCCAGGGTGCCCGGGCCGCATTGGCCGGCCCCGAAGGCACGTTCCCCTGTGCCAACGGAAAGGTCCAGCCCCGCTACCTGGAACAGACCACGCCCATGTGGCCGTTGGGGCTCGCGCTGCAGTTCCTGCTGGCCGGCGGACTCATGTGGCTGGGGTGGCGCGCGCTGCGGACCCCCGCCCGGCGGCTCGCCCAGGGAACCCGCATCGCCTGACCAAGCGCCGCAGCTCCAACCCGTGATAACCCGTGATCGAGTGGGCACTTGGTGCCCGATACAGCCCTGTACCGGGCACCAAGCGCTCACTGGATTGGCTTTCGGGAGGCGGTGATCAGCCGATGGCGCTGCGGCGGCCCTCGAAGGCGCGCCCCAGCGTGACCTCATCGGCGTATTCGAGGTCGCCGCCCACCGGCAGCCCGGAGGCCAGGCGGGTGACGGCGATTCCGATCGTCTTGAGCATCCTGGCCAGATATGTCGCCGTGGCCTCACCCTCAAGATTTGGATCCGTGGCGATGATGACTTCCTCGATCTGGCTGTCGTTGAGCCGGGTGAGCAGTTCGCGGATCCGCAGCTGTTCCGGCCCGACGCCGGCAATAGGGTTAATGGCTCCGCCGAGGACGTGATAACGGCCCTTAAAGGACCGCGTGCGCTCCACCGCCATCACATCCTTGGATTCCTCCACCACGCAGATGGTGGTCGGGTCGCGGCGCGGATCACGGCAGATCATGCAGGTGTCCTGCTCGGAGACATTGCCGCAGATGGAGCAGAATTTCACCCGCTCCTTGACCGTGACCAGGGCATTGACCAGCCGTTTCATATCCTCGGGATCGGACTCGAGGATATGGAAGGCCAGCCGCTGGGCGGACTTCGGCCCGATTCCGGGCAGGCGTCCCAGCTCGTCAATGAGCTCCTGAACTGCTCCCTCGTACACCCTTGCCTCGCTCTGTTGTCGTCATGCGGATTGCCACGGAATCTGATGCCGCACCCCTACGCGGCTGCAGACTATGCCGGCCGAGCCTAAGAGCCGTTGACGGACCGTTCCTCGATGAGGCGGCCGCCCAGGATGCGTTCGACGGCGGCCCGGCCAATCAGACCGGACTCCTCGATGGTCTCGTCATCCGCGCTCGGGATGTCCTCGACATACGGCAAGTCTACTTTGCGCTCCGGCGCGGAGGCGCGGCCCGCCTGCGCCTCGGGACTGTTCGTGAGCCGCTCGTACCGGCTCATTTTCCGCTGGCCCGGCTCGGAGGCGTCCGACGGCGGTACCGTCACCGGCGCGGGTTTTGACCCGGCGGCAGCTGTGCTGGCTGCCGGTGCTGCGGTCGCCCAGTCCGGAGCCTCGGAGATCGCACCCCAGCCGGGCTCGGCGGGTGCCGGCGGGGTGGCCCGTCGCGGGGTGGACGGGTCAGCGGTCTCCGGCGGGGTGGCCCGTCGCGGGGTCGACGGGTAAGTGGTCTCCGGCGGGGGAGCGTCCCATTCGGGCGGCGGTTCCTCATCCGAATACGGAGGCTCCTCCGGACCGGTGTCCCGGGAGGGCGGCGTTCCCTGCTGGACAGTGGTTTGCTGGCCTGAGGCAGGCCGGGTTGGGGGTGCTGCATCAGGAAGCGACGGGGCATCCGCCGGTGCGGCGGCTGCGCTAACGACGGGCTGGGGCGTATGTCCCTGCGGCGCTGCCACTACACCCGCCCCCGATGACGCAGCCGTGGCAGGGTATGCCTGGTTAGTGGGTGCTTTTGGGTCGGGTTCAGAGCTCGAACTGGAGGCTGAGGGACCTCCGACGACCGGTTTGACGCGGCAGCTGATGCCCAGGGTCGTGTTGATGGCGGACCGGAGGTTGTCCGCGTGGTCGCCACGGCTGAACGCCCCCGCGAGGCCCTCCGTGCTGAAAGCCAGCTGCAGGAAATCGCCGTCGAAGCTCTGCGGAGTGGCGTTCGGGGCCACCAACGCCCAGCTGCTGCGTTTGACCTTGGCCAGATTGTCAAGGATTTCCGGCCAGGCCCGGCGAAGCACTTCCACTCCGTTGCCGGCCCCGCCGGATGACGGCTGGGCCGCATGTCCCGAGGGGGCGCCGGAACTCGAATCCGAAGCCGCTGCCGGCACGTTCTTGGGGCGACCGGCGGTGTGGCCTCCGGCGGCCTGCGGGGACTGCGCGGGCTGCTCGGACCGGGCGGGCGGGCCGGACCGGGCGGGTTGCTCGGAGGGCGCGGGCTGGCCTGATGTGCTGGCCGGTGGCTGCTGTACGGACGGCGCTGGTGCCGGGGCCTCGGCGCGGGCGCCTCCCTCGGCGGTCCGCTGGACGGGCGGAACCGCCGGGCCGGATGCGGTGGTGGGGGACGCCGTCGTCCGTCCCGGGCCTGGCGCAGCAGACCCGGCGGCTGCGGCCCCTGCGTCGGCAACGCCGTAGCTGAGCCGGCGCTCAATCCGGTCAAGCCGGGTAGCCATACCGCGCTCCGACTGGTCGGCGCCGGGCAGCAGCAGCCGGGCGCTGAGCAGCTCCAGATGCAGCCGGGGGGAGGTGGCGCCCGTCATCTCGGTCAGTGCGCTGTTGGTGACATCCGCGGCCCGGGACAGTTCCGCCGCGCCCAGCTGGGTGGCCTGGGTCTGCATCCGGGATATCTGGTCCTCCGGCGTGCCCCGGAGGATCGCATGCGCGCTCTCCGGCATCGCCTGGACAATGATGAGGTCGCGGAAGCGCTCCAGCAGGTCTTCCACGAATCGGCGCGGGTCGTGCCCGGTCTGGATGACGCGGTCCACCGTCTTGAACACGGTGGCGGCGTCCGCCGCCGCGAGGGCCTCCACGACGTCGTCCAGCAGCGAAGCGTGCGTGTAGCCGAGCAGCGATACCGCCAGCTCGTAGTCCAGGCCCGCGGGCCCGGCGCCCGCCATCAGCTGGTCAAGGACGGATAACGAGTCCCGGACCGAGCCGCCACCGGCCCTGATCACCAGGGAGATCACACCCGGGGCAACGGGCACATTTTCCTGCCCGCAGAGCTGGCCCAGATAAGCCATCAGCGGTTCCGGCGGGACCAGGCGGAAGGGATAGTGGTGCGTCCGGGAGCGGATGGTGCCGATCACCTTGTCCGGTTCCGTGGTCGCGAAAATGAACTTGATGTGTTCCGGCGGCTCCTCGACGATCTTCAGCAGGGCATTGAAGCCCGCCGAGGTGACCATATGCGCCTCATCGATGATGAAAATCTTGTACCTGTCCCGGACCGGGGCAAAGGTGGCCCTCTCGCGCAGGTCCCGGGCATCGTCCACACCACCATGGCTGGCTGCGTCGATCTCGATGACATCCAGCGACCCCGAGCCGCCCCGGGCCAGTTCGATGCAGCTGTCGCACTGGCCGCAGGGAACCGCCGTCGGGCCCTGTGCGCAGTTCAGGCAGCGGGCCAGGATGCGCGCGGAGGTGGTCTTACCGCAGCCGCGTGGACCGGAAAAGAGGTAGGCGTGGTTGACCCGGTTTTTCTGCAGCGCCGCCATCAGCGGATCGGTGACATGCTCCTGGCCGATGACGTCCGCGAACGAGTCGGGACGGTATCGGCGGTATAGGGCGGTGGGTGCTGTCACAGAAGAAACCCTATCTGGTGGGACCGACATTCTGCATGCCCGGAAAGGTGGCGGGGAACAAAAAGTAAAGACCCCTCATGCACCCGCCAGAGCCCGCTTACCCTTGCTACCTTCCGGTCCTGGGGGAGTTCACAGGATGACGCCACATGAGGGGCCGGAGACCAGTTTACCCGAAGATTGGAGTGGGCTTTTACGGGCTGGGGACGCCCTGGTTGCGGCCGCCCCTTCCGGAGACACGCCCGAACCTTCCACCGGCCTGCTGGACTTCCTTCAACAAATAGTTGATAGTTTTGTCATGT
>JALYYI010000168.1 GCA_030946705.1 Actinomycetota bacterium | reverse complement strand
GTGCTGGCCATCCTCGGCGCGAAGCGCCGGGTCTCCACGGCGAACCTGCCCATTGGCGGAGGAGCGGAATTCCCCCGCACCGATGCCGGCGTCGAGCAGTGGATCCGCAGCCATGCCGGCGGGACGGTCAATGCCGCCCGCGTCGCGGTGCTGCTGACCCGCTACGGGACCCGGGCCGCGGAGGTCATCGGCCATCTGCAGGCGGGCGAGGACATCATCTTCCATTCCACCCCGGAGCTGAGCAGCCGGGAACTGGCGTTCATGGTCGAGCACGAGCAGATCGGCCACCTGATCGATGTGCTCATCCGCCGCACCTCGCTGGCCTTCCGCGGTCTGGTGTGCGCGGAGCTGCTGGCCGAGACGGCGCAGGCGCTGAGCGGGCCGCTGGGCTGGGATGCCGAGCGGTGCAGCGAGGAGATCCGCTACGCGGAAGAAATTCTGGACCGGTATCACTCGGTCCAGGCAGAAAGCTTGATCGCCTAGCGGTCCCCTGGGGGGAGCAAGGGTTCAAGAACGGGCGGCTTTTTCCGGAGCCGCCCGACAACCGAATAGCCCGATAACAGAATAGCCAGATCAGAGGAGTCAACGTAGATGAATCTTGGAACTATTTTCCTGTCCGAAATCTTCGGAACAGGCATGCTGACCCTGCTGGGTTGCGGCGTCGTCGCCAACGTGGCGCTCAAGGGCACGAAGGGCAACGGCGGCGGGTTTTTGATGGTCACCTGGGGATGGGGCATTGCGGTCTTCGCAGGTGTCTTCGTTGCCGCCAGGTCCGGGGCTCACCTGAATCCGGCGGTGACGCTGGGCATCATCCTGAACAGTGCTGCCAAAGGCAAGAGCGAGTTCGTTCCCGGCATTCCGATCGATTTTCTGTCGTCGCTGACATATTTTGGCGGTGAGCTGATCGGGGCCTTCCTCGGGGCCGTCGTCTGCTGGCTGGCGCACAAGCAGCACTTCGACGCGGAGCCTGAAGCCGCCAACAAATTGGGTGTCTTTTCCACCGGTCCGGCCATCCGTACCTACCGCTGGAACGTCGTCACCGAAATCATCGGTACCTTCGTGCTGGTGTTCGTCATCCTGACCTTGGGCGGAACGCCGTCGGGCCTCGGGCCGCTGGCCGTCGCGCTGCTGGTCGTCGGCATCGGCACCTCGCTCGGCGGTCCAACCGGTTACGCCATCAACCCGGCCCGTGACCTCGGTCCGCGCATCGCCCACGCCGTCCTGCCGATCAAGGGCAAGGGCTCAAGCGACTGGACCTACTCCTGGGTCCCGATCGTGGGTCCGCTGGTCGGCGGAAGCCTCGCCGGACTCACGGCAGCCGTGCTGCCGATTGTATTCACCGCAACTCCGTAAATTCCCACAAGACCGTAAACCGCAATAAGACCGTAAACCGCTATAAGACAAGGAAGTCACCATGAGCCAGTACGTCATCGCCATTGACCAGGGCACCACCAGCAGCCGGGCCATCATCTTCGACCACGACGGCAACATCGTCTCCAGCGGGCAGAAGGAACACGAGCAGATCTTCCCGAAGGCCGGCTGGGTGGAGCACAACCCGATGGAAATCTGGGACAACACCCGCGAGGTGATCGGCTCCGCGCTGTCCAAGGCAAACCTGACCCGGCACGACATTGCCGCCGTCGGCATCACCAACCAGCGGGAGACCGCCGTCGTCTGGGACAAGACCACCGGCCAGCCGGTCTACAACGCCATCGTCTGGCAGGACACCCGCACGCAGCCGATCGTGGACGAACTCGCTGCCGACGGCGGCGTCGAGCGGTTCAAGCAGAAGGTGGGCCTGCCGCTGGCAACCTACTTCTCCGGAACCAAAATCAAGTGGATCCTGGACAACGTCGACGGCGCGCGCGCCAAGGCCGAGGCCGGGGATCTGATATTCGGCAACACGGACAGCTGGGTCACCTGGAACCTGACCGGCGGGACCGACGGGGGCGTCCACATTACCGACGTCAGCAACGCCTCGCGCACGATGTTCATGGATCTGGAGACGCTGTCCTGGGACGACGGGATCCTGGCCGCGTTCGGCGTGCCGCGGTCCATGATGCCGGCCATCAAGTCCTCCTCGGAGGTCTATGGCACGGTGCACACCTCGCAGCTGCTGCGCGAGGTTCCGGTGGCGGGCATCCTGGGCGACCAGCAGGCCGCCACCTTCGGCCAGGCGGCGTTCGAGAAGGGCGGCGCCAAGAACACCTACGGCACCGGCAACTTCCTGATCGTGAACACCGGCGAAGAGATCGTGCACTCCAAGAACGGGCTGCTCACCACGGTCTGTTACAAGCTCGGTGATGCCAAGCCGATCTACGCGCTGGAGGGCTCCATTGCCATCACGGGAGCGCTGGTCCAGTGGCTTCGGGACAATCTGGGCATGATCAGCTCCGCCCCGGAGGTGGAAACTCTGGCCAAGACCGTTGATGACAATGGCGGTGTTTACATTGTTCCGGCGTTCTCCGGGCTTTTCGCCCCGTACTGGCGCAGCGACGCCCGCGGGGCCATCGTGGGCCTTACCAGATTCGTCAACAAGGGCCACATCGCCCGCGCGGCCCTGGAGGCAACGGCCTTCCAGACGCGCGAGGTCCTTGACGCGGCGAACGCGGACTCCGGGGTTGACATGGAGGACCTCAGGGTCGACGGCGGCATGGTCGCCAACGACGCGCTGATGCAGTTCCAGGCCGACATCCTGGGCATCCCGGTCATCCGCCCCAAGGTCGTTGAGACCACAGCCCTTGGCGCCGCCTATGCGGCGGGCCTGGCCGTGGGTTTCTGGAAGGACACCGAGGAGGTGTCCAAGTACTGGGCGGAGGATAAGCGCTGGGAACCGCAGATGGACGCAGCCGAGCGCGACCGGCAGATGCGGCTGTGGAAGAAGGCGGTCACCAAGTCGATGGACTGGGTGGACGAAGACGTTAAGTAGGGTCACAGCCGAGGTCGTGAAGGGGTCGGCGCGGCGGTGAGGACCGGTCGGGACCAATCCGCTGGGCAGTTGGTGCGCGATACAGGCCTGTATCGCACACCAACTGCTCAGTCGATGGGTTGGAGGACCGTTGCGGAGATGTTGTCCGGGTTGCCGAAGCGGTGCGCCGTTATGGCGACGGCCTGTTCGTGCAGGAACGGCAGCAGCTCGATCCGGCCGGCCTCGGTAACGGGGCCGGCGTAGACCGCCACGTCCGGGGAACCTGCCGTGGCGGCGTAGAGCGCGGCGGAACTCGCTCCGCCGTCGTCGACGATGCGTACCCGAACACCGCCGAGGCCGGCAATGCGCGCAGCCCAGTCGGCGTCGGTCTCGATGGCGACGCTCAGTCCCAGCTGGACCAGGGCGTTACTGACCGCGGTCGGCAGCTGTTGCGCGGCGCTCACTCCGGTCGGGGCGCCGCTGCGGTAGCTGGCCAGGCCCAGGCGCAGCAGCCCGGCCGGGCTGCCGCCGCGAGCCAACCGGAGCTGGACCGGAACGGGCAGGTAGCGGAAGACGTTGCGCTCAACGCCCAGCCCGGAGACGTCCTTGGCGACGCCGAACTCGGAAACCCACTGACGCTGGTCGTCCGCGGCGGCACGGTGCAGCGAGGCCCGTTCGGCGTCGGTGAACTCCTTGGCCACCGAGTCCAGGGCCGCGGTGACGGCCGGGAGCAAGGCCGCCTGGTCCGCCTGGTCCGCCCGGTCCGCGGGCAGCGCGGCCGGCGTCCAACCGCCGAGGTGGATCAGGTAGTTGGGGCCGCCGGCCTTGGCGCCGGCACCCACCGAGGAGCGCTTCCAGCCACCGAAGGGCTGGCGCTGGACAATGGCCCCGGTGATCCCGCGGTTGACATAGAGATTGCCCGCCTGGACTTTGTCCAGCCACAATGCCAGCTCCGCCGGGTCCATCGTGTGCAGTCCGGCGGTCAGGCCGTAGGCGCTGGCGTTCTGCAGTTCAATGGCTTCCTCCAGGGTCCGCGCGGTCATCACGCCCAGCACCGGACCAAAGAACTCGGTCAGGTGGAAGTAGCTGCCCGGCCGCACGCCCTCGCGCACACCGGGGGAGTACAGCCTTCCGGTGTCGTCCAGCTTGCGCGGCTCGACCAGCCAGGACTCGCCTGGGCCCAGGGTGGTCAGTGCGTCCCTGAGCTTGCCGGCGGCTGGTTCGATGATCGGACCCATCTCCGTCTGCGGGTTCTGCGGATAGCCCACCCGGAGCGAGGAGGCGGCGTCGATGAGCTGGTGCCGGAACCGGTTGGACCGTGCCACCGAGCCCACCAGGATCACCAGCGAGGCGGCCGAACACTTCTGGCCGGCATGGCCGAACGCGGACCGCACCACGTCCTTGGCGGCGAAGTCCAGATCCGCGCTGGGCGCGACGATGATGGCGTTCTTGCCGCTGGTTTCGGCCAGCAGCGGCAGGTCGTGCCGCCAGGACCGGAAGAGCTTGGCGGTCTCGTACGCGCCGGTCAGGATCACGCGGTCCACGGCGGGATGCGAAATGAGGTGCTGGCCCAGCGGGCCCTCCTCCACATCGGCCAGGACCAGGACGTCCTTGGAGATGCCGGCGGACCACAGAGCCTCGACGACGACGGCGGCGCAGCGCTTGGCCTGCGGGGCAGGTTTGACGATGACGCTGCTGCCGGCGGCCAGTGGAGCCAGGATGGAACCGGCGGTGATGGCGATGGGGAAGTTCCAGGGCGGCGTCACCACCGTCAGCTGGGACGGAACGAACGTAGCACCCTGCACCGCGTCCAGCCGCTCGGCCGAGAGCGCGTAGTAGTTGGCGAAGTCCACCGCCTCGCTGATTTCCGCGTCGCCCTCGGCCAGCGTCTTGCCCGTCTCGCTGGCGGCTACCTCGATCAGATCGCCGCGGCGGGCGGACAGTTCCAGCGCCGCACGGCGCAGGAATTCGGCGCGCCCGGCGCCGCCCAGTTCCGCCCAGGACACCTGGGCCGAGACGGCGGAATGGACCAGCGCGTCGATCTGAGCCTGGGAGGTGTAGCCGGAGGCCTCCACCAGATCCGTGCCGAGCCGTGATCCGGGGACACGGGCCAGGATGGCCCGGCCCCAGTCCCGCACATTGGGCAGCGAGGAGTCCGAGTCCTCGGCGTTGGCGAAGCCACCGGCGTCCAGCTGCGGGGCGCGGTCGGTCTCCTGCCTCCGGTTGGGTTCCGGGATCGTCGTGTCCAGGGCTGCCAGGGAGGCGCGGAAGCGCTGCGTTTCACGCTCCAGCAGGGTGGGGTTGCTGGTCAGCTCGAATACGGCGGACATAAAGTTCTCCTGGCTGGCGTTCTCCTCCAGCCGGCGGATCAGGTAGCTGATGGCCACGTCGAAGTGGGCGGGCTTGACCACAGGGGTGTAGAGCAGCAGCGAGCCGACATCCTTTTTGACCTCTTCCGCCTGCTCCTCGGCCATGCCGAGCAGCATCTCGAATTCGACCCGGTCGGCCACGCCGCGCCGGACGGAGAGTTCATGGGCAAAGGCAATGTCGAAGAGATTGTGCCCGGCGACACCGAGCCGCACCGCCGCCGCGTTCTCCGGCCGCAGCGCGAAGTCCAGGCAGCGCTTGTAGTTGGTGTCCGCGTCCTGCTTGCTGGCGTAGGTGGCAAGTTTCCAGCCGTGGATCCTGGCGTCGACGTTTTCCATCGCCAGGTTGGCGCCCTTGACCAGCCACACCTTGATGCCGGCACCGCCGTCGGCCTTGCGGGCCTTGGCCCATTCGGTCAGGTCCGCCAGCGCGCCGAGCGCATCCGGCAGATAGGCCTGCAGCACGATGCCGGCCTCGAGGTTCTTCAGCTTCGGGTTCTTCAGGATGCCCTTGAACACCGTGACGGTGAGGTCCAGGTCGTGGTACTCCTCCATGTCCAGATTGATGAACTTGGACTGGGCGGACTTGGACTGGGCGGACCCGGTCTGGGCGGACTTTGACCGGGCGGACCCGGACCGGTCCTGCGCCGACGTCGGGGAGGACGCGGCCAGCTCGAACAGGGGCAGCAGCCGCTCGGTGATCTTCTCAACGCTTTCCTCGAACGCCCACATATTCAGCTGGCTGACCACGGAGGAGACCTTGATGGAGACGTAGTCGACGTCGTCGCGCGCCAGCAGCGCCCTGGTCCCGGCCAGTCGCGCATCCGCTTCCCGCTCGCCCAGTACGGCCTCGCCCAGCAGATTGATGTTCAGCCGGGTGTGGTCCTTGCGGAGCTTGGCGATCGATGCGCCCAGTTGCCTTGGCCGGGCGTCCACAATCAGGTGCGCCACCATCTGGCGCAGCACGCGCCGGGCCACCGGGACAACGGCCCAGGGCAGGGCCGGGGCCAGAGCACCGCCGGCCTTGACGCCGACCTTCATGTACCAGGGCAGGAAGGTGGGTGCGGACTTCGCCAGCAGGGCCAGATTCCGGGCGGCGACGTTGAGGTCTTCCGGGCGGATCACCCGGTCCACAAAGCCGAGAGTGAAGTCCAGTCCGTTCTTGTCCTTCAGGACCTCTGCCAGCAGTGCGGCGGAGCCGGATGCCTTAGCCTTCCCCACCGGCGGCTTGGCGGCCGGGGCCGGTTGCTGGGACAGGCCCAGCCATTTGTGGACAAGGGCGACGGCGGCGTCGGCCAGGTCTGTGGGCTGCGGGTCCGCGGGGAGGAATTTCTTGAGAGAGGTTGGCATCGTACGTTGACCTATTCCAAATGAAGGGCCAGCCGGCAAGGGTCAGCGCAGTTGCTGCGTCTGCTGTTCCAATCCCGGAAGGGGTCGATCCGCCGTGGGAGCACTCCTCCTCGGCACGGACGCTTCGTTGGCATCCACCCATAGGGTAGTCTCTGCGCCACTTAATCCAAAGCGGGATGCGCTAAAGTGGGGGCATGTACTTCCCTCCTCTTAGTTAGCCGCATGGCCAGCGGACCCCAACCGGGGTGACGGTTGCCCTGCGGTAGGCCCCTTGCCCAGTCGAGGGGCTTTTGTGTGTCCGGGAGGAATGTGGAGGAAGAACGGCCAATGAACAGTGAAAAGGCAGGGTCAGTGAGCGTGCAGCCACAGACGGATCAGGCACAGACGGATCAGGCGCCGACGGATCAGGCGCCGACGGATCAGGCGCCGCAGCCCGACCAGCGGGACGATAATGCCTACAGCTTCGCCGCGATGGAGGCCAAATGGCCTGCGGTCTGGGATGAGCTGAAGGTCTTCACACCCCTCGACGACGGTTCCAAGGAACGCCGCTACGTGCTGGATATGTTCCCGTACCCGTCCGGGGACCTGCACATGGGCCATGCCGAGGCGTTTGCGATGGGCGACGTCGTGGCGCGCTACTGGCGCCAGCGCGGGTTCGATGTGCTCCATCCCATCGGCTGGGACTCCTTCGGCCTGCCCGCCGAAAACGCCGCGATCAAGCGCAACGCACATCCCAGCGAGTGGACCTACGCCAACATAGATACCCAGGCGGCGTCCTTCCGGCGTTACGCGATCTCCGCGGACTGGTCCCGGCGGCTGCACACCTCGGATCCGGAGTACTACCGCTGGACCCAGTGGCTGTTCAAGCGCTTCTACGAACGCGGTCTTGCCTACCGCAAGGATTCCCCGGTCAACTGGTGCCCCAAGGACCAGACCGTGCTGGCAAATGAGCAGGTTGTCAACGGTGCCTGCGAACGCTGCGGCACTGCGGTCATCAAGAAGTCGCTGAACCAGTGGTACTTCAGGATCACCGACTACGCGGACCGGCTCCTGGATGATATGGCAGAGCTGCAGGGGCACTGGCCCGAGCGTGTGCTGGCCATGCAGCGCAACTGGATCGGCCGGTCCGAGGGCGCGCACGTGAACTTCGTTATCGAAGCAACGCCGGACAAGCCCGAGCATCAGGTCACCGTTTTCACGACCCGCCCGGACACGCTGTACGGGGCCACGTTCTTCGTCGTCGCGGCCGATGCCGCGCTGGCCGAGGAGCTGGTGGCGCCGGAGCATGCGGCGGCGCTGGATGGCTACCGCGAGCAGGTCCAGGGGCTGAGTGAAATCGAGCGCCAGTCCACCGAGCGGGAGAAGACCGGCGTGTTCACCGGCCGCTACGCGGTCAACCCGCTCAACGGCGAGAAGCTGCCCGTCTGGGCCGCTGACTACGTGCTGGCCGACTATGGCACCGGCGCCATCATGGCCGTTCCGGCCCATGATCAGCGCGACCTGGACTTTGCGCGCGCCTTCGGCCTGCCCGTGCGTGTGGTGCTGGATACCGGCGCCGAAGACCCCGCCCTCTCGGGCGTGGCCACCACCGGCGAGGGGGTGCTGGTGAACTCCGGCGAACTGGACGGGCTGCCGAAAGCGGAAGCCATACCGGCCGCCGTCGGCATTCTGGGCCGTCTGGGAACCGGCGAGAAGTTCGTGAACTTCCGGCTGCGCGACTGGCTGCTGAGCCGCCAGCGGTTCTGGGGAACCCCGATTCCGATCATCCACTGCGCGGACTGCGGCGAAGTCCCGGTCCCGGACGACCAGCTGCCGGTCACGCTGCCCGCGGACCTGCGCGGCGAAGACCTGTCCCCCAAGGGCACCTCTCCGCTGGCCGCGGCCGAGGCCTGGGTCAACGTCCAGTGCCCGGACTGCAACGGGCCGGCCAAGCGGGATACGGACACGATGGACACCTTCGTGGACTCCTCCTGGTATTTCCTGCGCTTCGTTTCCCCGCATTACACCGAGGGCCCGTTCGACCAGCAGAAGGCCAACGAGTGGATGCCGGTGGGCCAGTATGTGGGCGGTGTGGAGCACGCCATCCTGCACCTGCTGTATGCCCGGTTCTTCACCAAGGTGCTCCACGACATGGGCATGCTGGACGCGGATGAGCCGTTCAGTGCGCTGTTGAACCAGGGCCAGGTCCTCAACGGCGGCAAGGCCATGAGCAAGTCGCTGGGCAACGGTGTGGACCTGGGCGAGCAGCTGGACAAATACGGGGTGGACGCCGTCCGGCTGACCATGGTCTTTGCCGGTCCGCCGGAGGACGATGTGGACTGGGCGGATGTTTCCCCCGCCGGCGCGGCCAAGTTCCTGGCGCGGGCCTGGCGCCTGGGGCAGGACGTCAGCAGCGCTCCCGGAACGGATCCCGGCATCGGCGATGCGGCCCTGCGGTCGGTGACGCACCGGACCATTGCAGACGCGACGGAACTGACGGAGCACCACAAGTTCAATGTTGTGGTGGCCCGCCTGATGGAACTGGTTAACGCGACCCGCAAGGTCATCGACGCCGGTGCCGGCGGCGCCGACCCCGCCGTACGCGAGGCCGCCGAGGCCGTTGCCGTCATCCTGAGTCTCTTCGCGCCGTATACCGCCGAGGACCTTTGGAACACGCTGGGGCACCCGGCCTCGGTGGCGGATGCCGGCTGGCCGGCGTTTGATGAGGCCCTGTTGGTGCAGGAGCGCATCACGGCCGTGGTCCAGGTCCAGGGCAAGGTGCGCGACCGGCTGGAGGTTCCCCCCGACATTTCGGAGGGCGAGCTGCGGGCCCTGGCCTTGGCCTCGGAGAATGTCCGGCGGGCCCTGGACGGGCGCGGAGTGCGCACGGTCATTGTGCGAGCGCCCAAGCTGGTCAACATCGTTCCGGCCTAGGCAGCAATGCCCGAGCGTGAACCGGCCGCCGTCGTATGGCTGCGGGAACAGCTGGCCAGGTTCCGTCCGGCCGCGCCCGCCGTGGAGCAGCGCCCGGCGGTGGCGGTGGTGACGGATTCCGCCGCGGCCCTGCCGCCGGAGTGGGTGCTGGGACTGCCCGACGACGGCCGCCTGACCATAGTGCCGATGCCGGTGATGGTGGGCGAGGAGATCTACGGCGAGGGCGTTGATGACCTTGGCCGGCCGATCGCCGTGGCCCTGGCAGCCGGCCGGCCGGTGCGGACATCCAGGCCCTCGCCGGGCCAGTTCGAGCGTGCCTTCCGGGCACTTCAGGAACGCGGCTACGCCGGCGCCCTATCCCTCCATATTTCCGCGGCGCTCTCCGGTACCGTTGAGTCCGCGCAGCTGGCCGCCTCCCGGCTGGATTTCCCGATCGAGGTGATGGACAGCAGGACCGCTGGCATGGCGCTGGGCTACGGCGTGCAGGGGGCACTGGTGGCGGCGGCGGCCGGGGCCGGCCTGGCCCAAGTGGCCGCTGCGGCCCGGCACCAGCTGGAGCCGGCCAGGATCTACTTCTACGTCCCGTCGCTGGAGCAGCTGCGGCGAGGCGGCCGGATCGGCACGGCCGCCTCCTGGCTGGGGACCGTCCTTGCGATCAAGCCCATCCTCTCCATCCAGGACGGCCGGGTGGTCCCGCTGGAACGGATACGCACTGCGGCCAGGGCGGTGGCCCGGCTGGAAGAGCTGGTGCAGGCGGACATTGCCGCCCGCCCTGCCGGGAGCGCCAAACTTGCCATCCACCATTTCGGCAACGAGCCGGAGGCCCAGGCGGTGGCGCAGCGCCTGACGGCGGCCGTGCCGGGGATATCCGAGGTCACCCTGACCGGCCTGCCGGCCGTTCTGGCCGCTCATGCCGGACTGGGTGTGCTGGCCGTGATCGTCGGCGACAACCGGCTGAGCGTGGATCAGCCCGAAGGTGCGCCGGCCGGCATATAAACTGCCACCGACCATGGGATCACAGTTGGCTGACTCGAACTGCCAGCAGGGCGACCAGGACTATCAGCAGCGCCGCGGTCGTGAGGGCCGCCTGCCGCAGGTAAGGCGATTTGGGGCGGACAATCCCCAGCACATCGTTGGCTACCAGGGCCACTATCGTGGCGAATCCGACTACAAACGCGGTCATTGTGCTACTCCAGTTTCTCGTGATCGTCTTACAGCGAGAACCAGCATGCCCAGCGTGAAGAGGGACAGGCAGGATACGGCCACCGAGGGCTGCCACAGGTGTGCGTAGAGCATCGCCGTGGCAACGAGGGCGGAGAGCGCCAGGCTGAAGCCGATGGCGATTGAGACGGCCAACGGCAGCATCTCCGTGCCCCGCTGGCTCGGCATCGGGTTCAGCCGGAGCAGCATGACCAGGGCCGTGCCCGGGCCGGCGAGGAGGAACGGGCCGATGATGGCCAGCCGGAGCCCTTCCGGGCCGATGAATGAGAGCGGTATCGCGGCGGCCGCGACGGCCGCAACAACGCAGGTAGCGTAAAAGCGGCTATTTGACATTTTTTGCTCCTTGGACGTGGAGGATCACTCCGCCGGAGTTCTGATAAACCACGGACCAGCCAGCGCTGGTGCTGCAGGTTTGGACAAGATGTTGCAGGTTGCCGGCGGGCCCGGTCTGGAGCAGGTCGGCGGAGGCCTCCTGGCTCCGGGTCACCACCAGGTAGGCACCCGCCCGCTTGGCCAGCTGGTTCACAGCGTCGCAGCTGACCGGGCTGGCGTCGGATGGGGTCTGTGGATTGACCAGTGTCCGGTAGTCGTAACCGGCGTATTCCTGGTACCGCCACGCGGTATTGCGCACACCTTCGATGAGCATCGCCCCGGGCGGCGCCACCGCGTACAGGTGGTCGACCAGGGTGACCTCGTCAGCGCCGAAGTTTTCCATCTCGTCGTTTCCGTAGCGGGTGGTCACCGTGGCCGTGGCCAGGACGGCACCCAGGAGAAGCAGCGCGCCGCCGCGGCGCCAGGGAAGCTGGCCGGACATCGGGATCAGCGGAAGCACGGCCAGGAACGCTATGAAGGGGAGGCCGAAGAGGTAGATGCGCAGAAGCAGCTCGCCGCCGTACGGTTGTGCCGGAAGAAGCAGGAAGGGTGCACCGGCTCCAACGACGGCCGCCAGCCAGGGAGTACCGCGCTTGCGCCCAACCACCGCGCCAACCAGGGCCAGCCCCCATACCAGGGCGGCCTCGCCAATCCGGGCGTAGACAATGAACTCGTGGTCAGGGCTCCCGGTGAGCCGGTTGGTAAGCGACGCCGAAGTGGTGGCGCCGATATCGCCGAAGGAGCCGAAGACCTGGCTCATGTGGCCCGAGACGTAGGGCGTGGCCACGAGGACAAGCCAGCAGGCCGGCAGTACCAGCGCCAGGACGGGCAGGAAGCGCAAGCGGAGGCGGCCGATCACCAACAACCCGGCCAGCATCGGAATGGCAGCGAAGGGGGTGAGCTGGTGGGTTGCCGTCATCGCCAACAGCAGCACCGCGCAGACAATCACCAGGACTACCGTGTCCGCCACGGGTGCCTTGAGTCCGGGCCGTGGGACTGCGGCGTCCAGCCGGCCTACGACCTTGTGCAGCCGGGTGCTGAACCGGTTCCCTCCCGCCAGCCACGCCCAGCCGTCAAAAGCGGTGAGTGCGCAGGCAAGCAGGGTGAAAAGGAGAATGAGGGCGTAGGCCTGAGGTGACAAGTAGTCCTGTCCCACCCAGCTGGCCAGGTAGAACACCCAAACGGCTGCCCAGGCATGCCGTCGATTGGAGGTCAGCCGTCCCGCCATCGCCAGCAGAGCCGGCAGCAGGAGCACATTGATGGCCAGAGGCGCCCAGGTCGACAGTCCAATCAGGTTGTGGACGCCGGTGGCGTCCGAGAGCATGCCAAGCAGGCCAAAGAAGCCGGGCCAGCTGAAGTAAGCATCCAGATTCGCGTTCAGTTGGCCCGATCCCGCAATGAAGTCGGCAATGCCCAGGTGGCGATAGCTGGCCTCCAGCCGGGGCATGCCGTTGACGATCGGGTCGACGCCGTGCAGGATCACGACCATTACCAGCATCTGGAAGGTCAGCAGCACCGGAAGCACCCGGCGCAGACTGAGCGAGGCCACGAAGCCGACCAGGCTCAGGCCCAGAGCGGCAAAGTAGGCGGGCGGGAGTGCCTCAATAAGTCCCATCCCGCCGACCTGCAGGGGATTGACCTGGGTCAGCGACCAGACGCCCAGAACCAGGGCCACCGCCGCCAGCGCGGCGAGCGCCTGGCCCTGCCGTACTGGGGTGGATCCCCGCCAGCCATCAAGTACTGTCGCCCTCCCACTATGTTTTCCGCGTGCCTGATCATCATTCGTGGGGGTGGGAACTGTTAGGGTCTGTTCCGGCTTCATGGTGCCTCGATTCCATCCGGGCGGCCCTGCGTTTGGGCAGGAACCTGGTATGACGGTCTGGTGAGAGTGGTTGTGGTCAGGGCGCGCAGCCGCCAGGCGGCCACCAGCGCGGCAATTAGCTGCGCTCCGAGCCACAGAGCGGACACACCCGTCAGGGCGTAATTCTGGGCTACGGCGGCGGCCGGGGCCACCACGATTATGGCTGCGAGAAGGGCGACGGCGGTGGCCTCGGCCAGGCGACCGCTTGCCCGGCACACCCCGTAGTAAACCTGCGTCACGCAGCTCACGATCAGGGCCGGGACAAGGACGGGCAGCAGCACCCACTCCGGGGCATACCGTGGGCCGAGCAGGTTCAGCACCAGAGGGCCGGCCAGCAGCAGGATTATCCCGGCCAGGAGCGTGATGACCAGGCTGATCCGCAGGGCACCGCCTACCAGGGAGGGTCCTGAACGGTAGGTTGCGAGTTTGGTCTGGAGCGAATAGCCGGCGGATTGGGGAACGAAAAAGACAGCCGAGGCCAGCATCCACACCACGTACCACGCTGCTGTGGCGGACGGGGTGAGCGTGGCGGCGACGATGAGGGGCAACAGGTAGCCGGGCGCGCGGTCGGCCAGCATCAGGGCGTGGTTGGGCAGCCCGGGCCGCAGCAGGCTTAGTGCCTCACCGGCACGAATCCCATGTTTCCAGTCGGGGGCTGTGTTGTTGCGGTGCAGCTGGCGTAGGCCGAGCAGGACACTGGCCAGGGCTCCGGCGGCCACCGCGCTGACTATGGCCAGCAGGTCGCGGTACCCAACTATCAGGCAGGCGACCAGCACCGCCAGCTGCACCAGCCCCTGGACCAGACTGCGCACCAACGTGCGGTCCGCGCGAGACTGGGCCACACCGATGTGGTCCAGCTGGTACGCCAGGGTGGCAAAGACTGCAGCGGCAACAAAGGATACCGTTACAGCGGGATTGCTCCACGCCTCGCCGACCCCCGGGCCAAGGGCGTGCGTGACGACCGCCAGGCCGGCGGCCACCAGCAGGGAGGAAATAGCCACCGTGAGCAGGCTGGTGGCAATGAGGCGCCGGCCGCCGTCGTTCTGGGTGGGGAGTAGCGTCAGGGTTGCCGGACCCACGCCGAGCAGGCCCAGCTGGACAGCCAGCAGCGCCGCGGACACGACCGCCGAACCCAAGCCGATCTGCGCCGGCGGCAGCAGGAAGGCGGCAAGGGCCCAAAAAAGGAAACCGGTGGCCATCGGCGCGACCCGGGCCGCGGTCAGCCAGGCGGCGTTGGCGCCGAGGGAGAGGCCTTGCGGAGCGGGGCGCAGCAGCTGGCCTGCCATGGCCCGGTAGTTGTAGAGCAGGAATCCCACCCAGTAGGGCAGGAAGCGCGGGGCATGAACGAGGGAGAGCGCAGCGCCGCGTCCGGTCGCCAGCAGCGGAAGCACGAGCAGCCAGCCCGCCCGGCGGGGGTGTTTGCGGATCGTGCGGGCCATGCCGGCTCCGTCCTGCAGCCATTGGTCACGGGCACAGTCGAAGTCGTCCGCGAAGCGGTGCCTGACGACCGTCGTGTTCGACACGCCGATCAGGTGCCCGGCTTCCTGCAATCGGATCCGCAATTCGATGTCTTCCCCGGAGCGGAAACTGTCATCGAATCCGAGGTCCAGCAGCACGTCGCGGCGCATCAGCGTGGCGCAGACCCCGAACCAGGAACGCACTCGGCTGTGGTTGTGATGCCAGGCTAAGGCCGCACCCCAGTATCCGGGCCCATCGGCTTCACTGGCCAGCCCGAACTGCAAACCGTCAAAACCGCCGGCTTCGAATTCTCCCAGCAGACGGCCCAGGGCGCCCCCGGGCAGGACGACGTCCGCATCGATCAGCGCGACGACGTCGCAGCTGGCGTGTCGGGTCCCCAGCATCCGGGCTGCCGGCAGCCCGGCTCCCTCATCGGAGACCACCCGGGCCCCGAAGGAACGCGCGATTTCGACGGTGGCATCCCGGGAACAGCCGTCGACGACGATAATCTCCTGCGGATGTTGGCTCCGCACCGATTCGAGGCATTCGGCCAGCCAGGCAGCAGCGTTGCGTGCCGGAATAACCACTGATACCTCAAGTTCCTGTACCTGATCCACTGCTGCCCGCCCCCTCTTACCTTTGCCGGTTAACCCTGCCGATTAACCCTGCCGATTAACCCTGCCGATTAAACTTGCCGATCCAGCTTTGAACACACCGTTTGCGTCACGTAGTCCGAGGCCCGGTCCGCGGACCAGGACACGGGCAGGCGCAGCAGGGAACAGGGGACGTTCTGCAGCGCCCGTGCCACGACGGCGGCCTTTTGGCCGAAGTGTTCCTGCAGGGGCACCAGACCTGTGGACCCGAGCGCCTCGACGAGGCGGCGTGAAACCGTCGGCAGCTCGGTATGGAAGTTGCCGATCATCCGCGAGGTCATCCATTCGCTCGAATGTGGTTCCAGCAGGGCCTCGGTTCCGTCGTAGCGTTCCAGGAACATCGCCATCCGCACCGGCGCGCGGGTCGCGATCCGGTCCGCCCCGAAGACTTGTTCCGGGTGGACCATGCGGTGCTCGGGGGACCATCGCCGGGTGAATTCCGCAGTCCGCGGATAGCGGACGATCACCGGGTGGACGGTGGTGGCCAGGTGGGCGACCGGTGTGGTCAGCCAGCCCGGCGCCAGCGGCTTGCGGGCTCCCTGGAACAGCTCCGGGTAGATGGTCCGGTGGTGCGGCTTGATGAACATGGGCTTGGCATATCCGAGCAGGTTGCCGTCCCCGCTGAGGAAACCCCAGTCGTCGGCCATGAACCGAACCCCCGTCATGGCCACCAATTTCGCAACGGTGCTTGTCTTCCCGACGCCGCCCCACGCCGGCAGCAGGACGCCGGCACCGCGGTAGTCGACAATGGCGGCATGGACCATCGCGGTCTTTTCCCTGACGCATAACCGGTCAAGCAGCGGGATCACTGCGGTCAGCAGTTCGCCGCGGCCCTCAACGCGATATCCGTCGTCGATCTGGATGATCTGGACCTTGTCGCCGGGAAGGTAGAGCGAGTCGGCGGTGTAGCGGTATGCATCTTCGGCGTGGGACTGGCCGGGCACCGGGGTGAGGTCCGCTCGCACCTGCAACTGCAGGGGCGCCCGGGGCTCCCCGAGGAAGGGTGCCAGCATGTCGCGCAGCTGCGCTTCACCGGGTGTGCCCGGTAGCACGCGGATCGCGACCAACCCGTGGACGTCGAAGCTGGCTCCCAAGGAGGTGCTTGTCGGCGACATTCCGGCCGTCTCCGTCTGGCTCATTACTGGCCGCTCTGGATGATGACGTTGTCAATGTAGCTGTCGCCCATCTGGCGGTAATGCTCGGCGCCCAGCTGCATCGTTGTCAGCGAAGTGGCACTGGTGCTGACCGCGTGGCTGGAATAGGTGAGCTTGCCGTCAAACCACACTTCTATCGTTGTCGCATTGCCCTTGGGGATGATGTGCATTTGCACGTGGTGCCAGTTGCTCAACGAGATGTTGCCGGCGAGCAGCTTTGTGTAGACAAAGGCGCCCGACGGTGCGGTAACCCGCAGCCACAGCTGGCCATTGCTGTTGTACCGGTAGATGTCCGCGATCCGGTTGCTCCCGGAGAAGAAGCGGAAGTACGGAACATCGTTGCCGGCCAGTCCCGCCTTGGTGATGTCGAACCAGGCGTCCGCGTAGTACCCGTTGGTGGCCTTGGGCAGTGGGAACGCGATGTTGGCCAGCGAGCCCGAATCCGCGGTCACGTGCAGGTAGGCGGAGCAGGCACCCGTCAGCGCCGCTGCCTTGCTGACGGTGGCGGTTCCGGTTCCTTTAGCGGTAGCCAGGAACGGCGGGAGGGTTCCGCTTTCAAAGGTGTCGTTTACCAGTACGCTGCCGGCAAAGGTGGGCGTAGCTGCCTTGGTGTTGGGCAGGCAGCCGGTCGTGGCGGCGTAGGCGGGGCCCGAACCAAACACCAGGGCGCCTGCCAGCGGCAGGATCAGCGCCGTTAGGGCGCCTAGTTTTTGTAGTCTTTTCATTGGTCTGTCCTCCAGCGTGGTGTAAAAAAGTTTGGGCTAACAAGCGCCCCGGTCTAAGAGAAGTCGACATGAACCGATGGGTCCGGTTGGGTGAGCGGCCGGTGGACGAACCGGCCACGAGCGTAGCCGCTGGCCGTGGCCGCCAACACAGCCAGGATGGTGGCGGCCCGGCGCAGACCGGCCCGGTCCGTGCGCTGGCGCCATTCCCGCAGCCCCTTGAGGACCGCGCGCGGCAACACCAGCCGGACGTAGCGCCGCTCGGGCCCGAGGGCCCGTTCGTGCCCGACGAGCTGGCTGACCTGCGCCTTGGAGATTCCCTCCGACCAGGAGCGGGCCAGCATATAGCGGAGGGCTCCGCGCTCGGATGGAACGTGATGGCGGACCAGGGCCGCGGGTTCGTAGACCACGCGTCCGCCGGGATCGTCAACGCCTGCCCGGATGCAGATTTCCGTCTCCTCACAGCCAAGAGGGAGCGCGCCGACGCGGCCCAGAGAGGTGTTAAAACCGCCCAGCCGTTCCAGTACGTCCCGGCGGAAGGACATGTTCGCGCCGATCACGTTGCGCACCGCAGCCGCGACCTTGGGCATCCCGTGATAGGTGCAGCCGACGATCCAGTCGAGTTCCTCGGCGAAATGCGCCGGCCGGCCGGATTCCCACACCGGTTCGATGCGCCCCCCGACTGCCAGCACGTCCGGATCGTCGTAGTAGGCCGTCAGCCGTTCCAGCCAATCAGGGGCGGCCTCGGCGTCGTCGTCGAGAAAAGCCACGATGTCCGCCATCGCGACACCTACCCCGGTATTGCGCGCCCCGGAAAGCCCCGTTGGACCGCTGTTCTCTATCAGGACGACGTCCGTCGTGGTGCTGATAAGCCGCTTATACAGGTCCTGGTTGTGATCGACGACGACTATCACCTGTTGCGGTTGCAGGGTTTGCGCGTGCACGGAGGCGATCACGTCCAGCAGGAGGTCCCAGCGCTGCTCGGTGTAGGAGCAGATAACGACGTCGACGAGGGGCAGTCCGATAGGTGCGGACATTTCAGGCCCCTATCCCGGCGGCCAGCATGGGCAGCACGCTCTGCGGGTCGGTAGGTGTATGCGGGAAGCTGACGTTCGGATACCGGTACCTGACCCGACGAAGGGCCTCGGGACGGGCCCCGGCGGTCGGCGCCTCCCAGGTGCATTCTCGGGCCAGTGTGCGGAGAACCCGCCAGCCGTCGTGGAACGTTTGCAGATTTGACGCGCCGGATATCCGGGTGAGTTCACCGCTGGGGACCTCGGCGATGCGCAGACCAGCCCTTGCGGCCCGTACGACCAGTTCGGTCTCGATTTCGAAGCCGTCCGATTTCAGCTCCAAAACATCCAGGCATTCCCGCCGCAAAGCGATATACCCGTAGCACAGGTCGGAGAAATTGCTACGCAGCATGGTGTTGGTCAACCCGGTCAGCATCCGGTTGCCGGTGTCCCGCAGCCATGTCAGATCCTCCGAACCGCCCCCTGTGACATAGCGTGAGCCCTTGACGAAGTCATAATCGTGCTGGAGCGGCGAGACGAACCAGCCGATCTCCTGCGGGTCCATGCTGCCGTCGGCATCAAGCATGACAATGATGTCACCGGTGCACGCGGCAAAGCCGGCGCGGACTGCGACGCCCTTGCCGGGATGGGGTTCCGCCACCACAACGACATCGAGGCGCAGCGCCCGCGCGACCTCAACAGTGGAATCGAGCGAACGTCCGTCCACGATGACGACCTCGTCGACGTAGGAGGGCATGCGTCGGAGTACCCAGGGGAGGTTCATGGCCTCGTTCAAGGTCGGGATCACAACGCTCACCGACGGGGCCGCTGACGAGCCGGTCGACACCAGGCTGGAAATAGACATGTTCCTCACCTCAGGCTGATTCTGTTAGCCGCCGAGACGCTTCGCCTCGAGGAAGAACGGAACTGGCCTTGATCCATTCCGGCACCCACCTCCCGGAACGTGTCCGTTCTTAGTAAGGGAGTCTCCGCCGCGACCGTTATTGCCGCGTTATTGCCGCGTTATCGTGGAATTCACTTCTCGGCCGGCGGCCCCGAGGACGGATCCGCGAACTCATGGCCGTTGGCCGCCTGGAACGGAAATGGACCAAACGTCGCGCCCGAAGCCTCTCAGTCCCGGCATCCCGGCGTAGCCCAGATGTGGAAGGCCGAAGAGGTCCTCAATGCTCCCCAGGAGTGAGTAGTGGTTGTACGGGACGGCGCTGGTGCTTCCGGGGCGGACAAAGGGGGAGATGACCACCGCGCCGGTGAGTCCGCCGCCCATCCCGTCACCAACACTGCCGGCGAAGCTTTGATCCGCAGTCTTGGGCACGCCAGGGGCGGCGACGTTGGGCCCGGATGGTTCCCGGCAGCATGCGCTCGAGTCGCCGTCGGATTCGTCGGTGACGATGAAAAGCGCTCCGTCTTCACGGAATGCCGGCGAGGAGGTGATCAGCTGGACCCAGGTGCGCAGCCAAGCGTCTTCCGCCGCGGGGCCGGCCGGTTGCCCATCACAGGTCTGGTCGTGCCCGTCATTGCAAAGACTGGGTGAGATAAACGAGAAATTGGGTGTCGTTCGCACGCTGGCCAGATCCCGGGGCAACCGGGTCAGGGGTCCGACATTTGCCGCGCAGGCCGGGGTGTCGACAACGGAACTGAAGTAGAGAAACGGGTTGTGACGGGCCGCATATGCATCTCCGGCAGCGGCCTTTTGCGTCATATCCGCGGAGTAGCGGCCCAGCGAGGGTTTACCGCAGGTCGTCTGCTCCCGGCCGGGGGTGTTGCCCAGATCCTCCATATAGCCCCTCCAAGAAAGGTTCTTCGCGCTGAGCTGGCCGGCCAGGGAGGGCACCCAGCCGGGGTAGATGCAGCCGCTGCGGGCACTGACCTGACCGGGGGGTGCCGACGCGGCGTTGTTCATGCCCAGGTAGTACGGGCAGTCTTTCTGCGTGTCTGTATTGGGTGCGACGCCGCCGAGTATTGCCAGGTAATTTCCCAGACTGTAGTGCGCAGTTGCGTAGTACTGGCTCAGCAGGACGCCCTGACCGCGCACGGTTCCGGCAAGGTAGGGGTAATCCGCATCGGAACCGTAGGACCGGTCGAAGGAGGCGTTCTCCAACACGATGACGAAGACGTGGCGGACCGGCGGAAGCCGCACGCTCACCGGTATGACCGGTTGGCTGGCCGTCAGCCCGATCACGGCTGCCAGGAACGCCGCGATAGCGCCGTATCTGGTTACCCGGTACATGGCACTCCCTGTCAGCCGTTCGTCGAGGTCGTGCGTTGGCCAGCTACGACTTTGACCAAATAGCTACCCAGTCAACCTCTAAATGGCCGCTGGTCGATGGGTCAGGACAGCCCGTCAGGCACGACTCGGTCTGCAAAATGTAATGCATGGGAGTAGTGGGAACGGATTTGGTGCTGACGCCGATTGACTGGCCGTCAAGGAAAAACTCCACGCGTCCCGGACTCCACTCCGTGGTCGCCGTGTGCCAGGAGGTGAACGAAGCACCCGATGTAAAGGTCTCAAAGGTGTCTTGGCCCAAACGGCTCCAGTGTACGGCGCCATAGAAGGGCAGGGTGAGATCCTGCTCCGGATAATCTATCTCGCCGTCCCTTGGCCAGACGCCGCTGTCCGGCCAGAGAAGCCAAGCAGTTTTGAAACCCTTTAGGGCATCGGATTTGAAGCGTACGGAGTACCGGCCGTAGAGCTGGCTGTTATAAGGCGACTGGTCGGAGCCGCCGAATCTCGGAGACGGGGCCGCACCCATGGGGATGCCATTTTCGGAATGAAGGTACATGTCAAGGACTCCGTCCTTGACACTGAGCACCTTGGAGGGAAAGTAAGCCGACTTCCCGCCGACCAGTTGCCCGGCCGTGTCCGGCGTACCGTCCGAGTAGTTCGCGCTCCATTTCGCGGTGTAAGCAGGCCCGGGGAAACCGCCAACTGGAACATCGCCACTGGTGAAGTCCTCGGTGAAAACCTGTTTCCACCCGGGCAGGTCTCCGACCGGCATCGCCTGCCCGGACGGCGAGAGGGCATCGGGGGAGTCGATCGCCGCGGGTGTAACCAGAGCCCAGCCGATGCCCAGGAACGCGAGCGTAACGGCAATGCTGCGCAGCTTTCGGCTCCGGCCCATAGCAGCGCCAACTGTCGCTGGCGGTCGGATGGCGCTTCTCATGTGGTTAGTGTGTCACCGCAGGGAGAGGCCATCAAGACTTCGGTGGACTTACTTGGTCCAACCGGAGTCACGCGACGACGGTTGCTTCCGCACCGGACCCGGGTCGGGTGGTGAAACGCCGATCCGGGAACCGTGTTGGCCTCCACAGGCCAACATCGGAAGCGGCACGGGCACATAGGTCCGCGGCGCCTTCCACTTCGGCCGCCCCGCTGCTTACGGTGATGACATGGTCAGGCAAGGCAGGCGGTCCAGCCGGGCCGAATCAGGAGTCTCCGCCCCCCGGCTGGTGGCGCTGCTGCAGCACGCGGAGGACGGGGCCCCCGCGAATGAGTACCTGGCGAACACGGGGGACCCGCCCTTCGCCGGGACCGTAACCGGGCGTACCCGATGGGGTCTGGCCGGAGGTGCCGTGCTCGTCGTGCTGGCAGTGGTGATCGGCGGTTCCGCCGTGCTCCTGCTTCAAGCGGGGGCCAACCAGCAGAAGGCGCAGGACGTCAGCGGGGTGGCCTCGCCGGGGGTGGCTGTGCCCGCTGTTACCGGATCGCCAAGCCAAGCTTCGCAGCGCCGGACTGGGGC
>JALYYI010000090.1 GCA_030946705.1 Actinomycetota bacterium | reverse complement strand
CACGTGTTCTCAGACGCCGTGCACGACGGGTTGATCCCCAAGTCGCCTGTGAGCCGTAGAACGTCCCCAGGGGCGGGCAAGCAGCGGCCCTATGTGGCAACAACGGAACAGGTCTGGGCGCTCTATGAGGCGATGCCGGACGGGATGAAGCCGGTAATCCTCCTGGGCGCGTTCGCCGGTCTGCGGGTGGCCGAGCTCGCGGCGCTGCGGGTAACCGATGTGGACTTCATGCGCGGCGTGATCAAGCCGGCCATCCAATACCCTGCGGAGCCGTTGAAAACGGAAATATCCAAGACGCCGATCCCGATCCCGCGGGAACTGGCATTGGAGCTCAACCGGATTCCGGCGAAGTGGGGGAGCGACACGCTCGTTACTACCGAGTTCGGCCGCGCCGTGGCGCCGTACACCATAGAGACACGATTCAGGGAAGCCAGGGTCACCATTGCGGGTCTGCCCGAGGGTTTCCGGATCCATGACCTGAGGCACTATTTCGCGTCCCTGCTGATCGCCTCCGGGCTTGATGTGAAGGTGGTTCAGAACCGGCTGCGGCACGCCTCAGCGAAAACGACGCTGGACACGTACAGCCATATGTGGCCGGACAAAGATGAGTCCGCACGCGCTGCCGTCGCTAATGTTCTGGCAGCTCGTGCGGACTCCCCTGCGGACTAACCCCGCAAAATCCCTGTGATCTAGCTACACGCCGTAGTAGAGCTCGAACTCGTAGGGGTTCGGGCGCAGCGAGAGCGGCCGGATCTCGTACTCGTACTTGTACTCGATCCAGGTGTCGATCAGGTCCTGGGTGAACACGCCGCCGGCCTGCAGGAACTCGTTGTCGTTCGCCAGGGCCTCCAGCGCCTCTTCCAGGGAACCCGGAGCCTTGGGGATGTCCTTGGCTTCCTCGGCGGGCAGCTCGTAGAGGTCCTTGTCGATCGGCGCCGGCGGTTCGATCCGGTTCTTGATGCCGTCCAGCCCGGCCATCAGCTGGGCCGCGAACGCCAGGTAGGGGTTGGACGCGGCGTCGGGGGCGCGGAATTCGATCCGCTTGGCCTTCGGGTTGGAGCCGGTGATCGGGATGCGGATACCGGCGGAGCGGTTGCCCTGCGAATAGACCATGTTGACCGGCGCCTCGAAGCCCTTGACCAAGCGGCGGTAGGAGTTCACCGTCGGGTTGGTGAAGGCCAGCACGGCGGAGGAGTGCTTGAGCAGGCCGCCGATGTACCAGCGTGCGACGTCGGAGAGGCCGGCGTAGCCCTTCTCGTCGTAGAACAGGGGCGTGCTGCCGTTCCACAGCGACTGGTGGCAGTGCATGCCCGAGCCGTTGTCGCCGAAGATCGGCTTGGGCATGAAGGTGACGGACTTGTTGAACTCCCAAGCGGTGTTCTTGATGACGTACTTGAATTTCTGCAGGTCATCCGCGGCGTGCACCAGCGTGGTGAACTTGTAGTTGATCTCGGCCTGGCCGGCGGCGCCGACCTCGTGGTGGGCGCGCTCGACCTCAAGGCCGGCCTTATCCAGCTCGATGCACATGGCATCGCGCAGGTCGGCCTGGTGGTCCACCGGGGCCACCGGGAAGTAGCCGCTCTTGAACGGCGTCTTGTAGCCGAGGTTGCCGCCCTCTTCCTGCCGGCCGCTGTTCCACGGGGCTTCAATGGAATCGATCTTGTAGAAGGAACCCTGCGGGGAGGACTCGAACTGGACGTTGTCGAAGACGTAGAACTCGGCTTCGGGAGCAAAGAAGGCGGTGTCGGCGATGCCGGTAGAGGCCAGGTAGGCTTCGGCCTTTTCGGCCACGCCCCGCGGATCGCGGTGGTACGGGTCGCCGGTGCGCGGGTTGACGATGGAGAAGTTCAGCGCCAGCGTCTTTTCGATGCGGAAGGTGTCAATGAACGCCGTCGTCGGGTCCGGGATGAGCTGCATGTCGGATTCAGCGATGCCCTGGAAGCCGCGGATCGAGGAGCCGTCGAACAGTTGGCCGTGGACGAAGAAATCCGCATCCACGCTCTTGGCCGGGACGTTGAAGTGCTGCTGCACGCCGGGCAAATCGGTGAATCGGATGTCGACGAATTTTACGTCTTCGTCCTTGATGAACTTGAGGACTTCGTCCGCGTTCTTGAACATCTATGCTCCTTACGCATAAGGGATTCCGGCCGCGTGTGGGCCATCAGTGCAACTGCAACTGTTACCACTCTAAGGACATGGGATTACCCGGGAGTGTCCGTATTGTTTCGGGCAGGTTACGAGATTGCCGCTCCTTCAGTCTACCCATGCGAGCTCTGGCCCCGCCCCGGAAGTCCCCGCATGGCCGGGTAGTCTGGGGGAGTGGTAGATCGCAAAGATATCGGCTCGTGGCTCAGCGGTCCGGATACATCCGGCATTTCCCGGTATCCGGGCGAGCGGCTGGGGCTGCCCGAATCCGGGCCCGGGTCCATCGCTCGTGCCGGCAGGCGCATTGCCGCGATTTGTGTTGACTGGGGCCTGAGCTATCTGATTGCGCACCTGCTGCTGGCGGACAACTCGCTCGGCGTCCTGGGAATATTTTTTGTTGAACAGGTCCTGCTGGTCGGGACCCTGGGCTACAGCATCGGCCATCGGGTGGCCGGCATCCATGTGGTGAGGCTCGACGGTCGCCCTGCGGCGCCCGTGACAGGCCTGGTCCGTGCCATCCTGCTCTGCCTGGTCCTGCCGGCCGTGGTCATCGACGCGGACCACCGCGGGCTGCACGATAAGGCGATGAACACGGTCCTGGTCCGGAAGTGAGTCCCCGGTTGTAAAGCGCCGGATATAGCCGGCCGGGCGCGGCGAAAATTCCGCGCGACCAGCGAAACTCCCGGGCGCCAGCAAACGGAAGAGGCGCCACCGTGGTTGGTGGCGCCTCTTGCTGTCTGAGTCGTGCCGCGACGTCTGAGTCATGGAGCTGTCTGAGTCAATGGGCCTGAGTCGTGGACGAGGGCATCCTCGCCGGCGCCGGGCGAGCCTAGCGGCCGCGGGCGGCCTTGCGGTCCGGGCGCGCCTTGTACGGGTCGATGCCCTTCGGGATGGGCAGCTTGTTGCCCAGCGAGGCCACACGCTTGTTCACGGCCCCGACCTCCACCTTGGTGAGTTCCGGCTTGAGTTTCTGCATCTTCTTGGCGATCTTGCTCAGCTCAACCTGGCCCTCGCCGCGTCCGGATTCAATCACATGGACGGTGACGTTGGGCAGGATCCGGTTCAGCCGTTTGCGCTCGGCGTCCACCAGCGGACGAACCCGGTGGCTCGGTCCTTCGCTGACCAGCACGACGCCGGGCCGGCCGATGGCACGGAAGACGGCATCCTGGGTGCGGGGGTTGACGGAAACCGGCTGCTCTTCGATGATCCAGCCGCGTTTGAGCGTGTTGATGGCTGCACCGGAGGCACCGGGCTTGCCCTCGATCTGGGCAAAGGCGGCACGTTCGGCGCGCCGGGACATGATCAGCAGGGCGGCCAGCAGTCCCAGCGGGAGACCCAGGATCAGACCGGTCGGCCAGTTAGTGACCCAGAAACCGATGCCCAGCGAAACGGCCACGACCACCAGGAACGCCAGCAGCATCAGCCAGACGACGTTCGGGTCGTAACGGCGGGTCATCTGGAAGATTTCCACCATTTGCTTGACACGGCCCGGCTTCTTGGGTGCCGCGGGGGCGCCGTCCTTGCGGCGGCGTGAGAACAGGTTGCGCTTCTTCGCGCCGCCCGCGTCTGGGCTGGTGGATGCAGAGTCAGTCGATTTGGCCATAGTGGTGTTAATTCTACCGGTAGTTGGGAGCGTTAGTGGGCGGCCGCCAACAGAGTGGCGGCTTCCTGGCGGGTAGTGCCGGAATCCGCAATGCCCTCGGCGATGTGCGCCAGTCCGTCGGGGATCTCACGGCCCTTCTTGCGCATCGCCGTCGCCCACAGCCGCCCGGCCCGGTAGGAGGAGCGCACCAGCGGGCCCGCCATCACGCCCAGGAAGCCTATCTCTTCGGCTTCGGCCGCCAGTTCCACGAACTCCTGCGGCTTGACCCAGCGGTCCACCGGGTGATGCCGTTCGCTGGGACGAAGGTATTGATTGATGGTGATCAGGTCGCAGCCGGCGGCGTGCAGGTCCCGCAGCGCCTCGGACACCTCCGCGCGTGTTTCGCCCATACCCAGGATCAGGTTGGACTTGGTGACCATGCCCTGATCGCGGCCCTGGGTGATGACATCCAGGGACCGCTCATAGCGGAAGGCGGGCCGGATGCTCTTGAAGATCCGCGGCACCGTTTCCACATTGTGGGCAAAGACCTCCGGCTTGGCTTCGCAAATGGCCCGGATGTGTTCCGGCCTGCCGGAAAAGTCCGGAATGAGGATCTCCACGCCGGTGCCCGGGTTCAGTTCGTGGATTTTTCGGACCGTCTCGGCATACAGCCAGACGCCCTCGTCGGGCAGATCATCCCGGGCCACGCCGGTGACGGTCGCGTAGCGAAGGTTCATCGCCTGGACCGAGCGGGCCACCTTGGTTGGCTCGAACCGGTCCAGCGGGGAGGGCTTGCCGGTGTCGATCTGGCAGAAGTCGCAGCGGCGGGTGCACTGCGCCCCGCCGATCAGGAAGGTGGCTTCCTTGTCTTCCCAGCATTCGAAGATGTTGGGGCAGCCAGCCTCCTCGCAGACCGTGTGCAGGCCTTCCTTTTTCACCAGGTTCTTGAGGCCGATGTACTCCGGACCCATCTTTACCTTGGCCTTGATCCATTCGGGCTTGCGTTCCACCGGGGTTTCGGCGTTGCGCGCCTCGATGCGCAGCATCTTCCGGCCTTCGGGTGCCAGGGTCACTGTAGGGCTCCTTCTGCCTGCGCCAGCTCGGCTGCATCGCGGGCCATGTCGTCGTCGTCAATGCCAGGGGCAACGAGTGCCCCCTCGTGCTTAAGAAGTTCCTCGGTCACCCGGGGTACCAGATCCAGCGGGGACACGTCCTTGCCGGTTTCCATCTTGATGGTGGTCACGCCCGCGTCGGTGATGCCGCAGGGAACGATCATCGCGAAGGGCGCCAGATCGTTGTTGCAGTTGATGGCAAAACCGTGCATCGTGACGCCGTTGTGCACCCGGATGCCGATCGCCGCAACCTTGCGCGTCGGGCCGGTGCTGTCCGTCTCAATCCAGATCCCGGCCCTGCCGTCCACGCGCGTGCCGTTGACGCCGTAGTCGGCCAGGACGGCGATAATGACGTCCTCCAGAATCCGGACGTACCCGCGGATGCCATGCGGATCCTTCAGCGCAATGATCGGGTACCCCACCAGCTGGCCGGGCCCGTGCCACGTCAGCTTTCCGCCCCGGTCCACCGGAATGACGGGGGTTCCGTCCAGGGGCCTCTCGTGGTCTTCGGTCCGTTTTCCGGCGGTATAGACCGCCGCGTGCTCCAGCAGCAGGACGGTGCTGGGGGCCTTCCCGGCGGCGACGTCGTCATGGAGTCTGCGCTGGAGGTCCCAGGCCTGGGTGTAGTCGACAAAGTCGGGTGCAAAACCGACCTCGGAAAACTCAAGAGTCATGCCTCCAAGGGTAAACCTCTTGTACCGAAGCCCTAAATCGGTGACCGCGGGCCGGTGCTGTGGATAACTTCTGCACGGATGCGGCATTTGGGCTATCACTAAGGCATGGATATCTTCCTTGACGACGACGACGACGACGACGACGACGACGACGACGACGCGGACGGCGGTGGCCAGGGCGGCGGCGGCGCCGACAGCGGCGGGAACGACCTGGTTGCCGGCAGTACCTGTGGTTCCGCCGACGATCCGGACTGCCGGGCGGCGGATTTCTTGGAAGGGCACTGCGGCGGCCCGGCGGCCCCTGAACTGCCCGGTTTCCAGATCGAGCGGTTGCTGGGTGCCGGGGCCAGTGCCCAGGTGTGGCTGGTCCAGGATGAGGGGACCGGCTCCCTGTTGGCCGCGAAGTGTTTTCCGCCCAGTTTTCCGCCCAGTTTTCCGCCCACGGGCGCAGGAGCCGCGCGTACAGGCACTTCCCGCGGGCGGGACGGGGACGGACGCGAGGGGGGCGGATTGCTGCGGCCCTCCACGAGAGGCAGCCGCGCAACGGGCCGGCGGATAGCAGGCGGCCGCGGAACCGGCAGCCGCGCAACGAGCATCGCCGCGGCGGAGCCGGCGGCCGGCAACACCGCCGCGATGATGCAGCGGGAACTGCGGATCCTGGGAAACTATGGCCACGAGCATCTGGTTCGACCGCACTCTGCGTTGGAACTCCGGGGTCCGTGGGAGGGCGGGTGGGCCCTGCTGATGGACTACGCGCCGGGCGGTTCGGTGGCGGCCGTGGTCGCGGCCCGCGGCAGGCTCAGCGTGGGTGAAACGGTGACGGTGCTGACTCCGCTGGCCCAGGTGTTGGGCTATCTGCACGATCAGGGCGTGGTGCACGGGGACCTCTCGCCGGGGAATGTGCTTTTTACCGCGGAAGGCAAACCGTTGCTGTCCGACCTTGGCGTGGGCCGGATGGTGGGCGATGCGCCCGGGCCCCGGGCAGGCACACCCGGCTTTGCCGCGCCCGGGGAGACGGAATCCGGTTTGCTCCTCGACCCGGCCGCGGATGTTTATGCCCTGGCGGCTCTGGGATGGTTCTGCCTGACCGGCGGTCCTCCGGCCGAAACGTCGTACCGAATGCCCCTCTCCGCCTACCTTCCTGACGTGCCGCCGGAGCTGGCGGCGGCGCTGGAGGCCGGTCTGCAGGAATCGGCACGGAAACGTCCGGCCGTTTTGGAACTGGGGCAGGCCGTCTACCGCAGTGCTCCCGCCGTTCCGGTCGATCTGACCCTGGCGGTACACCCCAGCGTCCTGCCGGATCTCCTGACCCGCCGCCAGCTGCAGGACCGCCGTGGCCACCGAATGCGAAGCGGATACCGCCGCCGCTCCGTCAGACGTGAGCGTGCGCATGAGCCGGCGCGGCCCTTCCGCCGACGCGCGGACGGGTCCGTCGGCCTCCCGTCCGTCGGCCACCGGTCTGGCAGCCCGGCGAACGGTACCCGCAGCATCGGCCGGGCTGTGGGCCTCGCGGCTGCCGCCGTCGTCGTCGTTCTGGCCGCCGCCGGTGTGTTCATGTGGGGCCAGGCTGGCTGGCCGGGCAAGCCCAGCCCGGCGGGGACGGGCGGTATTGCGGCCGCGGCACAGGCGGATCCGCTGGAAACGATCGCGGTGCCGGACGGGATCAGGGACAAGCTGCGCTCCGACGACCCGCAACTGGCGCTATCCGGCTTGGCGTGGCTGCGCTCCTATGCCTTTGCGGAGGGCCAGCTGAAGCTGCTGGACCAGGTGAACGCGGCCGGCTCGGCCGCGAACGCCGCGGACCAGAGGATTTCCACCCGGCTCGCGGCCAGCCAGCACATGCTGACTGGGCTGGAAACCCAGATCCTCAAATCGCAAACGCTGCCGGCGTCGACGGCGGAGGCTGCGGTGATCTCCGCCACGGCGGTAACGAGCGGTTTCACGGAACAGGATGGGTCCGGGGCAGTGATCCGCGCCCAGCCGGAAGCCGGAACGCAGCAGCTCGAGTTCGTGCTGGTCAAGGATTCGGGACACTGGCGGATCTCGGAGGTGCATGAACGTTGAAGCAGTGGCTGCAGCACCCCCCTGTGGTCCCGGAGGGGCGGCAGATCTGTGGCTAAGATCGTAGGATGACCTCATCGAGCTACTTTCGTTATCCGCACTTGCACGGAGATCTGATCACTTTCGTTGCCGAGGACGATGTCTGGGTGGCGCCGCTGGACGGCGGCCGAGCCTGGCGCGTTTCCTCGCTGCAGTTGCCGGCCCGCAATCCGCGGTTCACGCCGGACGGAACCGGGCTGGTCTGGACAGTGGTGCAGGGGAATGCCCCGGAGGTGGTTTCGGCCGCCGTGGACGGTGGCGAATTCCGCCAGCTCACCTATTTCGGCCACCAGAGCACGAAGGTTAAGGGTTTCGCGGCCAACGGTGACGTGGTGGTGACGAGCGCGTTTGAACAGGCCGAAGGCCGCCACACGTGGGCCTACGCCGTCAAGCTGGACGGGTCGGGGCGTACCGCGATGCCGTACGGTCCCGTGGATTCCGTGGCCTTCGGCCCCGAAGTGGGGGATGAGCGACCCGTCGTCGTGTCTTCCGTCCTGTCCCGTGAACCGGCATGGTGGAAGCGCTACCGCGGGGGCGCCTCAGGGAAGCTGTGGATTGATGCGGATGGTTCCGGTGAGTTCAGCCGGCTGGCACCAGAGCTTGATGGCAACTTGGCGGATCCGCTCTGGGTCGGGGACAGGATCGCTTTCCTTTCCGACCATGAGGGGCATGGGAACCTGTACTCGGTTCTGCCCAAAGGCGGAAAGCTGCGCCGGCACACCGACCATGAGGGCTTCTATGTCCGGCACGCGTCGACGGACGGGAAACGCGTTGTCTTCGAATCGGCCGGCAATCTGTTCCTGCTCAAGGATCTGGAAGCGGAGCCGATTGAGCTGGCCATCACGCTTGGCTCGGCGTCGACCGGGCGCCGCCCCAAACCCCTTAATGTCGGCAAGCACCTGGGTGAGGTCTTCCCCGACAGTACGGGGCGTGCGAGCGCGGTGGAAGCCCATGGCACGGCCCACTGGCTGACGCACCGGGACGGACCCTCCCGCATCCTGGAGGCGACCCCCGGCGTCCGTGCCCGGCTGGTGCGGCCGCTGGGAAGCGACAAGGTGGTGTATGTGGCCGACCACGATGGCGTGGAGGCCCTCTACATCAGGAACATCCGGGCCGCTGGCGCGTCCGGCTCGGCAGCTGCGCTGCCCCGGCCCGCATCCGGGGAACGATGGTCTGACGCGGATTCGGCCGTACTGCCGCAGCCGGTCTCGGCCTTTGCCGTCAGCCAGGGCGGGATCACCGAGCACAGCGGCAGCGGGCAGGACGGCGTCGGCCATGAGTCACGTCACGCCGGCCAAACCAGCCCGAATGGCGACGGCAGCCGCGACGCCGGTGCCAATGGCCAAGGCCACCCGGAGCGGAACGGGACAGGCCACGGCGATGGGACGACGGCCCCCGGATCCGGGGCCGAAAAGGGTGCGCAGCGGATAGCGCTGGATAAAGCCGTGCGGGTCAGCCAGCTGGTCTGCAGTCCCGATGGGAAGCTGGTGGCCGTCGCCACCGAATTTGGCCGGGTGCTGCTGCTGGATGTGGCGACCGGGTCGCTGCGGGATGTGGCCAGCACGGATGTCGGCGCCATCGACCGGTTGACCTTCGCGCCCGATTCGGCCTGGCTGCTGTGGGTGGAGCCGGTGACCATGGACACGGACCGGTCGCGCCTGCGGCTGGCCCATGTGACTGAACCGGGGGAGCCCGTCATTGAGCTCACGGATGGCCGGTTCTCCGACCACGGCGCGGATTTCACGCCGGACGGACGGTTCGTCGCTTTCCTGTCGGAGCGCAGCTTCGACCCGGTCTACGACACGCACGGCTTCGATCTGGGCTTCCCTTCCTCCACTAAACCGTTCCTGATCCCGCTGGCGGCGGGGACGCCGTCGCCCTTTGGCCCCTCCGTGGACGGCACGCCGGCGGAGCCCGAGAATCTCGCGGTCTCGGAATCGGGCACAGCGAAGGACGACGACGGCGCCAACCACAGCTCCAACGGTTCCAAGCCGGCGGGTGCCAAGCCGCTGGCGGTCGATCCGCGGGGCATTGCCGAGCGCCTCATCCCGGTTCCGGTGGAACAGGGAAACTATGAGAGGCTGACGGCCGCGGACGGCGCTTTCCTGTGGCTGGCTGCGGCGCCGAAAGGTGTCACGGGCGACGGGCGTGCCTCCACTTCGGACCAGGGTCCGGTGAAGCGGCTGGAACGCTTCGACATCGCCAAACGCGAGGTGACCACCCTGGTGCCGGCCCTGACCGACTACCGGGTCAGCGGCGACGGCAAGCGCATCGTGGTGGTTCATGAAGGCAAGGTGCGCGTGCTGCCTTCCAATACGAAGGTCGAGGACGACTCGCCGGAGAGCGTGAGCGTGGACCTGAGCCGGATCCGTGTCCGGCTGGATCCGGTCCAAGCGTGGGGGCAGGCCTTCGACGAAACCTGGCGGCTGCAGCGCGACTTCTACTGGGCACCGGACATGGCCGGCATCGACTGGCAGGGCGTCTACGACCGCTACCGGCCGCTGGTGGAGCGGCTCGGATCCCATGACGACCTGGTGGATTTACTCTGGGAGGTCCAGGGCGAACTGGGTACCTCTCACGCCTATGTGACCCCGGCGGCCATCGGGGAACCCGGGGCGGGCAGGCAGGGCCGGTTGGGTGCGGACTTCAGGCGCACCGGCCGAGGTTGGGAGATCGAACGGGTGCTGCCCGGCGAGTCCTCCGATCCGCAGGCGCGTTCACCGCTGTCCGCGCCGGGGGCAGCCGTGCTCCCCGGCGACGTCCTGCTGGCCGTTGACGGGGTCGATATCCCGGAATCGGGCCCGGACACGCTGCTGGTGGGCGCCGCAGACAAGACGGTCGAGCTGACCGTTGCCAACGGACCCGCGCACGACGGCGGAAGCGGCACGGTGCGCCGGATCGCCGTCGTGCCGATCAGGGATGAGGAACGGCTGCGCTACCAGCATTGGGTGCTGGAAAACCGCAGCACCGTCCGGCAGGCCTCCGACGGGAAGTTCGGCTACCTGCACATTCCCGACATGCAGGCACGCGGTTGGGCCCAGCTGCACCGCGATCTGGATACCGAGACCGCGCAGGACGGGCTGATTGTGGACGTGCGCCGCAACCGTGGTGGGCACACGTCCCAGCTGGTCGCGGAGCTGATCGGCCGCAAGATGACGGCGTGGACGGTGGCCCGCGGACAGAACACCATGATCTATCCGTCGCAGGCCCCGCGTGGTCCGGTGGTGATCCTGACGGATGAGTTCGCCGGATCCGACGGGGACATCATTACCCAGGTTTCCAAGCTGCGGGGCATTGGTCCCGTGGTTGGCATGCGCACCTGGGGCGGAGTGGTCGGCATTGACGGCAAGTTCTCGCTGGCGGATGGCACTGGCGTGACACAACCCCGCTTCGCCTTCTGGTTCACCGGCGGCGTTGGCTGGGGCGTGGAGAACTACGGTGTGAACCCCGATATTGAGGTTCCGTTCCCGCCGCACAGCTATGGCCAGGGGGAGGACCCGCAGCTGGAATACGGCGTCGGAGTGCTCAAGGAGATGTTGGCCGAAATACCCACTGATATGCCTCCGGCCCGGGAGAACTACCGCAAACTGCAGCCCGGAAAGCTGCCCGCCCGGCCGTAACAGCCGTGCCGCCGCCGGGGCGCGAGTTCCGGTGGCACGGGAGCGGAAAATGCCGTAGCTTCGGACGGATGCCATGGAATATTCCATGGCATCCGTTCGAAGCTATGTCACGCCCGGCCGCTGTTGAGGTCCTACGATTCCAGCGTGGCGTCCAGAGTGATGGTGGTTCCGGTCAGCGCGGCGGAGACCGGGCACCCGGTCTTGGCCGCGTCCGCGATCCGCTGGAAGTCTTCCTCGCTCAGGCCGGGAACGCGCGCCCTGAGGGTCAGGTGGCTGCCCGTGATGCCCTCGCCCGGCTGGAACGTGACATCGGCGGTGGTGTGCACCTCCTCCGGGGCGTTCTTCTTGTCCTCGACCAGGGCGAGGCTGAAGGCCATTGAAAAGCAGGCGGAATGCGCCGCGGCGATCAGCTCCTCCGGGCTGGTCTTGCCTTCGGCCGCCTCCGCCCGGGCCTTCCAGGTCACGTCGTAGGTGCCGAGGCCGGAGCTGTCCAGTGTCACTTGGCCGGAGCCGGTGGGCAGATCGCCGCTCCAGATTGTGTGGGCCGTTCGTGTTGTCGCCATGTTCACTCCTTGGGATCGTGGGCTTGCTGGTCATGATTGCTGCTCAGAGCGGGACGGACTCCGCCGTTGCGAAGTGCGCTCCCATTCCATCCTAGGCCCCGGTTCACGCCAGCCCGCTGCCTGCCGCCGGGCATCCCCTGACGCGCGCCGGCCTCATTCCCTACCGCGCTGGCGGTTGCTAGGCTGACGCCATGCCTCAGCTGTCCTCAATCATGATTAATGCCGTCGACGCCGTTTCGCTGGCCGAGTTCTGGACCGCGTATCTGCAGACCAGCGTGGAGCACCAGCACGAGGAGTTTATCTGGCTCAGGCGGCGCGAGGGGGAAACACGGCTGGCCTTCCAGCGGGTGGATGCGCCAACCGAGGGCCGCCGCCGGCTGCACCTGGATTTCGGGTCCGAGGACGTCGAGGCGGACATTGCGCGCGCGCTGGCCTTGGGCGCCAGCCGGGTGGAGGACCATTGGTCCGGCTCATTCCACTGGTACGTCCTGGCGGACCCGGAGGGCAACGAATTCTGCGTCGGCCCCAAGGACTAACCTGCGGATTGAGCCTGTGCGCGGGTACGGGGGCAGATGCCTGCGGGCGCCCTCCCCGAAGGGAAGGCGCCCGCAGGCGTTTCTTCGTGCGCGCCCGTTGGGCCCTGATTGGAGCATGCCCCTGCGTTAGAGGCCGAGGTCGGCTTCGAAGGCGCCTTCTTCGAGGCGGGCCTTGAGGGTCTGCAGGAAGCGGCCGGCGTCCGCGCCGTCGACCAGGCGGTGGTCGTAGGTCAGCGAGAGGTACATCATGGA
>JALYYI010000064.1 GCA_030946705.1 Actinomycetota bacterium | reverse complement strand
TCCCGGTCCAACCGCAATGGCTCCGGCGATCGCAAGGGTGGAATTCGTGACAATGGCTATCCCTGCCGCTGGCCGGTCAGCTTGGCGGCTCGGCGGGGGGACCACGCGGATTTGCGGCCTCACGGGTGCCTCCTCCGCTCAGATCCGCGGCGCGTCCGCCGCACCTCACGAGACTACTTTCGGCGTCCCCGACAGTTCACAGCGGACGCCGCGCCGGCTGTCACCGCTCGCCCGGAGAATTATGAGGAACTGGTAGTTTGCGGTCCGTTAGGCACGCACGAATGGCATCTTAAATCACGATTCGGTAACATAGAATGGACTTTTTACGAGCGATGGGTGCACCTAACGTGACGAACGGGACCACACCGGGGCCTGCGGGGTCGGCAATGGGCGCCTTGACCATGACTGCCCCGGCGGCGGCCAAAAAAGGATTCCGCCCCGAGGTCCAGGGTCTGCGGGCGCTGGCCGTCCTCATGGTGGTCACCTACCACATCTGGCTAGGCCGGGTCTCCGGCGGGGTGGACATTTTCCTGCTCATCTCCGCCTTCCTGATGACCCTTCAGTTCACCCGCAAGGTGGAGAAGGGCCAGCCGCTGCAGCTGATCCGGCACTGGCTGCACCTGTTCAAGCGGCTGCTGCCGGCCGCCGTCGTCGTGCTGATTGCGGTACTGCTGGGCACCTGGGCGTTCCTGCCGCCGCGCCGCTGGCCGGACGTGCTGGACCAGGCCTGGTCCTCGCTGCTGTACTTCCAGAACTGGGTGCTGGCGGACAACGCGGTTGACTACTATGCGATCGACCATTCCGGGGCCAGCCCGCTGCAGCATTTCTGGTCGCTGTCCATCCAGGGCCAGGTCTTCATCCTGTGGCCGCTGATCTTTGCCGCCGCCGCCGTGCTGCTGAGGATGCTCAAGCTGGCCAGGGTTCCCGGCACGGACAAGTGGCTGAGCTACCGCGCCCTGCTGGCCGTGGCCTTCTCCGCCGTCTTTGCGTTCTCGCTGGCGTTTTCCGTCCGGAACACGGCCAGCAACCAGGCCTACACCTATTTCGATACCCGGGCCCGGCTGTGGGAATTCGCCCTCGGATCGCTGCTGGCGCTGGCACTTCCATACCTGAAGTTCCCGCGGATGGTGCGGGTGGTGATGGGCTGGACGGGGATCGTGGCGATGCTCAGCTGCGGCCTGATCCTCACCGTGGACCAGCAGTTCCCCGGATATGTGGCGCTCTGGCCGACGCTGGCTGCGGCCTTTGTCATCATCGCCGGACAGAGCGGCAGCCGGTTCGGGGTGGACCGCATCCTCTCCGCCAGGCCGCTGGTGGGCATGGGAAACATTTCCTACGCACTGTACCTGTGGCACTGGCCGGTGCTGGTGATCTACCTGTCGGTGATCGGAGCGCCCGCCGTGGGCTTGCTGCAGGGACTGGTGCTCATTGCGGTGTCCATTCTGCTGGCCTTCCTGACCACCAAATATGTGGAAACGCCGCTGCGACGCTGGGAGTGGCCGGAAATGCACGTCTGGCGTGCCGCCGTCGTCATTATCGCCTGCGGGGCGCTGCTGGCGGGTCCGGTGGCGTTTGCGCAGACGCGGTTGAACGCCTACGACGCGTCCGTGGCGGCCCAGCCGGCTGCAGACAACCCGGGGGCGGCGGCGCTTGAGCCGGGGTACGCCGGATCGCCGTCGCCGAACGCAAAACCGATTCCGGCCCCGGCGCAGCTGAAAAATGAGTTCGCCACGATCGACGGCGACTGCACCGGGAAGCTGGCGCCGTCCTCGCCCGTACTTGCGCAGATCTGCCATGCGAACAAGCCCACCGGGACTCCGGCCAAGACCATTGTGGTGCTGGGGGACTCGCACTCGCAGCAGTGGCTGCCGGACCTGGACGCGATGGCGGCCGCCCATAACTGGCAGATTGTGATGCTGATCAAGGACGGCTGCCGTTACGGCGGGGATTCCCCGACGCGCGCGGACGACTGCAACCAGTTCAACGCCCTGGACCGCGACTACGTGACGAACCTGCACCCGGAGGCCGTTTTCACGCTGGCTTCCCTGACGCTCAAGGACGCGCCGTACGAGTCCGAGGTTCCCGCCTATCTGGACGGCATTACGGGCTTCACGGACGCCGGAATCCAGGTGATCGGGATGCGGGACAACCCGCGCTTCAACATCAACATGGCGGACTGTGCCGCGACCAAGGGCGCCTCCGCGCCGGCCTGCAACCCGCCGCTGTCCCAGAGCCTGGCGGAGGCCTCGCCGATGGATGGCTACCGGGGCAAGGTGAACAACCTGTTCCTGATGGACATGAGCGACTTCATCTGCACCAACGACGTGTGTCCGGCGGTGGTGGGCAACGTCTATGTCTACAAGGACGACAACCACCTGACCAAGACGTACACACAGTCGATGGCGCCGATGTTTGAACAGCAGCTGATCGCCGTGACCGGGTGGAAGTAGCCGCCCCGCCCCTCCGCGGCCTCCATTGGCCCGGGCCGCCGTCGTGAATTGGCGCACATCCAGGCCCCAGCCGCCCGCGCGGAATAGGGCGGCGCCGGCTTTCGTTTTAGGATGGATACACGCACAGACCAGGCTCGTAATGACGGGCTGGCCGTCGGCTGCAACCCCCACCCGGTAACCCCGCTGCAGGAGCACTCGTGACCATGTCCGAATCGCATGACCCCTTCGCCTTGATCGGCCTGACCTACGACGACGTCCTGCTGCTGCCAGGGCACACTGATGTCATCCCGTCCGAGGCGGATACCAGCTCGCGGATTTCCAAGCGCATCACGGTGGCGACCCCGCTGCTTTCCGCCGCGATGGACACCGTGACCGAAGGCCGGATGGCCATCGCCATGGCCCGCCAGGGCGGCCTGGGCGTGGTGCACCGCAACCTCTCCATGGACGACCAGGCGGAGCAGGTGGACCGGGTCAAGCGCAGCGAATCCGGCATGATCACCAACCCTGTCACCATCGGCCCGGACGCCACCCTGGCTCAGCTGGACGACCTGTGCGCGCGGTTCAGTGTCTCCGGACTCCCCGTCGTCGACGGCGAGGGCCGGCTGCTGGGCATCGTCACCAACCGGGACACGGTCTTCATCCCGGAGGCCGAATTCCCGCACCGCCTGGTCCGCGACGTGATGACCGCCATGCCGCTGGTCACCGGCCGGGTGGGCATCCGCCGCGAGGAGGCTTCGGCGTTGCTGGCCAAGAACAAGATCGAAAAGCTTCCGCTGGTCGACGACGGCGGCATCCTCCGCGGCCTGATCACGGTCAAGGACTTCACCAAGGCCGAACAGTACCCTCTGGCCACCAAGGACGACGAGGGCCGGTTGCGCGTCGGGGCCGCCATCGGCTTCTTCGGGGACGGCTGGGAGCGGGCCATGCGGCTGGTCGACGCGGGCGTGGACGCACTGTTCGTGGACACCGCCAACGGCCACAGCCAGGGCGTGCTGGAGATGATTGCCCGCCTGAAGTCCGAGCCCGCCGCCGCACATGTCGATGTGATCGGCGGCCAGGCGGCCACCCGCGAGGGCGCGCAGGCCCTGATCGACGCCGGTGCGGACGGCATCAAGGTGGGTGTGGGCCCGGGCTCCATCTGCACCACCCGCGTGGTGGCCGGCGTCGGCGTCCCGCAGATCACCGCCATCTACGAATCCGCCAAGGCTGCCGGTCCGGCCGGAGTGCCGCTGATTGCCGACGGCGGCCTGCAGTACTCGGGGGACATCGGCAAGGCGCTGGTGGCCGGTGCCGACACCGTGATGCTCGGCTCGCTGCTCGCCGGCACCGAGGAAGCCCCGGGCGAGCTGATCTTCGTGAACGGCAAGCAGTTCAAGACCTACCGTGGCATGGGCTCGCTGGGGGCCATGCAGTCCCGGGGCCAGAACACCTCTTATTCCAAGGACCGCTATTTCCAGGCCGATGTGAGCGGCGATGACAAGCTCATCCCGGAAGGCATCGAGGGCCGGGTGGCCTACCGCGGGCCGCTGTCTTCGGTGGCGTACCAGTTGGTGGGCGGGCTGCGGCAGACTATGTTCTACACCGGTGCCCGCACGGTGCCGGAGCTCAAGGCCAAGGGCAAGTTTGTAAGGATTACGGCCGCAGGGCTGAAGGAATCCCACCCGCATGACATCCAGATGACGGTGGAAGCCCCCAACTACGGCTCCAAGTAGCCCCCGCCGGTCGCGCCGGATGCGACGGCAATTTTCCGGCTGCTGCGCTCGTTGCTCCCCACCGGCTCCCTAGCCGCGCAAGCTCGGCCAGGGAACCCTGCAAGCGTGGGCCCAGCAACAACGCAGCCTACAAAAATTGCGGTCGTGTCCGGCGGTAGGAGTTTGGCACCGCAACGGGCGATCTGGGGCGTTTTCGCTGCCACAGTCCTACCCGTGCGTACGACGCCGCCGCCGACAGCCGTTTATGACCGCTGGTCCGCCCCCGGCACCCTCCTCCGCCGCCCCGGAGCCCGCCAGCACTGGGATAGGCTTATCCGGTGACTTACGAGATTGAAATTGGCCGCGGCAAACGTGGCCGCCGTGCGTACTCGCTGGACGACATCGCCATTGTCCCCTCCCGCCGTACCCGGGATCCCAAGGACGTGTCCGTCAGCTGGCAGATAGATGCCTACCAGTTCGGCATGCCCGTCATCGGCGCCCCGATGGACTCGGTGATGTCCCCGGCCACCGCCATCGCACTGGGCCGGCTCGGAGGGCTCGGCGTGCTGGATCTGGAGGGCCTCTGGACCCGGTACGAGGACCCGGAGCCGGTGCTGGATGAGATCGCGCAGCTGGAGGCATCCGCCACCAGTTCCGCCGCCACCAAGCGCCTGCAGACGCTCTACCAGGCCCCGGTCCAGCCGGAGCTGATCACCTCCAGGCTGGCGGAGATCCGCACCTCCGGGGTCACCGTGGCCGGCGCCCTGACGCCCCAGCGCACCCAGGAATTCTACAAAACGGTGGTCGACGCCGGGGTGGATATCTTCGTCATCCGCGGCACCACCGTCTCGGCCGAGCACGTCTCCAAGTCCGCCGAGCCGCTGAACCTCAAGCAGTTCATCTACGAGCTCGATGTCCCGGTCATCGTCGGCGGCGCAGCCGGCTACACCCCCGCGCTGCACCTGATGCGCACCGGCGCGGCCGGCGTGCTGGTGGGCTTCGGCGGGGGAGCAACGACGACGACGCGGCGCGCCCTGGGCATCCATTCGCCGATGGCCAGCGCCATTTCCGACGTCACCTCCGCGCGGCGGGACTATATGGATGAATCCGGCGGCCGCTACGTTCACGTGATTGCCGACGGCGGCATGGGCTCCAGCGGCGACATCGTCAAGGCCATCGCCATGGGCGCGGATGCGGTGATGCTCGGTTCCGCCCTGGCCCGCGCCGACGAGGCCCCCGGCCAGGGCTGGCACTGGGGCGCCGAGGCGCACCACCCGGAGCTGCCCCGCGGCGACCGGGTCCGGCTGGACACGATCGGCCCGCTCGAGGAAGTGCTCTTCGGCCCGGCGCACCACGCCAACGGCACCTCCAACCTGATCGGCGCGCTGCGCCGGTCGATGGCCACCACCGGCTACTCGGACCTGAAGGAATTCCAGCGTGTGGAGGTAGTGGTCTCGCCCTACTCGGGCGCCTGACCCCGCACCGGCACCTGCCCTTCCGCGGCACAACGAAGTATGGTGAACTCACCAGAACGTTGTATCTCCAGGAGGTCCGCCATGTCTGTAGCAGCACACCCCGCCGCCAACCTTGGTCCGCAGGCCCGCGAGGCCTCGCTGGCCACGCTGCGGGCGACGGTGGAGCCCGGCAAGGAACTGGACATCCTGATCGTCGGCGGGGGCGTCGTCGGGGCCGGCTCCGCCCTGGACGCGGTGACCCGCGGGCTGACCGTGGGCATTGTGGAGGCGAACGACTGGGCCGCCGGAACGTCGTCGCGCTCATCCAAACTGATCCACGGCGGCCTGCGCTACCTGGAAATGCTGGATTTCGCCCTGGTCCAGGAGGCGCTGAAGGAGCGCGGACTGCTGATCCAGCGGATCGCCCCGCACCTGGTGCGGCCGGTGCCGTTCCTTTACCCGCTGTCCAAGCGGTTTGTGGAGCGGCCCTACGTGGGGGCCGGCATCCTGCTTTATGACACGCTGGGCCTGACCTCGGGAAACAGCCGCGGCGTGCCCATGCACAAACACCTGAGCAGGCGCGGCACCCTGCGGGCGGCCCCGAGCCTGAAGGATGACGCCATGATCGGCTCCATCCGTTATTACGACGCCCAGGTGGATGACGCGCGGCTGGTGGCCAACGTGGTGCGGACCGCCGCCTCCTACGGCGCGCATGCCGTCAACCAGGTCAAGGTGGTGGACTTCCTGCGCGAGGGCGAACGCGTAGTCGGCGCCAAGGTGGTCAACCGGGAAGACGGCAGCCAGTTCGAGATCCGGGCAAAACAGGTGGTCAACGCCACCGGCGTCTGGACCGATGAAACGCAGGCCATGGTCACCGACCGCGGGCAGCTCAAGGTCCGCGCCTCCAAGGGCATCCACCTGGTGGTCCCGCGGGACCGGTTCCAGTCCACCGTGGGACTGATCCTGCGCACCGAAAAGTCGGTGCTCTTCGTCATTCCCTGGGGACGGCACTGGATCATCGGCACCACGGACACGGACTGGAAGCTGGACAAGGCACATCCGGCCGCGTCGTCCAAGGACATCGACTACGTCCTGGAACACGTGAACACGGTGCTCAAGCGGCCCCTGACCCGCGAGGACGTGGAGGGCGTCTATGCAGGACTGCGGCCGCTGCTGGCCGGCGAAAACGACTCCACCGCCAAACTCTCCCGGGAGCACGTCGTCGCGCACCCCGTGCCGGGACTCGTCGTCGTCGCCGGCGGTAAGTTCACCACCTACCGGGTGATGGCCAAGGATGCGGTGGACGAAGCGACACGGACCATGGACGAGCGCGTGGCGCCCAGCTGCACGGACACGATTCCGCTGCTGGGCGCGGACGGCTACAAGGCCGCCTGGAACCGGCGCACCCGCACCGCGGAGGAGACCGGCGTGCATGTGGCGCGGATTGAGCACCTGCTGGGCCGCTACGGATCCCTCACCGACGAGCTGCTGGCGCTGATCGCCGAAGACCCGCAGCTGGCCGAGCCGCTGCCCGGTGCGGATGACTACCTGGCGGCCGAGGTCGTCTACGCCACCACCCACGAGGGCGCGCTGCATGTGAACGACGTGCTCACCCGGCGGACCCGGATCTCCATCGAATCCTGGGACCGCGGTGTTTCCGCCGCCCCGGTTGTCGCTAGACTGATGGGTGGGATTTTGGGCTGGAGCCAGGCGCAGCAGGAGAACGAGGTCAAGCATTATCTGGCCAGGGTGGAAGCGGAACGGCTCAGCCAGCAGCAGCCGGACGATGAGTCCGCCGATGCTGCCCGGATGGGTGTGGAGGACATCGTTCCGCTGCGCTGACGGCGCGGCCACGCTGCGGCCGGCGGAGAACGAGGCAAGGCCGGAAAGGCAGACATGACAGAGGGCTCATTCGAGCGGTACGACGCCGAACTGACGACGCCGGAAATGGTCATCCTGGAGATGGAGGCGACCTCCAAGGAAGACGCCTCCGCCCAGCTGGCCCGCCGGATGTACGACGCCGGGCGCGTCTCCGACCTGGATGGCTTCCTTGCCCAGGTCAACGCCCGCGAACACCAGATGGCCACCGGGCTGCCCGGCGGCGTGGGGCTGCCGCACGCCCGCAGTACCTTCGTCACGCAGACCACCATCGCCGTCGGCATCACCCGCTACGGCTACAGCCTGGACTTCGGCGCCGTGGACGGCCCGGCAACCGTGGTGCTGCTGATCGCCACCCCCGCCAGCTCCTTCTCCGAGCATCTGGAGGTGCTGGCCACTATGGCACGTTCACTGTTCAAGGAGAACTTCCGCGAATCCCTGCGCCGCGCGCACGACGCGGAGGTCATCGCCGAGCTGATCAACTCCAGCCTGGTCTTCTTCGACCACTGACCAAGGCCCCCCGCGCCCTCGCCGCCCGATCGGGCCCCGCGACGCTGATGGTGGCCCCGCGACGCTGATCGTGCCTGTCGAGATCAAGCCGGTATGCCGACCAGCCCGACCAGCCCGACCACCGGGACGGCGGCGAGCGCTCCAGAGTCCGGGCGGTCTGCGGATGGATCAGCGGGGTGGCCTCGTCCAGCACCAGGGTGTGCGGATCCGCCAGCACCAGCCGTGCCAGCGCCAGTTCCTGGGCCTGCGCAGGGCTCAGCGCAAACGCGCCCGAACCGACCTCCGTGGCCAGCCCCTGCGGAAGGGCCCGTGCCCAGCCCAATGCGCCGGCGTCGTCGAGCACTGTTTCGATCTCCGCCAGCTCCGCGTCCGCCTTGCCCAGGCGCACATTGTCGGCCAGGCTGCCGACGAAGTCGATGGAGGGTGGCCGCGACCGAGTAGGGCCCCCGCCGGGCTCCATTGGGAGTTCTACAGGCGGACGAAGTACCTTTAAGGGGTGTTGAAAACCGCCCTCAAGCCCCGTTGGATTGCCGCGCTCATCCTTGCGCTCGCAGTTTCCGGTGTTTTTGTGCTGCTCAGTCAGTGGCAGTTTTCCCGCTCCACCCAGACCGATACGTCGCAACCCGTGGTAACTGAATCGGTCAAACCGCTGGCGTCGGTCGTGAAGCCCGGCGAGCCGATGCACCCCGCAGCGGAGGACCAGCTCATTACCGCCAACGGCCATTTCGACCCCTCGAAGCAGGTCATTGTCCAGAATCGGCTGCAGGATGGCACCGCCGGAGTCTGGGTGGTGACCGCGTTCGTCGTCGACGGTGCTCCGGTGCTCAAGGGTGCCGCAGCCTCACCCGTGACCGTTATCCCGGTGGCCCGCGGCTGGCTGGCCGATCCGGCGCAGGCCACCGCACCGCCGTCGGGCCAGCTCACCCTTAAGGGCCGGCTGATCCCCACCGAGGCCCCGGATCCTAAACCAAATGTGCCGGACGGCCAGGTTGCCGCCCTCTCCACGGCGCAACTGATCAACATCTGGAAGGTCACCAGTTACCCGGCCTTCGTCATCGCCAACAACGAGCTGGCCGGCGCCACCGATGTGGGGGCCGCCGCGGTTTCCGGACCGCTCAAGCCCATTACGGTCACGGCGCGGGACCAGGGCAACCAGATCAACTGGCTGAACATTTTCTACGCGGTTGAATGGGTCGTCTTCGCCGGTTTCGCGGTGTTCCTGTGGTGGCGCCTGGTGGCGGATGACCTGCGCCGGCGCCAGGAATCCGAGCTCGAGAAGGCGAGCGGCCCAGGGGACAGACTGCCGGCAGACGACGACCCTTCTACGACATCCAGTTCCAGTGAGGTAGCAAAGTGACAGATACGACCAAGCAGCCCAGGCGCCGTTTCGGTGGCACCATGGCGCAGATCAGGTCCGCGGCGGGGTTCTACAAGGTCATGGCATACCTGACCGGTTCCATGCTGCTGCTGCTGTGCGCCGAGTTGGTGGTCCGGTATGTTTTCGGCTCGGTGCTGATGGCCGGCGGAACCGTAACGGCCACCGGCGCCGCGCACGGTTTCGGCTTTGCCGCCGCCCAGGACGGCGGCTACGGCGTGACCGGCGGCTTCAACGTTTCCACCGCGGTGCTAATTGTGCACGGCTGGATGTACGTGGTCTACCTGATCTCCGATTTCCGGCTCTGGTCCCTGATGCGCTGGCCGTTCCGCAAGTTGATCCTGATCGCCCTCGGCGGGGTTATCCCGTTCCTGTCCTTCATCGTGGAGGGCCGGATCCACAAGGAAGTCGCGGGTGAGCTGGTTGCCAACCCGCAGGCGTCGAAACGGTACTGAGCCGGATTGGGCCGAGCGGGCGCCCGCGTAGGATAATGCCACCCGGCTTCGGCGTTTTAGGCCGGTTTCCGGCCGGCAGCCCTACCGGTGCGTCCGCCGCGGGCCGGCTCGCGGAGTTTGGCCACGTCCCGGATCACCGAACCAACCCATTCCTGGTCGAACATCACACTTTCCCAGCTGAAGCGCAGCACTAGCCACCCGTTCCGGACCAGCTCGTCGTAGCGGCGGCAGTCCCGGTGCAGTGCCTTGCGCGATCCGTGCCATTCAAAGCTGTCGGCCTCCAGCACTATCCGGCGTTCAGGGTCTGCCAGATCGACGCGGTAGGTCTGGCTCCCGGCGGTGATGCGCAGTTGCGGCTGGAACCCGGGAATTCCGGTCCGGATGCAGATGGCCCGTAGGGCGGACTCGAAAACGTTCGCGGCATTCAGGCAGGCGTGTCTGCCCACCAGCCGGACGTTTGCCGCTCCATTGCCGGCAAAGCATCCGGCCGCACACCGCAGTTCGTCTGGATCCAGTCCATGCCGCAGCGCCGAGTCGGCGATAGCCAGCGCTTGATCCAAGGGGAGCGTGGCCGCGCAGTCAAGCACCGTTTTGAGCGGCGTCGTCACCGTGAGTGCGCCGTACCGGTCCACGTCGGATCCGTCGGAGGACAAGGTGTAATGCCAACGCACCTGGCGGTGCCGGCTGCCGGCACGCCCATTGGCGGCGATGCTGAGATGGTTGGTGTCCGGCTGCCTCAGCGTCTCCCAGCCGATCCAGATGGCCGCGGTCTGGTAGGAGAGCGCGCCCCCGCTGGCGATGGCCAGCGCCTCCGGATCGGGTAGATCCGGGAGCGCATAGCGCCCGCGCCGCAGCCGGAGGATCTTCTTCTCCCGCAGGGCGGTGTCCAGCTGCCGGGGAGTAATGAAGCGGATCAGCTCGGATCGCATGGCGGCCCCCTGCAGCCTGCTGAGAACGTCTTCGGGGGCGAATCGTGGAGTGGGCATGGCTGCAGTTTTGTCTGCCTGGCCCCTCTGCGACAGGTCCCTGTGGCCCAGTTGTGGACGGCGGGTCCACCCTTGGGGGCTGTGGAGGACTGACCGGTGCACGCGGCGGGCGGCCCGGTGGGATGATAGGCCGGAAAAGTGGTGGATCGGCCGGATTCCGCCGCAAAGTCCTACCGGCCCGTCCGCCCGCTCTGGTCTGCAGGCCGACGGCGGGCCCGGCCCCGCGGCTGGGGTTCAGACCCGCCCGGCTGCTTGGGTTAAGATTGGACGGTGACTACCCCCGCTCTGGCCCAGACTTTACACAAGCCCGTCCTCGTCGTTGACTACGGCGCCCAGTACGCCCAGCTGATCGCCCGACGGGTCCGCGAAGCCAATGTGTACTCCGAGGTCGTCCCGCATACATTAACTACCGAGCAACTGCTGGCCAAGAACCCTGCCGCCATCATCCTTTCCGGCGGCCCGTCCAGCGTCTACGCCGAGGGCGCGCCGTCGGTGGGCGCCGACCTGTTCGAAGCAGGGGTCCCGGTCCTCGGTATCTGCTACGGATTCCAGGCCATGGCTTCGGCGCTGGGCGGCACGGTCGCCCAGACCGGACTGCGCGAATACGGCTCCACGGACGTCACCACGATCGGGGTGGGGCGCTCCATCCTGACGGACGTCCCCAACCATCAGAACGCCTGGATGAGCCACGGCGACAGCGTTCATCAGGCTCCGGAAGGATTCGAGGTGCTGGCCAGTACGGCGGGTGCCCCGGTTGCCGCTTTCGCCAACGAGGCCAAGGGGCTTTACGGTGTCCAGTGGCACCCGGAGGTGAAGCACTCGGACTACGGGCAGAAGGTGTTGGAAAACTTCCTCTTCAACGGCGCCAAGCTGGAGCCCAACTGGACTACCGGCAATATTGTCGACGAGCAGGTGGCGCGGATCCGCGAGCAGATCGGCGATGCCCGGGTTATCTGTGGCCTTTCCGGCGGGGTGGATTCCGCCGTCGCCGCCGCGCTGGTGCAGCGCGCCGTCGGTGACCGGCTGACCTGCGTGTTCGTTGATCATGGGCTGCTGCGCGAGGGCGAGGCGGAACAGGTGGAGCGCGACTTCGTCGCGGCCACGGGCGTCAAACTGTATGTTGCCAAGGAAACTGACCGGTTCCTGAGCGCCCTGGCCGGCGTCTCCGACCCGGAAACAAAGCGCAAGATCATCGGCCGCGAATTCATTCGCGCTTTCGAGGAAGCCGAGCGGGCACTCATCGCTGAGGCAGGATCCGACGGCGGGCAGATCAAGTTCCTGGTCCAGGGAACTCTTTACCCGGACGTCGTGGAGTCCGGCGGCGGCGAGGGCGCGGCGAACATCAAGAGCCACCACAATGTGGGGGGCCTGCCGGAGGATCTGCAGTTTGAGCTTGTCGAGCCGCTGCGTGCCCTCTTCAAGGACGAGGTGCGGGCGGTCGGCGCGCAACTGGGCCTTCCACAGGAAATCGTGGGACGCCAGCCCTTCCCCGGGCCCGGCCTCGGGATCCGGATCGTCGGGGAGATCACCCACGAACGCCTGGAACTGCTGCGCAAGGCGGACGCGATAGCCCGTGCGGAGCTCACCGCAGCCGGCCTGGACGGCCAGGTGTGGCAGATGCCGGTGGTGCTGCTGGCAGATGTGCGCAGCGTCGGCGTGCAGGGCGACAGCCGGACCTATGGCCATCCCATTGTGCTCCGCCCGGTCTCCAGCGAGGACGCCATGACCGCCGACTGGTCCCGGCTGCCTTACGACCTGCTGGCCCGGATTTCCAGCCGGATCACGAACGAGGTCGACGGCGTCAACCGGGTCGTGCTCGACGTCACCAGCAAGCCGCCGGGAACCATCGAATGGGAGTAGCCGGGGGCAGAGTGGAAATTGCCGTCCCGGAGGCGAATTTTGCCCGCTGCCAGTGTGCCGCGGCCACCAAAATCAGCCAACAGGGATAGCCTCGAAGGCATGCCGGTATGGTCAAGATCGTCACGCGTAAGCGCAGAGAAGAAGGCAAAAGTGTCCGAACAAGTCAGCCACGAGGAGAGTTCCGAAGGGCTCACGGCGTGGCTTCAGGGGCTGGGTCCGTACTCGGGCCCGGACACACTCCTGGCGTTCACCAAGACGCCTGAGGGCTGCATCGATCTGACTCACGCCCATCCGTCCGGACTTGCCCAGCTGCTGACTGGCCGCCGGACTCGGCTGTCCACCCTGATCCGTGACACCGGCCAGTACGCCGTTGCCGTCCGCGCCGCCCGCACGCTGCGGGCCAAAATTTTCGAACTGGGCTCGGACCGCGGAATCGACGTCGGCTACCTGGCGGCCGGCACCGCCGGATGGATCAACGGCCCCGGTACCGCCCCGCACCATGTCTCAGCCCCTGTGCTGCTGACCGCCGTCGTGCTCACCGCCCGCCCGGGCCAGGAGGACTACGAGCTGCAGCTCACCGAGCAGGCACGCATCAACCCGGCGCTGGTGCGCAACCTGCGCCAGGCCCATGGCATCACGTTTGACCCGCAGGCCCTGGCGCGGCTGGCCTACAGCACCGCCCGCTTTGACCCGTTGCCCGTGCTGGAGCGCCTGCGCGGGCTGCTGCAGCCCATCCGCGGCGCCTTGGTGGAGCACCACCTGCTGGTCTCCACCTTCGCCGATCTGTCCGAAAACCTGAGGGATCCGGCCCTGCTGTCCGGGAACAAGCTGATCGATGCGCTGAGCCTTGCCGCTTTCGACGACGATGCTGCCGCCCCGCCGGAGCCCGAAGCCGGCCGCTTTGCGACGTTGGACACGCGGGCGCCGCAGGACGAATTGCTGGTGCTCGACGCCGATGCCCAGCAGCAGTACGTGATCGACATGGTGCGGGCGGGGGACTCCCTGGTGGTCTCCACTCCGCCAGGGACCGGCCAGACCCAGACCGCCATTAACGCCATCTCGGCGCTGGTCCATGACGGCAAGCGGGTGCTGGTGGTGGGGGAGCGACGCGCCACCCTGAACGAGTTGGCCCAGCGCTTCACCGGGCTTGGGCTGGACTCCATACTGCTGCAGCTCAGCGCCCAGACCGGCCCGCAGCAGGTCAAGGCGCAGCTGGTCCGCGCCATCATCAGGAATGAAAGCGCCACGGCGCCCAAACTGGACAATCTTCACCGGACGCTGACGGAACACCGGCACCAGCTCATGGACCACGTCGCATCCTTGCACAACGTGCGCCAGCGCTGGGGCTGCTCGCCATACCAAGCCATGCAATCGCTGGCCGAGCTGACGTCCATCCATCCGGCACCGTCCACCACCGTCCGCCTCAAGCGCAGCGTGCTGGACAGCATCAAGGACCGCAATGAACTGGCCGGCCGGCTTCGCCGCGCGGCCGAGCTGGGCGGTTTCAGCAAGTCCGCGAGGACCAGTGCCTGGCATGGTGCCCGTCTGGTCACCCGCAAGGAAACCGAGGAGGCCCATGCCCTGGCCTCGGAGTTGCTGGAGCGGCTGCCCGCCTTCCGGGCCCGGATGACGGAGGTTTCCGACTTTGCGGAAATCCGGCACGGCAGCACTTTTACACAATGGGGCGAACAGCTGGAGCTGCTGGTGGCCGTCCGGGAAAGCCTGGATAAGTTCACCCCGGACATTTTTGACCGACCGGTCACGGACCTGATCTCCGCCACGGCCAGCTCCGCCTGGCGCCGGGAACGCAACGTGGACATGGCGTCCATGCAGCGCTCGCGCCTGCGCCGGGTGGCCAAGGAATACATCCGCCCGGGCGTCCACATCGCAGACCTGCACACCTCGCTGGCGCTGGTGCAGCATCAGCGCAGCCTCTGGGCCGACAACGCCACCACCCAGCGTCATCCTGCGGTGCCCTCGGGCCTCGCGGACCTGCGCTCGAGTTACCACCACCTGGACGGCGAGCTGGCCAAACTAGGCGTGGCACTGGAGCGCACGGCTGAGGGTGGAAGGCTGGAGCGGATGGACAACGACGCCCTGATCCGGCGCCTTCGCTCCCTGGTGGCGGACAGGCAGACGCTGGAAACTCTTCCGGAGCGGACCCTGCTGCTGGAAAGCATGCGTGAGCACGGCCTGGGCGACCTGCTGGATGATCTGGCCGACCGCGAGGTAGCGCCGGCGGAAACACGGGCCGAACTGGAACTGGCCTGGTGGCAGTCCGCATTGGAAGCCATGATCAGCGGCGATGACTATCTGGCCATGTCCGACGGCGAGAGCCTGCGCCAGCTCGAGGCCGAGTACCGCCTCGCGGACCAGGCCCACGTCTCCAGCGGCAGTGCCCGGCTGCGCTGGGAACTGGCCCGGCACTGGCACACTGCCGTCTCCGGCCGCAGCCGGCAGCCGGAACTGCTGCGCAACCTGCTCAAGGATGGCCGGGTCACGCTGGAGTCCCTGATCGCGCAGGCACCGGATCTGCTGGCCAATCTGGTGCCCGTCTGGACTTCGAGCCCGCTGGTGCTGCCCGCTGTCGTGCCTGCCGCGCACCGTTTTGATGCCGTCGTCATCCTGGACGCGGAGTCCACCTCGCTGCAGGCTGCCCTTCCCGCACTGGCCAGGGCGGACCAGGTGATCGCGTTCGGCGACGAACAAACCGCATCCCCGCAGGCGTTCTCCGTATCCGTGGAGCGGGTGGCCCGTGGCGAAGAGCATCGCCAACCGCTGCAGAGTGCTTTCAGCGCACTGGCCAGGGTGCTGCCGCGCCGCCGGCTGACCGTCTCCTACCGGGCGGTGGATGAGGAACTGGTCCTCCAGCTGAGCAAGAGCTTTTACGACGAACAGCTGGAACGGATGCCGGACGGGCACACCGTCACCGGGCTGGACCGGTGCCTCGTGGTCGACTACCTTCCGGACGGCACTGGCCTTCCCGGAACCGGTACGGACGGCGTGGAATCCGTTGTGGCCGAGGTCAATCGCGCCGTGGATCTGGTCTTCGAACACGCCCGGGTCCATCCGCGTTCGTCGCTGGCCGTGATTACCGCCAGCGAGCGGCACGCGGCGCGGGTTGCTCAGGCTATACGGATGCAGATGCCCAACCATCCGCTGCTCGCGGACTTCTTCAATTCGGGGTCCGAGTCTTTCCGCGTAGTGGACGTTGACCGCGCCGCGGGCCTGGTCCGCGATCGTGTCATCTTCTCGTTGGGCTATGGGCGCACCCCGCACGGCCGGGCGCTGCACAACTTCGGGCCGCTCTCCGACCCGGACGGCCGGGCAAAGTTTGCCCTGGCCATGACCCGGGCCCGCGATCACCTGCACATCATCACCTGCTTCCGGCCCGAGGACCTGGACCCGGATCGCCTGAACTTCGGTGCCCGCGACTTCTACGAATTGCTTGACCGCGAACTGGCCGGCAACTCCCTGCTGGGGACCACGTCGTCCAGGGCCGCCGCCAGCGAGCAGGCCTTGGGCGAGGACCCGCTGGTTGCCGATCTGGCGGACCGGCTGCGCGCCCGAGGGGCGCGCGTCTGGCACAACTACGACGGCGTGATCGACATTGTTGCCGCCGCGGATCCGCTGCAGAACCTTGGCAAGCGCGACGACGAGATTCCGACGCCGGTGGCGGTCGAGTCCGACGGAACCGAGAAGTACCGCACCATGAGCGTCCGGGAACGGAGCCGGCTGCGGCCCCAGCTGCTGGAGAAACTCGGCTGGCGCTACATGCCGTTGTGGACCATCGAAGTGTTCACCGATCCATCCTCCTGCGCCGATCAGATCGGCAGCTATCTGGGATTGTCCCCGGCGCTATCCGATGGCTGGATGCCCTCGCTGCTGGGAAATCCGGGGGCGTCTGGCGACGACTCAAGCGGTCAGGCGGAGGGCGCAGAGACGGGCCAGGCCAGCCGGGACCAGGCCAGCCGGGACCAGGCCAGCCGGGACCAGGCGGGACACGATGGCGATACCGGGTCACGGCCGGTCTCGGAGCGGCGTGCCTTTGGTAGCGGCGGCAGTCCTCTCCATCGGACGCCGGGAGCCGATTATTCCCTTGAGGGCAACCCCGGATTTGAGTACGGCGCGGGCCCGGCAGCAGAAGAACCACACCCCCAGACACGAGAATCGGATATGAGCGAAGAACCCCGGCATACGACCCCAGCAACCGCCCACACTCCGGAAGGTGCCCTGCCCGCAGTGGCGCCCAAGGACGAGCCGCAGACGTGGGGCGACCGGCCCGACGAAGGCTATGACGCCTACCTGAAGGCGCAGAAGCCGCCGCACTGGGGCTGACGTACGTCTTCTGAGGCCGGCGCCTTCGGGGCATCGATCCCTACGGGGCGTTGATCAGCACCAGGAACACCTTTCCCCGTGCGGAAGCGCCAGCCAGCTTGAGTGCATCTTCCTTGCTGGCCGCCACCACGACCAGCCCGTCGGTATCCTTGGCGGGAAGCAGCGCCGTGCCCTGGCTGGCACCGACCGGTTTCCACAGCACAGGAACGGCCACGGCAAGGACCTCGTCGCTCGCTGGTTGCTCAAGTCCGTTGCCGCTGCTGAGCACGACCGTGACCAGCTGGCCGGGATTCACCAGCTGCACGGTGGCCGGATCGGCCAATCTGACCGGAACCGCCTGAGTGCCAGGCGGTGCGCCCACCAGCATGCCCGGTCCCATCAGGGAGGCATCCGTCAGGATCTGTCCCTTACGCAGCGGGCCGGCCAGCTGTTGCCCCATGGTGCCCGCAGTTGAGGTGAAGGCCGCTGCCGGAACGGCCGATTCGGGAAGTTTCTGCACGGCCAGATCCGGGGCGAGCAAAGTGGTGCCGGATGCCAGATCCCGGGCGGCGACGATGACGGTTGCCATGGCCAACGGAGCAGGTGTCAGTTGCTCGACGGCGAGGGCGGCGGCAGCGCAGAACAGCAGGGCCGCCAATAACCGGCGGTGGAGGCCAAGCAGCCGGCGTAAGCGGCGCCGGAGCGATGGCGGCGGGATGGCCGCGGCATAGCTGCCGGGAACCGGGCGCGGGGATGGCTTGCCGAAAAGCTTCATGGGCCGATGCTACGGACCCGGTGTGAGGCCGAGCCAGCGTCCCGCAGCCCTAAGTGGGCCGCCCGCTCCTTCCGCCAGCCTGTGGAGGAGCGGCCGCAGGAATTAGAGAGCTAGCTGGCTGCCGCGGCCGAAGGCGCGGATCCCGACGTGGAGCTGGACGCGGATGATGACGACGATCCACCAGAGCTCGCACCGGCGGTCGCGGGTGCGGGGACGGGCTTGCCCGCGGCGGACGATTCCTTGCCCGAAGCGGACGAGTCCTTGGTTTCGGCAGCTACCGTGCTGCCCTTGCCGGCACGGGAATCCGTGCGGTAAAACCCGGAGCCCTTGAAGACGACGCCGACGGAATTGAACTTTTTCCGCAGCGCCCCTTCGCACTCGGGGCAGACGGTCAGCGTACTGTCCGTGAACGACTGCTGAGCGTCGAAGGCGTGGCCGCAGTCTTTGCAAGCGTAGGCGTAGGTTGGCACTGATTTTCCTCCTGAAAACACGCGTCTGGGCCATGACCGCAATCGCAAAGATTAGCAGTCCTAGGACCCGAGTGCTAATTCTAGCACCTCCGGACCGCACGTCAGCCGCGTCCCCGCGCCAGGTCAGCCGCGTCCCCGCGCCAGGTCAGCCGCGTCCCTGCGCCAGGTCAGCCGCGTCCCGCGCCAGGTGAGGCGTGTGCAGGCCGTGCTACGCCCGCTTCGCCGCGGCCCTGTACCGGTCCGGCGTCAGCACGCCATCCACCGGGGCGTCCAGCTCATCGAATTCGATCCGGCCCGCGGGCAGCAGCTCGTGCTCAAAGACGACCGCCGCCGTCGCCGGCCGGTGCTCCAGCCCGTCGAGGGTGGCCAGGAACCGGTCGTAGTAGCCGCCGCCCTTGCCCAGCCGGTTGCCCTCCACGTCGGCGGCCAGGGCGGGCAGCAGGATTCCGGAGACCCCCTCCATGACCGCGAGCGGCAGCCGTTTACCCACGGGCTCGTCCACCGGCGCCCAGCGGCTGCGGACCAGCTCGATCCCGGGCAACCAGCGCACCCACTGCAGCCGGAAGCCGGCCTCGCAGACGGGGACCAGAATCTCATAACCTTCCTCAACCAGCCGGGACAGCAGCACGAGGGTCGGCGGTTCCGTCCCGCCGGAGAGGTACGCCGCGATCCGACCCGGCGGGGACGACGGCGATGGCCCGCCGCGCTGAGGGTCCGGCACCTGACCAGCGCCGTCTCGGTTTGGCCCCGCGGCATCCGTTAATCGCACCGCCGCGTCCGCGGGCCACGCCGCACCGGGGTACGGCCCGCCGGTTTCACCAAGGGCCGACGCCCAGGCCAGCCCCCGCACCGCCAGCCGCCGACCGGCCAGCCGGCGGTCGCCGTCGGGCATCGCCTGACGCTGCGCCTGCAGCCGGCGCCGCAATTCCGCCTTCGAGCCCACCGCACTCCTTCGTAGAATTTCCGCGACGGACACTGGCCTGCCACTCCGGAAACCCCTCGCGGCAGGCTGTGCACAAATGACACCATCCTCCAGTAGCCTAGGACAATGACTTCTGCACCCCGAGTACGCAAGGCCGTTATTCCTGCCGCGGGGCTTGGCACCCGTTTCCTGCCCGCCACCAAGGCGATGCCCAAGGAAATGCTTCCCGTCGTGGACAAGCCGGCCATCCAGTATGTGGTCCAGGAGGCTGTCAGCGCCGGTCTGAAGGATGTGCTGATGATCACCGGGCGCAACAAGCGCGCCCTGGAGGACCACTTTGACCGGGTGCCGGTGACCGAGGCGCTGCTCGAGGCCAAGGGCGACACCGAGCGGCTGGCCGCCGTCCAGCACGCCACCGAACTCGGCGAGATCCACTATGTCCGGCAGGGCGATCCCAAGGGACTGGGCCACGCGGTGCTGCGCGCCAAGACGCATGTGGGGGATGAGCCCTTCGCGGTGCTGCTCGGTGATGACCTGATTGACGAGCGCGACGAGCTGCTGACCACCATGATGGAGGTACAGGCCAGGACCGGCGGCTCCGTGGTGGCGCTGATCGAGGTGGATCCCTCGCAGATCTCCTCCTACGGCTGCGCGGACATTGAAGTGATCGACGGCGAAAGCCACGTCCGGGTGCGCCAGCTGGTGGAGAAGCCCAGCGTGGAGGAGGCGCCGTCCAACCTCGCCCTGATCGGCCGCTACGTGCTGCACCAGAGCGTTTTTGAGGTGCTTGAAGAGACTGCCCCCGGCCGCGGCGGCGAGATCCAGCTGACCGATGCGCTGCAGACTCTGGCAGCGCGCGACGGCGAGGGCGGCGGCGTGTACGGCGTGGTGTTCCGCGGCCGCCGCTACGACACCGGAGACAAGCTGAGCTATCTCAAGGCCATCGTCACGCTGGCCTGCGAGAACGAGGAACTGGGCCCGGACCTGCGCAAATGGCTGGGCGGGTACGCGGCGCAGCTGCCGGTCTAGCACCGTGTGGCGGCAGGCCATCTGGCCGGTGACCCTGGAATCAGGGGATATTACCCTGCGGCCCATCCGGCATCGGGACAAGAGCGCATGGACCGAGATCCGCAGCCGAAACTATGACTGGCTGGCACCCTGGGAGGCAAGCAACCCCATCCCCGGCAGCCAGCTGCCCACCTTCGGCGGCATGGTGCGGGCCCTCAATGACCAGGCGCGGGCGGGCACGGCGCTGCCCTTTGTCATCACCGAGCGCCCCCCGGGGACCGCCGCACCCCGGCTGGTGGGCCAGCTGACCGTTTCCTCGATCGTCTGGGGCTCGGCCATGATGGCCACGCTGGGCTACTGGGTGGACAAGGACCGTGCCGGCCACGGGATCGCGCCGACGGCGGTTGCGATGGCCACCGACCACTGCTTCCGGACACTGGGGCTGCACCGGATGGAGATCAACATCCGGCCCGAAAACACCCCCAGCCTGCGCGTGGTGGAAAAGCTCGGCTTCCGCGACGAGGGCCTGCGGCCGCGCTACCTGCACATCAACGGGCAATGGGCGGACCACCGCAGCTTCGCGCTGACGGCCGAGGAGGTGCCGGAGGGATTGCTGGCACGCTGGCTGGCCAGCCGCACGGGGTGAACGTCCTGAAATCCCCGGTATTTCTGCGGTAACCGGCGACACACCGGGACTAATGCTCCGCCGGTCATGGATCCGCTTTTAAAGTGGACCTGTGGACGCACCCCTGAATACCTCAGTGATCTTGCTGGTTGCTGTTGCCCTCTGGCTGATCTGGGTTGCCCCCTATATGCTCCGGGGGCGGAAACGCGCCCTCGCGGCCGACGCCGCGCCGACCGTTCCACAGTCGGCCGTCGCCTTCCCCGCTGTTCCGGCCCCACGCCAACAGGTCTCCATGTACATGCAGACCAAGCAGTCGCAGGAGATTCAGATGAAGACCACCAGCACTTCCCCCGCGGCGGTCCCGTCCGCCAAGCCGCTGCCGTCCAATCCGAAGTCCCTCAACAGTGCGAAACACCCGCTCAAGTCCCCGGCACCACTGAAAATCCACTACGGCCGCACCTTCATTGCCCTCGTGGCACTGCTGGCACTGCTGGCCACGGTAGTTTCCGGCCTGCTGCGCCTGCTGGGGATGGCCAGCGGCCTGATCCCCGTGGGCGCCGCCGTGGTCTTCATCGGCTGCCTCGCGCTGCTGCGCGCCCTGACGGTCCGGAGCCGGAAGGCGCGCCTGAACGCCGCCTTCCGCACCGCCATGGGACCGACGACGACGGCGGCCTCCCGCCTGGCGCCGCGGCCTTCCGATTCAGCTGGCCGGGAGGCTGCGTCCACCGGCCGCGCTGCCACCTCCGCCGGCATGGCGGATGCCGCCCGTGCCGCCGCGGCCGACAGGCCCGCCGTCGCCGTTTTTGATGCCGCCGCCGGAGGCTCCGCTGCACCCGCCGCCCCGGTCAGGGCCGTCAAGCCGCTGACCGCCGCCGAGCTGCGCAGCGCCGCCCTGGCCGTGGCCGCCAAGGGCGCCGCCGACGCACAGGTGGCCACGACCGAAACAGTGGGCGAGCTGGAAACCTGGCAGCCCGTCGAGGTACCCAAGCCCAGCTACGTCGCCGCGGCCAAAGCGGACCGACCGGCACCGGCGCCGCTGGAGCTGCCGGAGGCCCCCAAGCCCAGCGGCAAGACCTCCATCAAGGCCACCGAGGCCGCCGCCGTCGTCAGTAAGGCCACCGAAGCCGCCGAGGCCGAGAAAGCCGCCGCGGATACTGCCGCCTCTGGCGCGGCCACCGGGACGAGCGCCGAAACCGCCGCAGCACCCGATAGGGCGCTGTCATCCGGCCAGGCCCCCGCGCCGGCCGGCAAGGCCCGTCCCATGCACGGCCTGAGCAACCTCGACGACGTACTGCAGCGCCGCCGCGCGTAACCGCTCGTAGAAAGCGCAGGGCCAGATAGGCTTCGGGCATGGTCAAGCTTGCAGTGGCAGGCGGCACCGGAACCGCCGGACGTATGGTCGTCGCCGAATCAATCCGCCGTGGCTACGAAACCCGCTCCCTCAGCCTGCACACCCCGGCCGCCAATGATCCTGCCCGAGTGAGCGGTGCGGAGTACCTCGTGGCGGACGCCGGAAGCGGCCAGGGGCTGGCCGAAGCCGTGGCCGGCGTGGACGTCCTGGTCGAGACCCTGGACGGGAAAGCCGGTGCGGCGCTGCAGGCCATGCCGGACACCACCCGGACCCTTCTGAACGCAGCCGAAGCCGCCGGCGTCAAACGGGCCGTGCTGCTGTCCATCGTCAACTCCGACCAGTCGGACTACGCCTACTACCAGGTTCAAGCCCAGCGGGCGGAAGTGTACCGCCGGACCGGCCTGGCCACCACCGTCGTCTATGCCACCCAGTTCCACGACCTGATTGCCTCCATCTTTTCCGCTGGCGCCAGGGTGGGACTGATCCCCGTCTTCAGCCGCGTCTCCTTCCAGCCCATCGCGACCGCCGACGCTGCCCGGGCGCTAGTGGACGCTGCCGTGGCGGAGGAGTCACCGGAGACCGTGACCGTCGGAGGACCGGAGGTTCTCACCATGCGTCAGCTCGCCGAGCAGTGGAAGATCGTCCGCCGACCAAAGGCCCTGATTGTGCCCATGCCGCTGCCCGGCAGCTTCGGGAAGTTTCTGCGAGACGGACGAAACCTGGTGCCGGGGCATGCTTACGGAACCGTGACCTTCAGCGATTGGCTCGAATCCAGTTAGGCAACACATCAGCGCGGGCGCTGGCACCGATAGGGAGAGCCACCGAAGTCGTACCCGCGGCCGGCCGCCACAGGGAGGCGCCCGGGCATCAGGCGGCGGGGCATCGGGCGGCGGTTTGGAATGTGCGCCCAATCCGTAATAGCCTAAGGGGACCGGCGGCAAGCCGCTCCGGGGCTATGGCGCAGTTGGTAGCGCGCTTCGTTCGCATCGAAGAGGTCAGGGGTTCGAATCCCCTTAGCTCCACCCCGAAAGCTCTCTGACCAGCGGAAACGTTGGGTTGGGGAGCTTTTTTCTTGCCTGATTTTGGGCTTACTCATCGTTTACTCATCGTTTTGCGGCTGGAAACCAACGGCTGGTGGTGAGATCTTGCGGGGTATTTCGGAAGCTGCTCTTCGCTTTCGTCTGGAGCTAGTCGGCTTCTATCTGGTGGGACCATTAGGGCGTTCGTTGCCGCCGAACTGCTCGAGCGCTTGCGTAAGGTCCGGGGATTCGGTTGCCCTGGCTATGTAGTGCTTTTCCGTGATGGCCGTACCAGAATGGCCGAGCTGCGCTGCGGCCTGCTTGGAGCTGTATTCGCGGTCGATCAGTGTTGCCACGGATTTTCGGAATACGTGGGGTGTTACCCATTCGTAGGGGGAGTCGGACCGAGCGTCCCGCCAGTGGCGCCGGAAGTTGTGCGGACTGCGGACTGTTCCGGTAGATGACGGAAACAGCATATCCGACTCCTTTGGTCCCTCAGCCGAATATTTGCGCCTGAGAGTTTGCTCGGCGAACGGAGGCAGCTTCACTCGTCGGAAGCCGGCCTTGGTCTTCGGGTGATCCTGGCGATACGCTCCCCGACCTTTTTCCTGTACGACCGTTCCGGAGATGGTGATGGTTGCGGGCTTGGCCTGCAAATCGATATCCTGCCACCGGATGGCCAGGACCTCACCTATGCGGGCTCCGGTCGCCAGGAAGATGTCGAGTACGTCGAGGAGATCGGATGTCCGCGGCCGCCCTTGGTGATTGGGATCGTCCTGCCACTGACGGATAACAGCGCGAAGCTCGAGGACATCTTCAACGGACAGCGCTTCCACGTTTTTCGGCGCGATCCTGATAGGTCCGACTTCGCGGATCGGATTGGTGCGTATCGCGTCGTGGCGCACCGCGAGCCCTATGATTCCTGTCAGGACGATCTTGGAATGGCGGGCGGTGGTTGGATGGTCAGCAGCAACGTTCTTCAGGAAACGGTCGAGCCGGCCGGTAGTGAGCTCGTTCAGCCGTAGTCCGGCCAGAGCCGGCGCGATGACGCGCCGGTAGGTGTCCTTGTAGCCGTCGATAGTCCGGCGACCTGCGCGGCCGTTGGCTTCGATCTCTTCAAACCACATTGCACTGAGATCCGAGACGCGCATCGTAGGTGACACTTCGGATGCTGAGGGCGACTGGCGGTCCCTCAGCATCGTCACCAGGCTGCGCTCGGCGGCAGCTCCCGTGTCTGCCCATGCTTCAACGAGACGGGTGATTCCGTCGGTGTCCCTGTAACGCGCCCGGGCTCGCCACCGCCCGCCTTGTTCCTTCACGCGGAGAATCCTGCCCCACGTGCCCAGCGGAAGCGGGGGTCTGGGAGACATTCAGGATGCCAAGCGCGAGAACAGCCATAACTCGTAGTCGCGCCGGCTAATGCGCAAGTGACGGCTAATGCGGTAGGCGCGGAAGCCTTGGTGCTTGACTCTCCACTGGTAGAAAGTTTGTTCAGGAATGTGCAAGAGATTGCAGATGTCCTTGGGAGTCAGCCAGTCGTGGTCGGAGATCGCTGCGGAGCCGCTTGGAACAGGGTCTGATGTCATTGGACCTTCTTCATCGGGTGTGGATTGGATTTCGAGGGTTTACATCCTCATGGCTGTTTCATGGTTGACCCGAGGCTTCACGACATGATTGTCCGCTGCAGGGGCGGATGTGGGGACGGCGTTGGTGTGGATGGCGTGGGAGAGTTTTAGTTTGAGGCGGTGGTACTGGTCCTTCATGTGCGGTTCGTCCCAGCTCGATGTTGTTCCGAGTGGTTCGGTGCTGTTGGTGATGGCCCAGCGGTCCCGGTAGATGAGGATTTCCTGGAGCGCTCGCCGCCGTGTCGCCGGATCGCTGACGTCGCGGAGCGCAGTGGCCAGCGTCTGCATCCAAGGCTCCTTGACGGCGGGTATGCGTGCGGCGACCAGTTTGGCCCGGTTGGTCATGCGTTGCTCGACCTGGGCGATGAGGTTGTTCAGGTCGGCGCGTTTGCTGTTCCAGCGGACCGGGCCATCGGGTATGCCGTGAAGATCGGCGGCGGTTTTGAGGCGGCTGTACATGGTGGCTGTCAGGTCCCGGACCTCGCCGTGCGGTCTCAGCGCGTGGCGGACTTCGTTTTCAGCAAGTGGACGGTCGTAAGTAGCCAGCCGTTTCCAGGCCGTGACGCAGGGCCCCCAGGCGGGGGAGTGTTGCAGGTCCTCGGCCGAACCGGGCATGTGCTGGGTGAGAACGTCGGCGAGGTCTTCGGCGGCGGCGATTTGGGTGAGGTAGTCGTGCTCGGCGGCTAACTGGTGGAGGGTGTTGGTGCTCTGGGTGAGTTCCTGGCGTGTTTCGGTGGCGGTGTGTTCGGCGCCTTCGGCGGCGAGGACCTGGCCGAGGATTTCCGGCCAGCGGGGCAGCTCCGTCGGGTCGGTCACTTCGTCCGCGTGGGTGTCGGGTTCGATGACGTAGGCGGTGTTCGTGTTCCGGCCGCGGGTCATGCCGACGTAGAACAGTTCTCGGGTGAGTCTGCCTTCGGTGACCACGATGTGGCCGGTATCGACGGTGATGCCCTGGGAGCGGTGGGCGGTGGTGGCGTAGCCGAGTTCGGTGGACCGGGACAGGTATCCGCGGTCCAGGGTGAGGGTGGCGCCGGTGTCCGTCCTGGTGCACACCACCGTGCCGGAGCGGTTGGGGCCCTCGGCGATGGTGAGGAGGGTGCCGTTGCGGATGAAGCCGCCGCGGCTGTCCCTGATGCTGCGGTCGTTGCGGCGTGCCAGGATCAGATCTCCACGGCCGGCGGTGAGTCCGTCGCTCAACGGTACGGTGTGCCGGGAGTTGAGAGTGCCGTTGATGGCCCGTTCGTCCTGGGCGCGCTGGTTGAGGGTGCGGACGGTGTCGTTGTCCGGGGCGATGAGGATGGAGGTCAGGCCGGCTTTTTGGTCGGTGGCCCATCCGGTGAAGGCGGCATCGATCATGTGGCTGTCGGTGCCGGCGCGGATCCGTCCGCGGCGCTGGTATTCAAGGACGCCGTCGTAGTTTCCGGCCCGGAGCTGGAGCGAGGCTGTGCTTTCCCAGGGATGGGTGAAGCGGTGGAGAGAGGTCAGCCGGACGGCTTGGCCGGCGCGGTCGAGCCAGCCGAGCATTCCGCCGGCGTCGATGGCGTCCAGTTGGGCCGGGTCGCCGACCAGCACCATTTTCGCTCCTGCCGCCTTGGTCTGGGCGAGCAGGCCTGCGAGCTGATAGGTGGAGGCCATGGACGCTTCGTCGACGATGACCAGCTGACCGGGGCGCAGCTGCCAGCGGGATTGCTCGGCCGCGAGGCCCGCCATGACCTGGACGGCCTGCCGCTGTTTTTTACGTGTCTGCCCTCCGCCTTGCAGGTGGGGGAGGCGGGTGAGGGTGTCCTGGGCGAGCAGGTAGCGGCGGGCGCGGGTGGCTGCTCCGGGGCCTTCGGATTCGTAGAGCCATTTCGCGGTGTTCTCGGCCGGGAGTCCCAGCGCTTGGCCAAGGACGTCGGCGGACACGGCGGCCGGCGCCAGGGCCACCACGCTGCCGGGACCGTGGACGTGTTGCCATCCGTCGCTGATGGCTTTCATGGTCAGGGTCTTCCCGGCCCCTGCCGGGCCGGTGACGGCGTCGAGCCGGTGCCGGCTGGTCAACACGTGGATCGCGGCGTCCTGCTGGTCCGCAAACAGTGTCCGCGCTTCGCCGCCCGGAACGGCGGGGTCGGTGGTGACGGTGTCCCACGGCTCAAGTCCTGGCCCGTCCGTGGCCTGGCTGGCGGCCATGATGGCGTCCTCGGCGGCAAGGATGCGTTCGTTCGTGAATATCCGGCCGGCCTGCGGGTCGAACACGATGTGTCCATCGGTGGCGATGTCGGCCATGGCATGGGCCGGCGCGGCGTAGCGGTAGTCGTTGAGCGGCACAGAAAGCAATTCAGCCGCGTCGGCAAGGTCCTCGACCATGGCTGTCCGTTCTGCCGGTGTGGTTATGCGAATGCCGGCGCACACGCGTTCGGCCTCGGCGAGCAGGTTCCACCGGTTCCACGTGGCGCGCTTTTGTCCGACCAGCTCCACCACCAGCCCTGCGGTGGCCTGAATCCATTCCGGGGACAGGTCGGCGCCCCGGATGGGTTGGCGGCGGGATTGGTTGAGGGTGGCGGCGACCAGCCGTTCCGGCCGGCAGCCCAGGCCGGTAGCCCGGCCACGCCAAAACTCGAGGCGATCGGTCAGCGGTACGGGTTCCCTGGTTTTGGCGGCGCGTGTGGCCAGGGTGGCCTGCTGCCGCAGCTTCAGGACGGTGGTGTCGGAGGGATCTTTTCCGTGCTCGAGGTTCCAGAGGCGCATCAGCCGGTCCTTTTCCAGTTCGATGGCCCGGGTCCGGGTGGAAAACTCGGTGATGAGGGCCGCGTCGACGCCGATGAGTTCACGGCTCGGATTGCGTTCCGCCGACAACGGCGCCCGGAGTTCCGTCTCCGTGCCCAAATTCCGCCGCAGTTCATCGTAGAGGAGCCCCTTGTAGTGTTCGCTGGCCGCCACGACCGCCTTGTACAGGGCGCGGGAGTCCAGGGTGGCCCAGATGCCGTCGGTGATGCGTTGGACCCGGTTGGCGATCACCAGGTGGGTGTGCAGCTGCGGGTCACCGGCGCGGGATTCCCAATGGTCGAACGCGGCGGCGATGGCGCCCCGGACCGGGACGTGGGCGACGCCGTTGCGTCCTGTCCGGGTGCCGATGGCCCGGAATTCCAGCCAGACCAGGGTCTCGTGCACGGCCTGGTGGTGCGCGGCAAGAACCTTGTCCCGGACGGGTTGCGGGCTGAGCGCCCACAGCACCGAGACGGACTTGGGGACGCTGAAAGTCAGATCGAAACCGGCCACCGGGGCGCGCATCGACATTCCGACGTTTGGGCCTTGGGATGAGTGGACGGTGGTCCTGTGGCCGTGCGGCCGGCCCAACGGCTCACCCGTTAGCGGGTGCTGGGCTGCTTCGAAGACCGCCTTCGCAGCCTCGTCAGTGAGCAGGGCCCCGGAAACCAGGCCGATCCCGTCGACGCCGTTGCCGAGCCACGTCCCGGGAGGATTGCCCGACTTCGTGTAATAGTCCGTCAGGTTCCGGACGTTCACATCGCCGTGCGCCGTGGTCTTGAGGAGGTACTTCACTCCGGCGTCCGTGGACAGCCTGGCAATCGACACCGTCATAGCAGGCCTACCGGGAGGCTGTTCAGGTCCGGACCGGTGCTGTTCGGTGCCGGTTCACCGATCCCTCGAACGGGCTGTTCGCTCACACCCTTTCATGGGCGGCGGCGGGCCCAACGACATGACGGGCGGCGGCGCCGCGCTTGGATGCCAGACGTTTGAAGCTGTTGGCCCCTGCAGCGGACGGGTGGGTGCCGTCGGACAATGCTGCGTGACTGGCCGGAGGACTAATCGGCTCTGAGCTGTGCTGATGTGGCGCGCGCGTTGAAGTGAAATGGCGTCGGCACGGGAGCCGAGTCGCAGGTGTCGCCATTGCTGATTGAAAAGTTCGGCACACATTTCGTGGGTTTAGATGTCATCCGGGTCGGCCCAGTCCAGTGCGGCGGCGTGGTCTTCGGCGTCGGGGGAGGGCTTGTTGTTCGGCCGGGGCCGTGATTCGTATGTTTACGTGCACAGAGCCATTGGGGTGCCGGACCGGTTCGGGGCATACCTGACGGTGGGTTCGTTGCGCCTTCCGCAGATCAGGGTGCCCATCGGCGGTGTGTTAGCCGAGCGGCGGCGGTCATCGTCGACCAGACCTATGGAGAACTGAGGTTTGCCGGCATATTCGGGCTGGAATTTTCCTGTCTTCAGTTCGAGGACGAGATAACGCAGTTGCTACCCGGAAATTCGATTCCGGACCTACTCAGTGGTCACGACGGTCACGACGGGTTCGACTCTGCAGGCGTCCGGCATCGATTGCCGGCGAGGCAGGGCAGGGCGTTGAATGGGGCCTATGGTTGACTGGCTTCTACTTTCCAACCTCGACACCGCTCTCGGTGCGACGGTGCTCGCGGTCGCAACGTTCATCTCCACGAGGTCGGCCAACCGGTCGGTGCGGCTGGCCGAGCGCGCGCTGCTGAACGGCTTGCGCCCCATCCTGCTGCCCTCCAACTGGTCGGACGCCCCGCAGAAGGTGCGGTTTATGGAAGGCAAATGGATGACCGTGCACGGTGGCCACGCCGCCGCCACGGATGAAATGGCACTGGACGGTTTAACCGCCCGCTCCCCGTCCTCCTCGCCGTCGCCGCAAGGGGTGATATGTTCTCCGACTGCCTAAGAAGTTGCGGGAACGTCCCAAAACGAGCGGACCCCCGGGGTAGCGGGGCCCGCCCGTTCGTCCTTTCCTGATGTCGGTTAGGGCAGGATGTGTTCGCGCGCCGCTTCCTCCAGTTCGACGGCCTGGGCCTGGGCCAGACGGGTCTCCGCGGCAACATCGATGTTCCGGGTGAGCAGCCAGTACAGCCCGGCCGAGACCGGCAGCCCGATGAACAAGGAGATATCGGCACCGTTCATCGTCTGGGCCACCGGTCCGATGAACAGTGTCCCTGCGGAGAAGAACGGAACCATGACGACAAACCCCGCCAGGTACGCGATGATTCCTGGCCAGCCCCAGCGGCCGTAGATACCGCCGGGCTTGAAGATCTCGGCGATGGCGTAGTGCCCCTTCCGGACGATGAAGTAGTCAGTGAGGTTCACGGCCGTCCAGGGAATGAAGAAGTAGAGTACCAGCAGCAGGAAATTGTTGAAGTTGGCCAGAAAATCCGCGGACGCGAGATTGGCGAAGACCAGTGAAATCGCGGCAGTGATTAGTATCGTGATCACGCGGAGTCGGAGCGTCGGCCGGATCTGCCGCAGGCTGTCGATGGATGAGATCAGCGTCAGCGATCCGCCGTACATGTTCAGGGCCGTGACGGAGACCAGGCCCAGCGCGGCAATGAACAGCGCGATCGACCCGAAGCCGGGGAAGAGTTTGTCGGCGGTGGCTTGAATCGAGCCGATGGTGTCGAAATCCTTGCCCGCCGCGGCTGCAATGAACGCACCCAGGAACATCACCCAGATGCCGCCCAACGCGCTGCCCCAGAACGTCCATCGGAAGGTTCCGCGACCTGATGCCGGCGGCAGGTAGCGGGAGTAATCGGAGACGTAAATGGCCCAGGAGATCTGGTATCCCGCCGCGACGCCCAGCTGGCCCAGGAACGGCACCAGATGGAAATCCCCCAGGTTGTAGGCACCACCCGGCAGGCTGAGGTTGGCCAGTGCCGCCACCGTCAGCAGCGCGAGCATGGCGATGGTGAGGTACGTCAGGTAGCGCTCAAACCCATGGATCAGGTTGTAGCCGAAGATCGCCACCACGACGGCAACAATCGTCACGACCCAGAACCAAAGATTCTCCGAGCCGACATGCACTGATCCAGCAATCGCCTGGCCCGCGAGGACAGTGTTGAAGATGTTGAACCCGGCGTACTGCAGATAGGCAAACAGCCACACAATCAGGGCTCCGATATACCCGAACTGCGGCCGAGACTGGATCATCTGCGGGAGACCGAGCTGCGGCCCCTGCGAGGAGTGGGCCGCCATGAACAGGGTTCCGACGAAGATCCCGATGGCGATTGCAATCAGCGACCAGATCAGATTGCCTCCGGTGGTGATGCTGATCAGTCCCACGGCCAGTGTGGCGATCTGGGCGTTGCTCATGAACCACAGGGGGCCAATGTGCGACGCCTTGCCGTGCCGTTCGTTGAGCGGCACGTAGTCGATCGAACGTACCTCCAGCCCCCGCCCCTGGGCTTGACCCGTCGTCGTACTCATCATGTATCTCCTTGAACGTAAGCTGCTGACGCCCAAAGGGGCCGGACGTCTGCCTGGATTTCTGGTTCTGGTTTCTGCGCTTGACGAAACATTCCTTGGTCTCTCACGGAATGTGAGTAAGCCCACAAGTGGACCGTCGATAAGATTAGGGCGAACCGGGCTTCAGGACCTATGTGCAGGCGGACAACATCCGGCGATGGTCACAGGGCAGATGTACATTGCGTCGCTTATGCCCGCCGCCGAAATTCTCTCAGTGGTGACGTCGGGGAGTACTCGGCTGCCGGCGCGACCTGCTCGGCGACGGCAAGTCGTCCATCTTCCGCGGCTCGGCTTCGGGGGAATGGAAGGGCGCCGAGCCGGGCCCCCGACGCGGACGGTCACGCAGATGCATTGCGCCAGGCAGGGTAGCGTCACCCGGGAATGCGGTTCGTGGCGCTGGGTGAAAACCGCGACGTTGAGCTGGTCTGTTCCGCGGCGCAGCCGGCCGGTCGGTCATCCCAACAAGATCAACCACCCGGAATCCGCCCGATGATCATCGGGCGGTCCTTCCTGACGAAGATCAACGCCAAGATCAGCAATTCAGCGGTGACCAGTTAGACTGTGGCTCCGAATCCGGACCCTGACCGGCGGGAACCGAACCTTCCGCCTTCCTGTCCGGCAGATCCCCGAAGAGGAGATGACATAGACCGGCGGCCTGCCCGCGGGCCGTTGACAACTTGATGTGATGCCGACATAGTGGAAACGATTTCATGGAATCGTTTCCACGGATAAATCAAGGACTCACAGGCAAGGACCGCAGGCGTGAACGTTGACCGGCCCACGCGGACCGCAGGTGCAAAAGGCCCCTCTGACCGTCTCTGACCGTCTCTGACCCGGATCCGCGAGTAGCGGCCTTTTGAGGCCATGCTCTTCGAGGGGGCGCGGATTTCGGCCATTTTCAGGTTGCGGGCATGACTGGGCCGGCTCTCGCGCCGGGCGGGCGGAGACTCCTACGTCGTCTCGGGCGGTCTTTCTGGTCGGATGGGTGGGCGTCAGCCGGGTCCGGGCAGGTCAATTACGGCGCGGGCGTGGGTAAAGACTTCCTCGGTGCCCAAGGCGGAACCGTGGATGTTGCCCGTGTTCTGCTTCTCGGGCGCGGGTTAGGCGATGATGGTGCGCAGCGAAACGATGGAAGGCTTTCACGTTTCCGCCTTCGCGGCAACCAGGGCGGCGTACAGTTCCTGGACGTCTTCCTTCTATTCTCCGGTCTTGGTCCAGTCCACGCGCTGGACATGCCAGCCGCAGGCTTCGTAGCCCTTGAGCACGTCTTCGGTGAAGGAGATGCCGGTGTCGTCTTCGATGGAGATGTGGTTCTCGTCGTAGATGACCACAAGTTTGCCGAGTTCCTGGTGGCCGTCCAGCGAGGAGCACCTCGGAGGTCACGGCTTCCTGGAGGTCGACGTCGGAGGCGATGACCCAGATGGTGTGGGCGATTTTGGCTGCTGCCTTCCGTGGCGTCGGCGTCGAACCGGCCGCGCATGCGGCGCTGGGAGTAAGCGACCCCCGACCGCGTGGGCCAGGCCCTGGCCCAGCGGGCCCGTGGTCCTCCACACCATTGGTGTGCTTGTATTCCGGGTGGCCGGGGGTCAGCGGTCCCCAGGGGCGCAGGGCCCGCAGGCCTTCAGTTCCAGCCCGTAGCCGGAGAGAAAAGCTGGATGGACAGCGTCAGGGACGTGTGGCCCGGGGACAGGATGAACCGGTCACGGCCCAGCCAGTCCGGGTTCTCCGGGTCGTGGCGCATCAGCTTCTGGAACAGCACGTAAGCGGCCGGGGCAAGGCTCATGGCCATGCCGGGGGAGCCGTTACCGACCTTCCACGGCATCCGCGGCCAGGACACGCACTGTGTCAACGGCGCGCTGGTCCAGGGTAGTCCATGACAGTTCCAAAAGTGGCACGAAAACCGGGCCCCTCTCTGTGGTGACGGCACCGGGCGGTGCCCTCCATGTTTCCGGTGTACTGGAACCCGGTGCGGACGGATCCGGAATCTGGGCGCGTGTGTGATGGCCACCGTGTCCTGAGTGCCCGTCGCCGGGAGAACGTTGAGACGGTCGGCTAAGTTGCCGGCGACGGCTATCGGTTTGCGGGGCGCAGGGCGTCGGGGTTGGCGCAGTGGGCCAGGGG
>JALYYI010000014.1 GCA_030946705.1 Actinomycetota bacterium | reverse complement strand
CGGACGGCAGCATGGCCACCGTGGCGGCGGGAGCATTCATGTCCCCGGTGCTGCTGAACTGGGCCGACGCGGAGGCGCCCGAGGTGCACTCGCTGGAGGCCTTTGGCCCGGTGTCCTCGGTGATCGGGTACCAGAGCATGAACGGGGATGTAACCGACGCGGTGCGCCTGGCAGCGATGGGCAGCGGCTCACTGGTGGCTTCCGTGTGCACCAACGACCCGCAGGTGGCACGGCAGCTGGTCACCGGCATCGCGGCCCACCACGGCCGCGTCCTGGTGCTTAACCGGGAGGACGCGCGCAGCTCCACCGGACACGGATCCCCGGTGCCGCAGCTGGTGCACGGTGGACCCGGCCGGGCCGGCGGCGGTGAGGAACTGGGCGGCATCCGCTCGGTCTTCCACCACATGCAGCGCACCGCCATCCAGGGCTCCCCGAACATGCTGACGGCCGTCACCGGCGTGTGGCACACCGGCGCGGACCGGAATTTCGGGACGGAGCACCCGTTCCGCAAGTCACTGGCGGAGCTGCGGATCGGGGACGCGTTCGCCTCGGAGCTGCGGCAGGTCACGCTGGAGGACATTTCGGCGTTCGCCAACAGCACCGGTGATACCTTCTACGCGCACACCAACCAGCAGGCCGCGGCGGCCAATCCGTTCTTCCCCGGCATCGTGGCGCACGGCTACCTGCTGCTGGCCTGGGCCGCCGGACTGTTCGTTGAGCCGGCTCCGGGCCCGGTGCTGGCCAACTACGGGCTGGATGACTGCCGCTTCACCACGCCGCTGGCCGCGGGGGACTCCTTCCGCGTCACCCTGACGGCCAAGCAGATCACCCCGCGCGAAGCGGATGAGTACGGCGAGGTCCGCTGGGACGCGATCCTGCACAACCAGAACGACGACGTCGTCGCCACCTACGATGTGCTGACCCTGGTCGAGAAGTAGCGGACCAAGGCCACGGCCCCGGGGAGGGGTCTCCGCGCGGCCGTGTCCGGCCGCGGAGTAGCAGCCGACAGCGGTCGCTGTCCCCACGAGCGGAGGCTGCCCGGGGAAACCCGGTTGAGACGACAGCACGCGCCCATGTTTTCCGAAAACATGGGCGCGAACTGGTATCTCAACCGCTGTGCCGGGGCCGGCCGTCGACCGTGACGTCCGTGCGATCGTCGTAGAAACAGACAAGGCCCGCCAGCTGGGCGGCGTCCGGCAGCGGAGTCGAGTAACTCCAGGCTATGTCCCGGCCATCGCCGTCGACGGCCGCCCAATAGCTGGCCTGTCCGCTATAGGCGGAGCGCGTCACAGACTCGGTGGCGTTCAGCTCCCGCCAGTTCACGTCTTCCGGGGGCAGGTAGGTGCGCACCGGAACGTTGGTTTCGAAAACCATGATCGGCGAGTGGGAGTCCGCCAGCATGCGGCCGTTCAGCGAGACTTGCACGTGCTTGGCGCTGGCGCGGATGTCCGCCCGGTGGAAGGGGTCGCGCGGGTGCGACACGATGGGATCGTCCTCTTCGAACCAGCTGAAGGAGCCGAAATCGAAGACGACGTAGCCGGCCAGATCCGGATCCGCCAGCCGGAAGGCCGCCGCCGGAGCTTGGCGGTTGCCGCCGTCGACGTCCATCGACTGCCCATCGGTGAGCCGGACGGAAAAGGGGGTGCCGGGGAAGAACACCGGCAGCGCCTCGGGGTTCTGTCCGGCAGGCGGATCCGATGCCGCGGCTGAGAGGGCAGCCGTGACGTCCTCTTCCGGGACGGCATAGCTCGGCACAACCCGTTGGGGCTCCCAGACCAGCACCGCCCGCGAGGAGTCCAGAACGCCCACTTCGCCCAGTTGGGCGCGGACCCGCTTGGCGCTCGGTTCGAAGCGCAGCTCCGGAAGCAGCCGACGCAATGCGGAGGACAGCTGGATCGCCATGCAGCCAGCGTCCTCCTGGCGAGTGCGAACGTCAATGCCGCCCCAGGGGCACCCACCCCGCCGCCCATCCCGCCGCCGAGCCCGCCGCCGACCGCGACGTGGGGGCCGCGGCGTGGGGGCGCCGTCGTCCGGGCTCCGGTCCTTCGGGCAACGGACGCCGTTAGCGGTGCAGCCCGCTGAACACCATCGCGATGACGTCGTCGGCCAGGCGCTGCGGAGAGAGCGATCCGCCCGGCTTGTACCACTCCACAATCGAGTTGATGGTGCCGAACAGCAACCGGGTGATGGTCCGCGGGTCCATGTCCTTGCGCAGCGATCCCTCCTGCTGTGCGGAACCGATCAGGGCGGCCACCCGGTGGTCGAAATCCCGCCGCCGGGCCAGCGCGTCCCGTTCCATTTCGGTGTTCCCGCGCAGCCGCAGCAGCAGCGTCACGAAGGGCAGTTTGTCCGTCAGCACGGCCACCGTCCGGCGCAGCACGAATTCCAGCCGCGCATCCGGGGCTCCCTCGCGGGCCCCCGGCTCGGCCAGGATCCCCTCCAGGCCGCCGAGCGCCTCCTCCAGCGCCAGCCGGAGCAGGTCCTCCTTGGAGGGAACGTGATGGTAGATCGCGGACTTGGAGATGCCCAGGTTTTCCGCCAGAATGCCCATCGAGGTGGCCTCGTAGCCGTGCCTGTTGAATACCTCGACGGCGATCTGCAGCACGGACTGCTGGTCGTAGCCGGGCCGGCCGCGCCGTGCGGAAGGCTCTGCTGTTGCGGGTGCTGGCTGGGTAGGCATCGGGCTCAGTTTCTCGCGAACGGTCCGTTGCCGGACGTACTCTCGCGTGGTGGGCAATCCGGGGGCATGGGGACCATGGCCTCGGGGGAGTCAGTTCTTCGGGCGCAGATCGTAGATCCGGCGGAGCTTGCCGTTGGACCGCTCCAGGGAACCGGGTTCGACGACGACGATGCGGGCGGTGGAGCCGACGTGGATCTTGATCTGCTCCTGCAAGGTTGAAGCGGCAGCCAGGCGTTCCGCTGCCGTGCTGCCCTCGCGGGGTTCGATCTTGATCGCCAGCTCGTCCATCCGCTTGCCCTCGGGCCGGGTCAGCTCCAGCTGGAAGTGCGGACTGAGCACGGGGATGCGCAGTGCGATTTCCTCGATCTGGGACGGGAACATGTTCACGCCGCGCAGGATGATCATGTCATCGCTGCGGCCGGTGATGCGGCCCATCCGGCGCATGCCCGGCCGTGCCGTGCCGGGCAGCAGGCGGGTCAGGTCCTTGGTCCGGTAGCGGATGATGGGCAGCGCTTCCTTGGTCAGCGAGGTGAAGACCAGCTCGCCGGGTTCACCGTCCGCCAGGACGGTGCTGTTATCGAAGGGATCAATGATCTCGGGGCGGAAATGGTCCTCCCAGATATGGCAGCCGTCCTTGGTCTCCACGGATTCGCCGGCAATGCCCGGGCCCATCACCTCGGAAAGGCCGTAGATGTCGCAGGCGTCCAGGTCCAGCCCCACCTCCAGCTCGTGGCGCATCTCTTCGGTCCACGGCTCCGCGCCGCAGACGGCGAACTTGAGCGAGGACTTGCGCGGGTCCAGGCCCATATGGGTCATCGCATCCATGATGGTCAGCAGGTACGTGGGCGTGCACATGATGACGTCCGGCTCAAAGTCCTGGATCAGCTGGATCTGCCGCTCCGTCTGCCCGCCGGACATCGGGATCACCGTGGTGCCAAGCGCCTCGGCTCCGTAGTGGGCTCCCAGGCCACCGGTGAAAAGCCCGTAGCCGTAGGCCACATGCACCTTATGGCCGGGACGGACCCCCGAGGCGCGCATCGAGCGGGCCACCAGGGACGCCCAGATCGCCAGATCGTTCTTGGTGTAGCCGACGACGGTCGGCCGGCCGGTGGTGCCCGAGCTGGCGTGGATTCGGGCCACCTCATTCTGCGGCACGGCAAACATGCCGAAGGGGTATTCGGCGCGCAGGTCCTCCTTGGTGGTGTGCGGGAAGCTGGCCAGATCGGCCAGTTCGCGCAGGTCGCCCGGGTGAACCCCCGCGGCGTCAAACTTGCGCTTATACAGCGGGACGCGATCGTAGGCGTAGGCCAAGGTGTGCTTCAGGCGGCTGAGCTGCACGGCCTCCAACTCGTCCCGGCTCATGGTTTCGGCCGGGTCCAACTGGGAGGGATTCAGTACTGCGGAGTCGGTCATCAGTGACGGACCTCTCTGGTTCTTTTGGGGTGGGGGGCCGACGGGGTGCGGCTAGCTCTTGTTCGGGATGGTCCGGCTGCGGCCGCGGAATTCGGCCAGGATCTCCTGGTCTTCCGGATCGCCGGCGAGGACCTGGACATCGTAGATGCCGCTGCGGCCCTGGTGGCCGCGGCGGTTGGCGACGGCGGTGATCACCTGGCCCTCGCGGCTCGGCCTGAGGAAATTCACGTCCACGCCGGAGGCCACCGTCACGGTACTGCCGTCGCCGTCGGCCGGGTTGCAGGCCAGGGCGAAGGCTGAGTCGGCAAAGGCGAAGATCATTCCGCCGTGCGCGATGCCGAAGCCGTTCATCATTTCGCGGCGAAGGGTCATCCGGATGGTGGCGTGGCCGTCGTCGAGCCTGAGGACCTCAATCCCCAGCCATTCGGAGGCGTGGTCGCCCGCCAGCAGGGGATGAGCGGTGCCCGCTCCGGTTGCTGCCATCTGGCACCTCTCACTTTCCTTACCGAATGTTCATTAGGTAATACCCAAACAAGGGGCGCTGTCAAGCTCATTAACCTCATCGAGTGAGCCCTTGATGCTCGATACAGGGCTGTATCCAACACCAAGTGCTCACCCGATGGGGAGGGTCGGAGGGGGTCAGCGCAGTTCGCCGGCACCGAGGGCGTCGGCCAGGAACGCGTAGTCCCAGGCCCGGGTCTTCCATCCCTCATAGCGGCCCGATGCCCCGCCGTGCCCGCCGTCCATCTCGATCTTCATCACGATCGGCGCGCTGCCGGTGGTCGTTTCGCGCAGCGCCTGCACCCATTTGGCCGGTTCCACGTACAGCACACGGGTGTCATTGAAGCTGGTCACCGCGGCGATCCTGGGGTAGGCCGCAGCCCGGATGTTCTCATACGGGGTGTACTCCTTCATGTACCGGTACACCTCCGGGTCCGTGATCGGGTTGCCCCATTCCTCCCACTCCAGCGCGGAGAGCGGCAGCTCCGGATCCAGGATGGTGGTCAGCGCGTCCACAAACGGAACCTGGGCGACGACGGCGGCATACTTTTCCGGGGCCAGGTTGGCTACCGCCCCCATCAGCAGGCCGCCGGCGGAACCGCCCAGGGCGCCGATCCGGGCAGCATCGACCCAACCCGAGGCGGCGAGCCAGTCGGTGGCGTCCACGAAGTCGGTGAAGGTGTTCTTCTTGAGCAGCTTCTTGCCCGCGTCGTACCAGGGCCGGCCCATCTCGCCGCCGCCGCGGACGTGGGCGATCACGAAGACGATGCCGCGGTCCAGCAGGGACAGCCGCGGGACGGAAAAGCCCGGATCCATACTGACCTCGTAGCTGCCGTAGCCGTAGATCACACCCGCGCTGGAGCCGTCGCGGCGCAGATCGGCGCGCCGGATCACCGAGAGCGGGATCCGGGTGCCGTCCGCCGCAGTGGCCCACTCGCGTTCGGCGGCGTAGTCGGTGGGGGAGTACCCGCCCAGGACCGGGGTTTCCTTGCGCAGCAGCAGCTCCGTCGTTCGGCCCTCCGCGGGGAGCACATAGTCATAGATCCGCGGCGGGGTCAGATAGGAGGTGTAGCCGAGCCGGATCACCGGCGCCTCATAATCGGTGCCACCCATATTGCAGCTGTAGAGCTCCTCGTCGAAGGCCGGCTCCACCGCGGCGCCCTGCGACGGCGTTCCCAGCCCCGCCAGCGGGATCACCTGGATCCGCTCGATCGTGTCTTTCCGAACGGAGAGGACCAGATGGGTTTTGGTGACGGTCGCGCCGTTGACGCGGACGCC
>JALYYI010000003.1 GCA_030946705.1 Actinomycetota bacterium | reverse complement strand
TCGGTCTGGGACTCGATGCCGGGGAAATCAACCAGGCGCTGGACACGGAAAAGTACGCCGACGAGGTCCGCGCGGACTTCGCCGAGGCCCGGGCATTGGGCATCACCGGTGTCCCGTTCTTCGTCATTGACCGCAAATATGGCATCTCCGGCGCCCAGCCGGCCGAGCTCTTCAGCCAGGCGCTCAATGAAGCCTGGCAGGAAGCCCACCCCCTGGTCATGGTAGGCGCCGGCGAGGGAGCTGACGCCGGCGGCGAGGCCTGCGGTGCGGACGGCTGCGCGCTCTGACGCCCATGAGAACAGTCGCTCGCCCGGCAGGTCTGACATGGCTGGAGACGTCGTTCTGCTTGTCCGGAAACGGAATCCCTCTAGCCCGGCTTTCGCCCGGCGAGCGCGGCTAGGTTCTACTTCTCTCCACTTGGTCGTTGACCGGAGTGACACTCCGGTCCTGCTAGACCAGCCGGAAGAGAACCTCGATAATTCCGCGCCGCCGTCGGCGACGCGGATCAGATTGAAGTGAGCGCTTCAATGCGGGCTGCCGCGGTTGAACGGGCCAGGCCGGTGATTTCCGCGAGCAAGGCCCTGGACCGGGCACGCCCATCGCGAGCAGCCGGAAGAGGTCTCCTGCGCACGAAAAGCCGCTGGCGGGCGCCGTCGCGGCTCCGGCAGGCAGAACGGCGCATGGTGTTACCTTAGGGTGAAACTGAAACAGCGTGAACCCGCAAGGAGGAACCGTGACCTACTCCCTTCAGCTCTACACCGTCCGCGGCCCTCTGGAGTCCGATCTGCCTGGCACCATCGAGCGGGTGGCCGCCATCGGCTACACGGCCGTCGAGCCGTACAATTTCGTTGCCACCGCCGGCCAGCTGGCTGACGCCCTCCGGGCCAACGGCCTCACCGCGCCGTCCGGCCATGCTCCGCTGCTGCGCGCGGACCAGGAGGAAATCTTTGCCGCGGCGAAGCGGCTCGGCATTGGCACCGTCATCGATCCGCATGTGGACCGCAGCCGCTGGAGCACGGCGGGGGAGATCAGGGAAACCGCCGCTGCACTCAATGCCGCCGCCCGGAAGGGGGCGGAGTATGGGATCCGGGTCGGCTACCACAATCACGAATTCGAACTTGAGTCACGCATCGATGGCCGGTCCGGCCTTGAAGTCCTCGCGGAGCACCTCGATCCCGACGTCGTGCTGGAAGTCGATACCTATTGGGCCGCCGTCGGTGGAGAAGATCCGGCGGCGTTGCTGCAGCGTCTTGGCGACCGGGTCCGACTCATCCATATAAAGGACGGCCCGCTGACCAAGGAGGATAAGGACCAGGTGGCCGTTGGCTCCGGCAATATGCCCATCTGGGACGTCATCGAGGCCGCCCCCTCACTGGAGGTCGGCGTCGTCGAACTGGACGATTTCACCGGTGACATCTTCGACGCGGTGGCGGACAGCCTCAACTACCTCACGGCAGGGACAGCCAAGTGAGCCGGCAGATCCCCAAATCCGGCCCGGTCGGCGTCGCCGTCATCGGTGCCGGGGTCATCAGCAGGGAATACCTGAAGAACCTGACCAGCTTCCCGGACGTCAAGGTCCACGTGGTCGCGGACATGTTTGAGCAGGTGGCAGCGGAGCGCGCGGCCGAGTTCGGCATCGCGGCCTCCGGTGGAGTCAGCGCCGCACTGGCCCATCCCGACGTCGAGATTGTGGTTAACCTGACCATTCCCGCGGCCCATGTGGAGGTCGCCACGGCGGCCATCAACGCGGGCAGGCATGTCTGGAGCGAGAAGCCGTTTTCGCTGGACCGCGAAAGCGGACTCAGACTGCTCAAGACCGCGGACGCCGCCGGGCTGCGGCTTGGCTGCGCTCCGGATACCTTCCTGGGCGCCGGTCTGCAGACCGGCCTGCGGGTGATCCGGCGCGGTGACATCGGCGTCCCGCTGACCGCGCTGACCCTGATGCAATCCCCCGGGCCCGAGTCGTGGCATCCCAACCCCGCGTTCCTCTTCCAGGAAGGCGCCGGACCGCTGTTCGACATCGGGCCGTATTACCTGACCACCCTGGTGCAGACCTTCGGCTCCATTGCCAGGGTGGCCGCCCTCAGCTCCAAATCCCGCGAAACACGCGTTATCGGCTCCGGGCCCAGGGCCGGCGAGGAATTCGCCGTCAACGTGCCGACGCACGTGAGCGCGATTGCCCAGTTTGCCGGCGGGGAGTCCTCGCAAAGCATCTTCAGCTTCGATTCCCCCCTTAGTCGGGCCGGTTTCGTCGAGATCACCGGAACCGAGGCAACGATTGCCCTGCCGGACCCTAACAATTTCGACGGCGATGTCCTGCTGACCCGGCGCGGTTCCGGTCGGACCGAGACCATTCCCGCCGTCGGAGCCACCAACACCCGCGGCTCGGGCGTGCTGGAAATGGCCCGGGCCATCCGGGCCGGCCGCCCGCACCGGGCACAGGGGTCCATGGCCTACCACGTGCTCGACGCCATGGTCTCGATCGCAGAATCCATCGACACCGGTGAGTTCGTATCCCTGCAAAGCCGCGCCGAAGCCGCGGAACCTCTTCCCGAGGACTGGGATCCGACGGCCAGTAACCTCTGAGAAGCGCCACCATGACTGAACAGCAGCGCGCGGACACGGGACAGACTCCCGGACGCCCCCTCGGCATCGCCGCGATCGGCTATGCCTTCATGGGCAAGGCGCACTCCAACGCGTGGCGCAACGTCGCGGCCTATTTCGACGTACCCGCCTTCGAGCAGAGGGTTCTGGTGGGTACCGATGCCGCCAAAGTGGCGGAAGCGGCCGCCCGGTACGGCTGGGCCGAATCCGCCACGGACTGGCGCGAGGTCATTGCCCGCGAGGACATTGACGTTATCGATATCTGCGCACCGGGCTGGCTGCACGCGGAGATCGCCATCGCGGCGCTGGAGGCCGGCAAGCATGTGCTGGTGGAGAAGCCGCTGGCCAACTCACTGGCCGAGTCCCAGGCCATGGCGGCCGCGGCGCAGGCGGCCCGCGCGCGCGGCGTGCAGTCCATGGTCGGTTTCACCTACCGCCGGGTGCCGGCCCTGGCGCTGGCCCGGGAGCTCATTGCCGGCGGCAGGCTGGGCACGGTCCGGCAGGTCCGTGCCGCCTACCTGCAGGACTGGCTCTCCGATGACCAGGCGCCGATGACCTGGCGCCTGCGCAGGGAAACCGCGGGGTCCGGTGCCCTGGGGGACATTGCCAGCCACGCGATCGACCAGGTCCAGTACCTGCTGGGCGCCACGGTCACCGAGGTCTCGGGCAAGCTGCACACCTATGTGACCCAGCGTCCCGGCCCTCACGGTGCGGAAGCGGTAACGGTCGACGACGCCGCCTGGGCCACGCTGTCCCTCACCGGGGGTGCGGTGGCCGGCATCGAAGTCTCCCGGGTCGCCTTGGGCCGTAAGAACTCCCTGCAGATCGAGGTCTTCGGCAGCAAAGGCAGCCTGGCCTTCGACCTGGAAAACCTCAACGAGCTGGCGTTCCTGGATGGTACCGTTCCTGCGGCGCAGCAGGGCTTCACCCGCATCGTCGTCACCGAGCCCTCGCATCCCTATCTCGACGCCTGGTGGCCGCAGGGCCACATCCTGGGTTGGGAACACGCCTTCACCCACCAGGCGCGCGACTTTCTGCTCGCCATCGGCGCCGGTGTGCCGCCGTCGCCCTCCTTCGAGGAAGGACTGCAGGTCCAGCGCGTGCTCGCCGCCGTCGAGGAGTCCGCAGCCGCCAGGAGCATGGTGATAGACGTCGCCCAGCCGTAGCCCGGCAGCAATCCGGGCGCCACGGCGCCCGCCGGCAGCCCGCTTTCCCAGCAGAAGGAGCCACCCATGCCCCGCCCGTACACCCTCTTCACCGGCCAGTGGGCGGACCTGCCCTTCGAGGAGGTGGCCAAGCTGGCGTCCGGCTGGGGCTACGACGGCCTCGAAATCGCCGTTTCCGGGGACCACCTGGACGCCTGGCGCTGGGACGATGAAAACTATATCGCCGGCAAACTCGCGGTCCTGGACAAATACAACCTGAAGGTCTGGGCCATCTCCAACCACCTCAAAGGCCAGGCCGTTTGCGATGACCCCATCGATTTCCGCCACCGGGCCATTGTGGGCTCAAAAGTCTGGGGCGACGGCGACCCCGAGGGTGTCCGCCGGCGCGCCGCGGAGGAAATGCAGCACACCGCCAGGCTGGCCCGCGCGCTGGGGGTGAGGACCGTCGTCGGCTTCACCGGATCCTCCATCTGGCAGTATGTGGCCATGTTCCCGCCCGTCCCGGAAGCGGTGATCGAGGCCGGCTATCGGGACTTCGCGGACCGCTGGAACCCCATCCTGGACGTCTTCGATGAGTGCGGTGTCCGTTTCGCCCATGAGGTGCACCCCTCCGAGATCGCCTACGACTACTGGACCACTGTGCGGACCCTGGAGGCGATCGGCCACCGCGCAGCGTTCGGGCTGAACTGGGACCCGTCCCATTTCATGTGGCAGGGCATCGACCCGGTGTCCTTCATCTGGGACTTCAAGGACCGGATCTACCACGTGGACTGCAAGGACATCAAGCTGCGGATGACCGGCCGGAACACCGTGCTGGGCTCCCACCTGCCCTGGGGAGACCCACGGCGCGGCTGGGACTTCGTCTCCGCCGGCCGCGGCGACGTGCCCTGGGAATCGGCCTTTCGCGCCCTGACCGCCATCGGCTACGACGGACCGATTTCGGTCGAATGGGAGGACGCCGGAATGGACCGGCTCGAAGGTGCCCCCGAGGCCTTGACTGCGCTGAAGAAGTACAACTTCTCCCCCGCCACGGCAGCGTTCGACTCCGCCTTCAGTAGCCAGTCCTAACCGTTGAAAGAACAGCTTGCGCCCATGTTTTCGAAAAATTGGGCGCGAAGTGCCACCTCAACAGGGAGCTTTCCGCGCATACTGGAGACCGGAGGGGTCGGAGGTGTCGGAGGGGTCGGAGGGGTCGGAGCCCCGCGCCGCCGTATCCTCGGCCGGCAGGTCTGCGGGCCGGCGAATGTGCAGGACCAGCAA
>JALYYI010000275.1 GCA_030946705.1 Actinomycetota bacterium | reverse complement strand
GGGCTGAGGAGTTCAGTAGTAGTGGACCGGGTCAACCCGGTGCGGCAGCTCCCCGCCAGCCAGGAAGGTGCGCAGATTGGAGCGGAACCGCTCGGCGATCAGCCGGTTCTCGGCGGCGCTGAGCGCGGAGGTGTGAGGAGAAACCAGCACCCGCGGGTGGTTCCACAGCGGGCTGTCCAGCGGGAGGGGCTCGACGGCGAAGACGTCCAGGCAGGCGTACGAGACCCGGCCGGCCGCCAGCGCGTCCAGGAGTGCCGCCTCGTCCACAACCGTGCCGCGGCCGACGTTGACGAATACCGCTCCGGGCTTCATGGCAGCGAACATTTCCCGGTTGAAGAGCTTGTCCGTGAACGGGGTACCGGGCAATGTGTTAACCACGGCGTCGGCCTCGGCCAGCAGGTCCGGCAGGCCGGAGTTGTCCGTCACCCGCGTCAGACCATCCAGAGGTTCCATCGAGCGCTTCGTGCCGCTGACGCTCATGCCCAGGGCACGGGCCAGCCGGGCGGTCTCCAGGCCGATTTCCCCGAGTCCGGCAATGACCAGCCGGGACCCGCTGACCAGCCGGGTGGGTGTCCGAAGTTCCGGCCAGGTCCGCTCCCGCTGGTCCCGGGCCAGCTCGGCGGTGCGCTTGAGGCCGTTCAGCACACCGAGCATGGCGAATTCCGCCAGCGGAAGGGCGTGCACACCGGCGGACGTCGTGATCGTGAGCTGCTGCAGCCGGGCAGTGGGGACACCGGATGCCTTGACGGCGCCGCCGGCTCCGGCTGCCATGGCCTGGATCCAGCGCAGTCTTGTGCTCTCGGCAGCAATCCTGGCCAGCCCGGCCGGGCTCTCGTTGGGGAACCCGTAGAGCACATCGGCGGAGTTCATCATTGTCCAGTAGCGTTCCTCCTGCTCGGGCGTGCGCCGGAAGGTCGGATCGCCGGAGTGGTCCGCCGGGAAACGCTCCGGCGGCAACAGATCCGGTTCGTGCAGGACCGTGACGGACGGATCGACGGCCCGGATGTAGTCCACCTGCTCGGTTTCCAGCGGAACGGCGATCGCGATGGTGAGTTCGGGTGCAGTCATGCTGTTCATCATACTGAATGAAGGTTAGGATACTGAACAAATGTGACACGTCTCGGGCCGGGCTGCGCCAGACCATCGCTGGTGCCAGCGACGCCGGCGCACGCGGCCGAGCCAGAGCGGTACTTCACCGAGGGAGAGCAGGATGAGCGGGCTTTTTGGGCTGGACGGGCGGATAGCCCTGGTAACGGGATCGAGCAGGGGAATCGGCAAGGGGCTGGCGCGCGGGCTGGCCGGGGCGGGCGCGACGGTAGTGCTCAATGGGCTCAACGAGGAGAGGCTGCGGGCAACCGAGGCCGAGCTGGCGGCGGACTTTCCGACGGGCCGGATCCGGTCACGGGCTTTTGACGTAACCGATGCACAGTCAGCGGCCGACGGCATCCGCTGGATCGAGGACAACGCTGGGCCGTTGGACATCCTGGTCAACAACGCCGGCATCCAGCACCGGGTGCCGCTGCTGGACCTTGACGTCAGGGACTGGGATCGGGTGCTGGCCGCGGACCTGACCAGCGCTTTCCTGGTCGGGCGGGAGGCGGCCCGGCGGATGATTGACCGCGGCCGCGGAAAGATCATCAACATCTGTTCGGTGCAGGCCGACCTCGCACGCCCCACCATCGCTCCGTATATAGCGGCCAAGGGCGGCTTGCGGAACCTGACCCGCGCCATGACGGCGGAGTGGGCCGGCGAGGGGCTGCAGATCAACGGCATCGCCCCCGGTTACATCCACACCGAGATGACGCAGAACCTGGTGGATGACCCGGATTTCAATGCATGGATCCTCGGCCGGACCCCGGCGGCCCGCTGGGGCACAGTGCAGGATCTGATCGGACCGGTGGTGTGGCTGGCGTCGGAGGCCTCGAACTTTGTGAACGGACAGACAATATTCGTCGACGGCGGCATGACGGTGGTGGTGTGAGGATGGCGGAGCCGATGAGCGCGTCAGCCGGAATCCCCGGACGGGCGGCTGCGGTGGTGGCCCACGCCCGGGGAGACCTGCGGATCGAGGAGGTCCGGGTGGCGGAGCCGGCCCCGGATGAAACCGTGGTGAAAATCGCCTACGGCGGAATCTGCGGATCCGACCTGCACTATTGGCTGCACGGTGCGGCGGGGGAATCCGTGCTCAAGGCCCCGATGGTGCTGGGGCATGAGGTGGTGGGCACCGTGGCCAGAGCCGCGGCGGACGGAACGGGGCCGGCGGCAGGAACTCCGGTGGCCATCCATCCCGCCTCGCCGGCACCCGGTACGGCGCGCTATCCGCTGGACCGGCCCAATCTGTCACCCGGCTGCACCTACCTGGGCAGCGCCGCACGGTTCCCGCACACCGATGGCGCCTTTGTCAGCTTTGCCAACCTGCCCTCCCGGATGCTTCGCCCGCTGCCCGCGGCGCTGGACCTGCGCCGAGCCGCGCTCGCGGAACCCGCCAGCGTTGCCTGGCACGCCGTCGGCCGGGCGGGGGAGGTGGCGGGTAAGACCACGCTGGTGGTCGGTAGCGGCCCGATCGGGGCACTGGCGGTGGCGGTGCTCAAACGGGCCGGTGCCGGGCGCATTGTGGCTGTGGACATGCACCAGAAACCGCTGGATATCGCCCGCGCCGTCGGCGCGGATGAGGTGCTGCTGGCCACCGAGGCGGAGGCGATCGCCGCGGTGGAGGCCGACGTCGTCATTGAATCATCCGGAACCCACCAGGGTCTGGCCTCGGCCATCAGCGGGGCCGTGCGCGGCGGCCGGATCGTCATGGTCGGGCTGCTGCCCTCCGGCCCGCAGCCGGTGCCGGTATCGCTGGCCATCACCCGCGAACTGGAACTGGTGGGCTCCTTCCGGTTCAACGACGAGATCGACCAGGTGATCGCCGCCCTGGCCGACGGCTCGCTGTACGCCGATCCCGTGGTGACGCACGAGTTTCCGCTGGAGCGTGGCCTGGAGGCGTTCGATGTGGCACGGAATTCAGCGGTTTCCGGGAAGGTGCTGCTGGCCTTCTGAGCCGGACTTCGGGGCCGTCAGCACGCGAAACCGGCTGCCGTCAGCACTCGATGACGTTGACGGCCAGGCCGCCCTCCGAGGTCTCCTTGTACTTGCTTGACATGTCCCGGCCGGTCTGGCGCATGGTCTCGATGACCGTGTCCAGGGAGACGATATGCTGGCCGTCCCCGTAGAGCGCCATCCGTGCCGAGGCGACGGCCTTGCCGGCGGCGATGGCGTTGCGCTCGATGCAGGGCAGCTGCACCAGTCCGGCCACCGGATCGCAGGTCAGGCCAAGGTTGTGTTCCATCGCGATTTCCGCAGCGTTTTCCACTTGCTCGGGAGTTCCGCCGAGCACCTCGCAGAGCGCTCCGGCCGCCATCGAGCAGGCCGAGCCGACCTCGCCCTGGCAGCCGGCCTCGGCGCCGGAAATCGACGCATTGCCCTTGTAGAGCGAGCCGATCGCCGCGGCCACCAGCAGGAAACGGCGGATCTTCTCGTCCTTGAGCTCGGCGTCCTGCGGGATGAAACGGAAGAAGTAATGCATGACGGCCGGGATGATACCCGCGGCGCCGTTCGTGGGGGCGGTCACCACACGGCCGCCCGCGGCGTTCTCCTCGTTGACGGCGATGGCGAAGGCCTGCAGCCATTCCAGCGAGGTTTCGCGCTCGGCGGCGTCCTGCTCCAGACGTTGCGCAATGGCCGCGGCCCGACGGCGGGCGTGCAGCACTCCCGGCAGGATCCCGCCGGTCTGCAGGCCGGCTTCCACGCAGCCCCGCATCGCGGCCCAGATGGCATCGAGTCCGGCCCGGACCTCATCCTCGGGCCGCAGCGCGCATTCGTTAGCCCAGGCAACGTCGGAGATGGAAAGACTTTCCGCGGCGCAGATGGCCAGCAGCTCGGTGCCAAACTGGTAGGGGTAGGGCAGGACCTTGGCCGGGGCGGCCGGCGTCAGATCCTCGCCGGTGGTGGCGGCCAGCACGGATTCGGTCTCGACGAAGCCGCCGCCGATCGAGTAGCCGATCGAGTAGCCGATCGAGTAGTAGGTCTCTTCGACCAGCACCGCGCCGGTGGCGTCCAGGGCGGTGATCTTCATGGCGTTGCTGTGCCGGGGCCGCACGGTCCGCGGCTCAAAGACGATGCTCCGCGGGGTCATCGCCACGCTGTGGTTGCCCAGCAGTTCCAGCGCGGACTCGGCCTCGATGTGCTCCGCGAGCTGCGCCGGAATGGCGGGGTCGACGGTTTCCGGTTCGTATCCGGCCAGCCCGGCCAGAATGGCGGCGGGCGTGCCGTGGCCCATGCCCGTGGCACCCAGTGATCCGTAAAGGTGGACGGTGATCCCGGAGGCAGCCGGAAGCAGGCCCCGGTCCTTGAGCTGCTGTGCGAAGAGGCGGGCTGCACGCATCGGGCCGACGGTGTGCGAGCTGGACGGGCCGACGCCAATGCTGAACAGCTCCAGTGCTGATGTATAGCAACTCATTAGTGCTTCCATCATAGCCGTCCGGGTGTATTTTCTGAACGATCGGTCGGTTGGGCGGGCGGTCGGCGTGGCGGGTACCTCGTTCGTCACAATCGCCTCCAGCAGGCGGACGGTGCTTCTGGGCGCGCGGCGCCGCGACTAGGCTTGAGGAAACAGGTCGTACCAACCACGGAGGAACTATGTCTGCGTCTGCGCAAATCGGTGTCACAGGATTGGCTGTCATGGGAGCCAACCTCGCCCGGAACCTGGCCCGCAATGGTTTTACGGTGGCTCTGCACAACCGCAGCGTCGCCAAGACGGACGCCCTGCTGGAAAGGCACGGCAGCGACGGGGACTTCATCCGCACCGAAACGCTGCAGGAACTTGTCGACTCGCTGGAGAAGCCGCGCCGGGTGCTGATCATGGTCAAGGCCGGTGCGCCGGTTGATTCCGTGATCGAAGCGCTGGCGCCGCTGCTGGAGCCGGGGGACATCATCATCGACGCGGGCAACTCGCACTTCCAGGACACCCGCCGGCGTGAGGCGGCGCTGGCCACAAAGGACCTGCATTTCGTGGGGATCGGCGTTTCCGGCGGCGAGGAAGGTGCCCTGAACGGGCCCTCCATCATGCCCGGCGGCTCCAAGGAGTCCTACCAGGCGCTGGGGCCGCTGCTGGAGAAGATCTCCGCCCATGTTGACGGCAAGCCCTGCTGCGCCTGGATCGGCACGGACGGTGCCGGCCACTTCGTGAAGATGGTGCACAACGGCATTGAATACGCGGATATGCAGGTCATCGGCGAGGCCTTCGATCTGCTCCGCTCCGGAGCCGGCATCGAACCCGCCGAGCAGGCGGGGATCTTCACCGAGTGGAACAAGGGCACCCTGTCCTCTTTCCTGATCGAAATCACGGCCGAGGTGCTGGGCCACGTTGACGCCAGGACCGGCAAGCCGCTGGTTGACATGATTATTGACTCCGCGGGCCAGAAGGGCACGGGCCGCTGGACCGTGCAGTCCGCGCTGGATCTGGGCTCGCCCACCTCCGCCATTGCCGAGTCCGTTTTTGCCCGCGGCCTTTCCAGCCAGCGCGACCAGCGTGCCATCGCCCAGGACGTTCTGGCCGGCCACGAGGTGGACGTGCAGCTGGGTGCGGACTTCGTCGAAGACGTCCGGCAGGCGCTGTTTGCCTCCAAGCTGGTCAGCTACGCGCAGGGCCTGGACATGCTCACCGGTGCCGCCAAGGAATACGGCTGGGACCTGAAGCTGGACGAGATCGCCTCGCTCTGGCGCGGGGGTTGCATCATTCGGGCGGAGCTGCTCAAGGACATCACCAAGGCCTACGCCGCCGCCGACAAGCCGGCCAATCTGCTCTTTGCGCCGGCCTTCACCGAGGCCATCGCCAACGCGCTGCCGGCCTGGCGCCGTGTGGTGGCAACGGCCGTGCAGCTGGGCATCCCGGTCCCGGTGTTTTCCTCCTCTCTGGCCTACTACGATGGCCTGCGCCGCAAACGCCTGCCGGCCGCGCTGACCCAGGGCCTGCGGGACCTGTTCGGTGCGCACACGTATAACCGCACCGACGTCGAGGGCACCTTCCACACCCTCTGGGGCGAGGACAGGTCCGAGGTTGAGGCCACGGACACCCACTAGCGCCGGCGTGGCAGTGAAACAGCACTCGTGACCGAGGCCTCCACAGGCATCGGGTCCGAAGCGGCCCTCCAGCTGCGGGACGCTGGCTTTGTGGTCTTTGCCGGCGCCCGCCGGAGGGCGAAGATGCAGCCGCTCCTCGTCCCCGGATCAACGTCCTCAGCCTTGGATGTGACCGAGGGGGCGTCGATGCAGGCGGCCATGGACGCCGTCGTCGGAGTTCACGGCCAGGTGGACGTGCTGGTCAACGCCACCGGCTACGGTTCCTACGGTTCGCTGGAGGAGGCGCCGCTGGAGGAGGGCCGAACGGTTCGCTGGAGGAGGGCCGAAGATGACCGAGTGGGGCGGCCTTGCCCGGGACAGCCTGCTGGCCGCTTCCGGCAGCGGACCGTACGCGGAGCAGCCCCCCGCACGCCCGGATCCTCGGCGCCCCGGACGCAGCCTTCCTTCCGGGGCGGCGGCCATCCTGGCGCTGCGCCGGCTGCTGCCGGACCGGGAGGTTGACTTCGCCCTCCGCCAGGTCTTCGCGCGGAGGGCGAAGTAGCGCCGGGTATTCCGCAGCGACCGTTCAGAAGACAGCTGGCGCCCATGTTTTTTGG
>JALYYI010000273.1 GCA_030946705.1 Actinomycetota bacterium | reverse complement strand
TGGGCGGCCTGAGCCGCCGCCGCGGCGGCCGCCTGCTGACGGGCCTGTTCCTCGGCGGCCCGGCGCTTGGCCTCCTGGGCCGCCTGGTACGCCGCCAGGGCGGCCTGTCCCTGCCGGTATTGATCCTCGACAACGGCGCTGGTCCCCTTCAGGGACGCGAGCTGGGCGGTCAGGGTCTGATCCTGCTGTTTTTGCTGGCTGATCTGGTTGTCCATGGCCTTTTGGGCCGCCTCGGCCGCATCCAGCTTCGCCTTGGCGGCACCGGCCAGCCTTTCCCGCTCGGCCTTGGCCGCCTCCTGCTGGTCGGTCAGGGCCTTGGCGACACCTTCCGCCGCGCGGGAGTCGTTGAACAGGGCCGTCGTCTTCTCGGTAACGATCCGCATCACGTCCAGCCGCCGCAGGCCGTCTTTGGACCCGAGGGCATCGAGGGCAGCAAAGATCCCAAGATTGGCCCCGCCGGCCTTGTAGGTCTGCGCGGCCAGGGCGCCGGATTCCTTCTTGTACTGGGCCACCTGGGCATTCGCCCGCTGCGTCTGCGCCGTGAGCATGTCCACCTTGGCGCTGGCCGTATCCAGGGCCGCCTTCGCCACCGCATAATCCGCAGCCGACCGGACCGCCGCATTGCCAAGTTCTTCGGCCTGCGCCTGCAGCCCGTCCAACAGGGCATTGATCTTCGTGACCTCGTCCGCTTTGCTGGCCTCGTTCTGCTGCGCGTTCTGCACATCCTGCCAGGACGGAAAACCGCTGGGCGGAGCGTCGCTATCCGCCACAGCCGGCGCCGCCAGCGACCCCGACAGCACCATGGCGCCCGCGAGTAATCCCGACGTGACGGCAAGTTTCAATTTCAACCTGAGCCTGAACATATGCCGCCCAGCTTAGCGCCTCGGTTCCCGATATTCGGTTAAGGCAGCCTCGAAACACCCGCGATCAGCTGTTACCGGTCTCCATGAACTGGCCGATTTCCTCCTGCACGAGCCGGAAGGCCATGCCGGGCGGATAGCCCTTGCGCGCCAGCATGCTGACGAGGCGGCGGACGATCTTGTCCCGTTCGGGACGGTCCGCCAGCCCCATACCGGGACGCAGCTTCCTGCGGATCAGGGCGGCGGCGGAGGCGCGCTCGTCCTCGTCGGAAACCTGGCGAAGGGCCGCCTCGGCCAGCTCGTCGGCGACTCCCTTCTCCGACAGCTCCCGCTCCAGTGCCCCGCGCGCCAAGGACCGTGTCTGTGCCCGGCTGCGGACCCACAGCTGCGCGAATTCAGCGTCATCTACGAGCTGGACTTCCGCAAAACGGTCCAGCACCGCCTCCGCCACATCCTCGGGGACCTTCCGCTCCGCCAGCTTCCGTGCCAGTTGAAGCCGGCTCTTGGGGGAACTCGTCAGCTGCCGCAGCACGATTGCCCGCGCTGCGGCAGCCGGATCCGCATCCGGATCAAGCTCAGGTGCAGGTTTACCCCCGGCCATCGCTTGTGACGGCTCAGAAGCCGTCGACCGCCTTGAGTTTCGGTGCCGCTTCTTCCGCTGCCGCCGGCTTTACCCCAACACCCAGCTTCTCCTTGATGAGGCGCTCCAGCTCCTCGGCCAGCTCGGGGTTGTCGCGCAGGAAGCGCCGCGAATTCTCCATGCCCTGGCCCAGCTGGTCACCGTCGTAGGTGAACCAGGAGCCCGACTTCTTGATGATGCCGTGCTCAACGCCCATGTCGATGATCCCGCCTTCGCGGGAAATGCCCTGACCGTAGATGATGTCGAACTCCGCAATCTTGAAAGGCGGCGCCATCTTGTTTTTGACGATCTTGGCCTTGGTGCGGTTACCGACGGAATCCGCGCCTTCCTTCAGCGTTTGGATGCGGCGCACGTCGATGCGGATGGAGGCGTAGAACTTCAGCGCCTTGCCGCCGGTGGTCGTTTCGGGGCTGCCGAAGAAGACACCGATCTTTTCACGGAGCTGGTTGATGAAGATCGCCGTCGTCTTGGTCTGGCTAAGCCGGCCGGTGATCTTGCGCAGCGCCTGGCTCATCAGACGCGCCTGCAGGCCGACGTGGCTGTCCCCCATGTCGCCCTCGATTTCCGCGCGCGGCACCAGGGCGGCCACCGAGTCGATGACGATGACGTCCAGCGAGCCCGAGCCGATCAGCATGTCCATGATTTCCAGGGCCTGCTCGCCGGTGTCCGGCTGGGACACGAGCAGAGCATCCACGTCGACGCCGAGTTTGGCGGCGTAGTCCGGGTCGAGCGCGTGCTCGGCGTCGATGAACGCCGCGATGCCGCCCAGGCGTTGGGCGTTGGCCACGGCATGAAGGGCCACGGTGGTCTTACCCGAGGACTCCGGTCCGTAGATCTCCACGATCCGGCCACGCGGCAGTCCGCCGATGCCCAGGGCGATATCCAGGGCGATGGACCCGGTGGGAATCGTCTCGATCGGAGCGCGGACCTCATCCCCCAATCGCATGATTGATCCCTTGCCGAATTGCTTATCAATCTGGGCCAGTGCTGCTTCCAGCGCTTTTTCACGGTCTGCGGGAGCGGCCATGATTCACCTTGCTCTTTCTACGGTGCCATTTCTGGCTGACGGTCTGTCGCGGACGGCCCAAAACCAATTTGCCGAATCCGGATCACTGGTCCTGAACCTGTTAACCACGACGCTAGCCGGGGGCTCTGACAAAATCAGCACACAGGTCAGGAATGTGGAGAACTTTCAGAGGAGCCAGCGTTTTTTCTCTATCCAGAAGCCTATCCCTATCCGAACAGATATTCGAAGAGGATAACCGGCGTGTCATTTGGAGGAGGCTATGTCCTTGCCCAACCGGCGCTCCGGCGGCACATCCTGCAGCTCGCAGACGGCGAGCCAGACCGCCCTGGGTTCGGCTCCGGCCTGCAGCGCTGCCAGTGCAGTGCGCCCGCCCACGGCGCCGAGTACCAGGTCCCGGGCCAGGACACGGGAGTACCCGGCCCCGAACTCATCATCCATCAGTCGCCAGAAGTCACTAACACGCACGTACAGATTCTCTCACGGGTCGGGGACCCTACAATTAAGCCATGACAACATCAGCAGCCGGACGCCGCGAATCCGCGCGCACGCCCCTTTCATCCGGTGCCGATGGGGACGAGGCTGCCATCGAGGCGGTGGAACTCCAGCTGAGTCTGCTCTGGCGCCGGGCACGGTCCATTTCGCATCACCTCTCCCGCAGCGTGCACCCGGAAATGGAGCCGTCCGCGTACGGGCTGCTCACGATTCTCGCCCGGGAGGGGTCCATGCGGCTGACCGAGCTCGCCGCCTGTGTCGGCGTTGGCAAACCCTCGGTGAGCCGGCAGATCGCCTTCCTGGAATCCATCGGACTCGTCCGCAAGGAGGCCGACCCGTTCGACGGCCGCGCCCAGACCATCCTGCTGACGGATAAGGGCGCTGAACAGATGCATGCCGTGCAGACGGCCCGCAAGGAGGTCTTCCACACGCGGCTCGCCGCCTGGTCCGAGACGGAACTGAACCAGCTCGCCACCCTGATGGCCAAGCTCAATGCCGACTACGACAAGGACTTCGTCAGGGATCCAAGGGACCAGCACACGGCAGAAACCTAGCCTGTCGACGCGTTAAGCACAGAACGCCCGCCACCAACGGTGACGGGCGTTCCCGGTAAGTATTACTAGAACGCGTTGGACATGAGGTCCTTACTCAGTTCCTCGGACAGCTCCTCGCCCAGGTCCCGTCCATAACGGGTGGCGAACTCCTGCGGAACGGTGTCCGGGACGGCAACGCCCTCGGCGACGGCCAACCGGTCACTGACCTCGCGCAACATCGTGGACAGTGGTACGTCCAAGGCGGTGCAGATGGAGGACAGCAGCTCGGAGGAGGCTTCTTTCTGGCCACGCTCAACTTCGCTGAGGTAGCCTAACGAAACACGTGCGTTGTGTGAGACTTCACGGAGGGTACGGCCCTGACGCTGACGAACATCGCGCAGGACATCCCCAATCTCGTGGCGTAGAACCACCATCTTGCGCTCCTTATGCTCGTGCTTGGCCTTTTCCGCCAGACCCACATCCCGCCAGCGTACTACGCCGTTAACGGATACGGGTTGCTTCACCATCGGTATCGCCTTACTCCCTCTTTAGTCGGCCTCGGGCCCCTGGTTCTCCAGGGTACCGCCGCCTGATCATTACATACTAGGACGCATCTGGTTCGACTGCCTGCAATATGACTAACTATCGGGTTACAAATTTTGTTCCCTGACCTGAGCCACCACCTGCTGCAGCAGTGACAGCGCCTCATCACAGGCCTGCTGGCGGATCAGCGCGCGGTCGCCGTCGAAATGATACTCATAGGACTGGGCGACGCCGTCCAAGGCAATGCCAATGTACGCACTGCCCACTGACTTTCCGTCGTGGGGCTCCGGGCCCGCCACACCCGTGGTTGAAACCCCCACGCGGGCACCGGTGGCGCGGCACGCCCCAAGCGCCATCTCGCGGGCCACCTGTGGATCCACCGAGCCGGCCGACTCCAGCAAGGCTTCACTGACGCCCAGAATTCCGGCCTTGACCGAGTTCTGGTAAGCAATGATGCCGCCCTGCAACATGCCGGATGCGCCGGGCACCTGGACCAAGGTTGCCGCGACCAGCCCGCCGGTGAGGGATTCCGCCGTCGCCACCGTAATGCCGGCGTCGACGGCGGCCGCGACGAGCAGTGGTAAGTCCAGCACGATCATGGGTGGCCCGCCTTCGCCGCCGCCCGCAAGCGGACGGCCTGGACAACATAGTCGACCCCGGTAATGAGCGTGACGGCCAACGCCACCAGCATGACATAGAAGGCCACATCGCCCAGCCACGGGATGAGGCTCTTCAACGGGAGCAGGAACAGGGAGATGGCCGCCGTTTGCAGGACGGTCTTGAGCTTGCCGCCCCGGGAGGCCGGGATGACGCCATACCGGATCACCACGAACCGCAGCACGGTGATGCCCAGTTCCCGGACCAGCATCAGGATGGTCACCCACCAGGCCAGCTCGTTCAGGGCCGAGAGCAGAACCAGCGCCGAGCCGACCAGCAGTTTGTCCGCGATCGGGTCCGCGATCTTCCCGAAGTCCGTAACCTGGCCGCGCTTGCGGGCGATGTCGCCGTCGAGCTTGTCGGTGTAAATCGCGACGGCGAAAGCGGCCACCGCCCCCCACCGCCAGGGTCCCTGGCTGGAACCGTCCGCCAGCATGAACCAGATGAAGAACGGCACCAGCACGATGCGCAGCATGGTCAGGACGTTGGGCAGGTTCCAGACCTGTGCTGCCTTAGCCGTCGAATCACTCACCCTCTAAGGCTACCCGCTGGCGGGACAGAGGGTCCCGAGAGGCTGGATTCCGTGGTTTAGCGGCCGGTCAGGGACCAGGCGTCCTCGGAGCCGCCGTCGTCGTCGGTCCCGTCGTGGTACTCAACGGCCTGCGCGCGGGCGGCCAGGTCATCCGCCACCAGGTCCGCGCCGTAACCGTGGTTGGCGTTGGCATTGTCGGCCAGGGCGGCCGTTGCGGCGTCCACCGGGGCCGCAGCCCCGCCGGGAACCGGCCCGTCACCGCGGATGGCCGCCAGGGTCACCGCCAGATCGTCCGGCTTGACCAGCACGTCGCGGGCCTTGGAGCCCTCGGAGGGTCCCACGACACCCCTGGACTCGAGCAGGTCCATCAGGCGGCCGGCCTTGGCGAAGCCGACGCGGAGCTTTCGCTGGAGCATCGAGGTGGAGCCGAACTGGGTGGTCACCACCAGCTCGGTGGCCTGCAGCAGCACGTCCAGGTCATCGCCGATGTCATCCTCGATCATCTTCTTCGGCGCCTCGACGGCCACGTCGTCGCGGTAGACCGCCTGCAGCTGGCCCTTCACGTGCTCCACCACCTGGTGGATTTCCGACTCGGTGACCCAGGCACCCTGGACGCGGATGGCCTTGGAGGCGCCCATTGGCAGGAAGAGCGCGTCACCCTGGCCGATCAGCTTTTCCGCGCCGGGCTGGTCCAGTACAACCCGCGAATCGGTAACGGAGGAGGTCGCGAAGGCCATCCGGGAGGGAACGTTGGCCTTGATCAGGCCGGTAACCACGTCCACGGACGGGCGCTGGGTGGCCAGCACCAGGTGGATACCGGCCGCGCGGGCCAGCTGGGTGATGCGGACAATGGAATCCTCCACATCCCGCGGGGCCACCATCATCAGGTCCGCGAGCTCATCCACAATCACCAGCAGGTACGGGTACGGCTTGATCACGCGCTTGGAGTCCACCGGCGGATGCACTTTGCCGGCGCGCACGGCCTTGTTGAAGTCGTCGATGTGCTTGAAGCCGTAGTTGGAGAGGTCATCGTAACGGGTGTCCATCTCGCGGACCACCCACTGCAGCGCCTCGGCGGCCTTCTTCGGGTTGGTGATGATCGGGGTGATCAGGTGCGGAACGCCCTCATACGCGGTCAGTTCCACGCGCTTGGGGTCCACCATGACCATCCGGACCTCATCCGGGGTGGCCCGCATCAGGATGGAGGTGATCATCGAGTTCACGAAGGAGGACTTGCCGGCACCGGTGGCGCCGGCCACCAGCAAGTGCGGCATCTTGGCCAGGTTCGCCACCACGAACCCGCCCTCCACATCCTTGCCCACGCCCATCACCATCGGGTGGTCGGTTCGGCGGGCATTCTGGCTGCGCAGCACGTCGCCGAGGGAGACAGTTTCACGGTCGGTGTTCGGGATTTCAATACCGATGGCACTGCGGCCCGGAATGGGCGAGAGGATACGTACGTCCGCACTGGCCACCGCGTAGGAAATGTTCTTGGAGAGCTGGGTGACGCGCTCCACCTTGGTGCCCGTTCCCAGTTCAATCTCGTAGCGGGTCACGGTGGGGCCGCGGGAGAATCCGGTCACCGTGGCGTCCACGTTGAACTGGTTCAGCGTGTCCGTCAGCGCCGCGACGACGGCGTCATTGGCCTCGGAGCGCTCCTTCGGCGGGGTGCCGGGGGTCAGCACATCCGCCGACGGCAGCGTGTAGGTGACATCGCCGGCGAGCGAGAGCTGCTCGGTGCGCTGCGGGATCGGCGCCAGTGGCTGGGGTGCCACCGGCGTGGATCTGACCACGGGTGCCACGGTGGTGGCAGGAACGACGGCGATGGCTTCCGTTACGGGGGCCGTGTCCCCCGTCGCTTCGGCCGAGGTGGGCAGGCCCTGGCGGGCCTTGATCTTGTCCATAGCCATTTCGGCCTGGGTGGGCCGGCGCACACCGGGCGGAACGGCGGGGGCGGCTTCGTCGTCGTCGACCAGCGCGCGCTCAAAGGCCTCGTCGCCGATGTAGCCGTCCAGGCCGACGTCCTCAAAGTCCTCGTCGTTGTTCTTGCGGCCGAACAGCCCCCGGCCCTTCTTCTTCTTGGGCGCGGCCTCTTCGGCGGCGTCGGAATCCTTGCGGTCCGCGTCATCGCGGCCGTAGAGGTAGCTCTGGTCATGGCCGGGATCCGACTGCGGATCCTGCAGGTCCTGGCCCATCAGGTGCGCGTAGAGGGCGTGCAGCCGGGCCGGAATTGCACGGAACGGCGTGGCCGTCAGGATGAGCAGGCTGACGAAGGCCAGCACGGACCAGACGGCAATGGCCAGCCAGATATTCAGGGCAGCCAGGGACCCTCCGGCCAGCAGCCCCACCATGCCGCCGGCGTTGCGGACGCCGTCGAACCCGCTGGCCATCGCCGGGGACCCGGAGGCCAGATGCGCCAGCGCGGAGCCGGCCACGGTCAGGATGCTGAAGCCGATGGCCACCCGATTGTTGCCGCGGACGTTGGCCGGCTGGCGGAACACGCGGACCGCGAAAATCAGGAGCATGGGCGGCAGCAGTACCGAGAACCAGCCGAAGGTGCCATTGAGGACGCCGTGGATGCCGTCGGCCAGCCAGCCGGTCAGGCCCCACCATTCAAAGGTGGCGATTCCCACCGCCAGGACGCTGAACAGCAGGCCGCTGCCGTCGCGCCGGTCCGCCGGCGGCATCGAGCTGACGTCCTGGCCCATCCGGCGTACGGCGCCACCGACCAGATGCCCAATGCCCTGCCAGAATCCGCCGACCACGCGTACCGGCCAGGCCGGCCGTGGTTCCGGCTCGACGTAGGTCTGTTTCGTCCGCGCCGGCGTTGTTCGCGTGCCGGGCTTCGAGGAGCGCGGGGTGGCACTTTTCGTTCGGCTGGCGGACGCGCGGGTGGGGGAAGTTCGAGTCGCCATAATCTCTACGTTACCTGTGAACGGGCCCGGTTCCCGGGATTTCCGGGATTTCCGGGTGCCGGGGGTGGCTGCGGCCCCTACGCCTCAAGCACCACCGGGATGATCATAGGCTTGCGGCGCAGCTTGCGGTTCACCCAAGTGCCGACGACTCGGCGCACCACCTGCTGCAACTGGTAGGCGGTATGGTCCGTGCTGGACATCACGGCCTGTTCCAGTGCCTCCTCGATTTTCGGCTTGATGTCGTCGAAGACCGAATCATCCTCAGCGACGCCGCGCGCGTGGATTTCCGGACCGGAGACAATCTTGCCGGTGGTGCGGTTCACCACCGTGATGATGGAGATAAAGCCCTCATCGCCCAGGATCCGGCGGTCCTTCAGGTCCGCGTCCGTGATCTCACCGACGCTGGAGCCATCCACGTAGACGAAGCCGCACTCGACCTGGCCCACAATCCTGGCCTGTCCGTTGTGCAAATCGATGACGCTGCCATCGTCGGTCAGCAGGACATTCCCGGCGGGAACACCGGAGGCCTGAGCCAGCTTGCCGTTGGCGATCAGGTGCCGGGTTTCGCCGTGGACCGGCATGACGTTCCTGGGCTTGATGATGTTGTAGCAGTAGAGCAGCTCGCCGGCCGCGGCGTGGCCGGATACATGCACCTTGGCGGTGCCCTTGTGGACCACCTCAGCACCGAGCTTCAGCAGCCCGTTGATCACCCGGAAGACGGCGTTTTCGTTGCCCGGGATCAGCGAGGACGCCAGGATCACGGTATCCCCGGTCCCCACGGTGATGCGGTGGTCGCCTGTGGCCATCCGGGACAGCGCCGCCATCGGCTCGCCCTGGGATCCGGTGGACATCAGCACCACCCGGTTGTCCGGCAGGTTGTCGACGTTCTTCATGTCGACCAGGACGTCGGCCGGGACCTGCAGGTAGCCCAGTTTGGCGGCGATACCCATGTTGCGAACCATCGAGCGGCCCACGAAGGCCACCTTGCGGCCATGCTGGACGGCGGCGTCGAGGACCTGCTGCACGCGGTGCACGTGCGAGGAGAAACTGGCCACGATGATGCGCTTTTCGGCCTGGCCGAAGAGCCTGTCCAGGGTGGGCCCGATCTCGCGCTCGCCGGTGGTGAAGCCGGGCACATCCGCATTGGTGGAATCCACCAGGAACAGATCCACGCCCTCTTCACCCAGCCGGGCAAAGTGCCGCAGGTCGGTGATCCGGCCGTCCAGGGGCAGCTGGTCCATCTTGAAGTCGCCGGTGTGCAGCACGGTGCCGCCGGCGGTGCGGATGAAGACCGCCAGGGCGTCCGGGATGGAGTGGTTCACCGCCACGAACTCGCACTCGAACGGGCCGAACGTCTCCACCTGGCCCTCGGTCACGGTCAGCGACCACGGTTTGATCCGGTGTTCCTGCAGCTTGGCCTCGATCAGTGCCAGCGTCAGCTGCGACCCCACCAGGGGAATGTCGTTGCGCAGCCGCAGCAGGTACGGCACGGCGCCGATGTGGTCCTCGTGGCCGTGGGTCAGCACGACGGCGACGACGTCGTCGAGCCTGTTTTCGATGTAGGAGAAGTCCGGCAGGATCAGGTCAACGCCCGGCTGGGTCTCCTCCGGAAAGAGCACACCGCAGTCCACGATCAGCAGCTTGCCGCCGATCTCGAAGACCGTCATGTTGCGGCCGATTTCACCGACTCCCCCCAACGGCACAATCCGGAGCGTGTCCGCTGTGAGCTGCGGTGGCGTGCGCAGCCCGGGGAGGGTCGTTTGGGTCATGGTTGGAAATCCATTCCAGCTTCCGCAAGGTCGGCTCGGATGAGGGCGATCTCGGCCTCGCCCGGTTCCACCAGGGGAAGCCGGACCACCGCATTGGGCAGGATCCCCTGCCACTTAAGAATCTGTTTGGCCGAGACGGCACCCTGGATGTGGGTCATCACGGCACGGACCAGCGGGTCCAGCTGAAAATGGATCTTCCGTGCGGTGGTGAAGTCGCCGGCGAGGGCGGCATCGACCAGCGCACGGAACGCCTTGGTGGCCACGTGCGCGGAGACGCTGACCAGGCCGACGGCGCCGGCGGCCATCCATGGCAGTGTCAGACCGTCGTCGCCCGCGTACACGTCCAGGTCGGTGTTGGCCATCACGCGCGTGGTAGCGGCGAAATCCGCCTTGGCGTCCTTGAGCGCGCGGATGCGCGGGTGGTCCGCCAGCCGGATCAGGGTCTCCGGGGCAATCGCGATGCCCGCGCGGCCCGGAATGTCATAGATCATCACCGGCAGATCGGTGGAGTCCGCAATCGCCTCGATGTGCGCCTGCACACCGGCCTGGCTGGGCTTGTTGTAGTACGGGGTGACGGCCAGCAGCCCGTCCACGCCGGCCTTTTCGGCCCGCCTGGACATCTCCACCGAGTGCGAGGTGTGGTTGCTGCCGGAACCGGCGATGACCTTCGCGCGGCCGCCCACCACCTCGACGACGGCGCGGAACAGGTCCTCTTTCTCGTCGTCTTCGAGCGTGGAGGTCTCCCCTGTGGTGCCGGAGATGACCAGGCCATCGCATCCGTCTTCGACCAGCTTGTTGGCCAGCTTCGCGGTCTGTTCGAAGTCCACGGCACCGTCGGCGGTGAAGGGAGTGACCATCGCGGTCACCAGGGTTCCAAAGGGGTAATTGCGAATATCAGACTCAGCCATGGATAAAACGTTACCCGCTTGCGCTGGGATTGGGGCAACGGGGGCGCGCCCGGGCTGCAGGCAGCGCAGTAATGTGCGCGTAACGGCAGGGTCCTACACTGTCACCGTGGACACCACCCCGCAGCCGGTTTCGCCCCGGACGGCGCCGGCACAGCGACCGGCCGGAGCATTTCCGGCCGGCGCCATCACACCGGCGGAACTGCTGCGCCGGTTCGCCGCCTGGGTCGGGATCACCGTGGCCGCCGTCGCGGGCTCCAGCGCGGCCGCTGCCCTGCTTTTCCGGGTGCAGGGCGGGATCGCCCGTCGTTCCATTGGCCGGCCGCTGGGCGACGACGCGCCGTCGGCGGACAGGACCTACCAGCGGAAACTGGGCGATCCGATCCGGCTGCTGGTGGTCGGGGACTCCATCGCCGCGGGGCTGGGCGCCAGCAAGCCGAAGCACACGTTGGGGGCCAGGCTTGCGAGGGGCCTGGCCGCGGAGCGCCAACGCTCCGTCCAGCTGCGCACCACCGCCGTCGTGGGCAGCGAGTCCTCCATGCTGGCTGCGCAGCTGGATTCACTGCCGTTGGGCTACAGGCCGGATGTCGTGGTGATAGTGGTGGGCGGCAACGACGTCATGCACCGGGTGCGCACCGCGCAGGCCGCAGCCCATCTGGGCGCGGCCGTCCGGCGGCTGCGCGCCCTGGGGGCCGAAGTCGTCGTCGGCACCTGCCCGGATCTGGGGGCGCTGCCGGTGGTCCCGCAGCCGCTGCGCAGCCTGGGCCGGCGTGCCTCGCGCCGGCTGGCCGCCGCCCAGGTCCGGGCCGTCCAGGGCGCCGGCGGCCATCCCGTTTCCCTGGTCCGGGCGCTGGGCCCGATGTACCTGGACCGGCCGGAGGACATGTTTGCCGAGGACCGCTTCCACCCGTCCAGCCTGGGTTACCGGCGCGCGGCGAAGGCGCTGCTTCCCGACGTGCTCGCGGCCGCCGGTTCCCCGGCGCCGGGACCGCCGTAGCGGGGCCCGGTCCTCAGTCCCGGTGGCGTGCCAGAAAGGGCTCGACGGCGGCCAGCACCTCGGCGGCCGGCGCCAGGGTGGAGCCGTGGTCCCGGCCCGGCAGCACGACCAGCTCCGCGTCCGGCATCAGTTCAACGGCCCGGCGGGAATCGGCCAGCCGCGGTGCGTCGGCCGTGCCGGCCAGCAGCAGCGCCGGCACCTCAATCGTCGCCACCGTTTCCTCCGGCAGACCGTTCTCCTGCTCGGTGAAACGGAAATACGCCAGCATGGCCTCAGGATCGTTGGCCAGGAACGCGGACCGCGTGTGCGGATCCAGCTCACTGCCGATCCTGCCCTCCCAACCGGCAACGAACCCCGCCATCCCGCCGTCCACCAGGGCGCTTTCCCAGTCCGGAAAGAAGAGGGCGCCGATGGTGCCGGGACGGATCCGGTAGGTTCCGGCCGCGGAGATGAATGTGCGCAGCCGCTGCGGCTGCGCGGCCGCCAGGGCAAAGCCGGCCCGGGCACCAAAGGAATAGCCGAGGTAGTGCACCCTTTCCGTCCCGGTCTCGGCGAGCACGGCCAGCAGATCACCGACCACCCGCTCCATGGCGTACTCCTCGGGGGTGTGCGGCTTATCGCTGCGACCGTGCCCGCGCAGGTCAACGGTGATCACCCGGTAGTCGTGCTTGAGCGCGCCCAGGTAGCCCAGTCCGCGCCAAATCGCCTTGGACAGCGCGCTGCCGTGCACCAGCATCAGCGGCTCGCCGGTGCCGTCCTCGTCGTAGGCGATGCGGACGCCGTCGTCGGGATTGGTGGCAAAGGACGGCATCAGCGCGCCACCGCGGTGTCGGGATGTGACCCGGAAACATTCACGGAGCTCATGCCATCAATCTACGGGAGTCGGTTTGGGTGCGCGGGCTTTGGTTGTACGGCTCTTGGTTGCATTGACTCTTGGTTGCACTGACGTAACCGGTTCGCTAGTATGAGATGAGTCACAGGATCTGCACCCCTGTTGAGCCGGATCGGCGTCGGAAAGACGGCTATTTGGATGAAAATCTGCGTGCAGGATCGATAAATTATGGCGTTTCCTCCCGAAATTCAGTGGAAGAAGAGCCTGGAGCCTTACGTAACCGGTTACGTCGGGTTCCAGATTTGATACCTTGCCGGGCATATCAACCAAACCAAAGACCAAAGGAGATCTGCGATGGGTGAATTCGTAACGTCCAGGCGTTCAATGCTTAAATACGGGGCCGGGGTGTTGCTGACGGCCGCAACGGTGCCGCTGCTGTCGGCTTGCGGCGGCTCGACCGGCTCAACCAAGGGGCAGCTGAAACTCAAGATGTCCTCATCCATGTCCGGGCAGCCCGGCAACGCCCACAGCACCTGGTTCGGCAAGTTCCAGACCGCGCTCAAGGACAAGGTCGGGGATGCGGTAACGGTCGACTACTTCCCGGACAGCCAGCTTGGCGACGAGGCAAAAATGGTCCAGCAGCTGCGCCTTGGCGCCGCGGACATGATGATCTCGGGCTCGTCGATCTGGTCCCAGGTCGCTCCCGAATTTGGTGTTCTGGATATGGGGTACATCTTCAACGGCTGGGACGGCGTCGGCAAGGCGTTGGATGCCGGTGCCGGGGACCAACTTTCCGGGATCCTTAAGGACAAGGGCGGTGCGCAAATCATCGGCTGGGCTTACAACTTCGGCGCGCGGAACATGATGACCAAGAAGGCCGTCGCCAAACCCGGGGACCTGCACGGGATGAAAATCCGCACGCTGCAGGCACCGCAGGTGATCGCCACCGTCAATCTGATGGGCGCGGTCGCAACACCGCTGCCCACGACCGAGGTCTATACCTCCCTGCAGACAGGCCTGATCGACGGGCTCGAACACGATGCGCCCACGATCCTGCAAAACAAGTGGTACGAGACGGCGAAGGACCTCGCACTGACCGAACACATTTTCAATCCCCTCACGGTGGTTATCGCGGCCACGACGCTCGCCAAGATCCCGGCCGAGCACCGGGACGCCTTCATGAGTGCGGCCCAGGAGGCCACCACCTACCAGCGGACCCAGGCGGTAGAGGCGGAGAAGAAGGCCATGGCGGACCTTCAGACCAAGGGCGTCACGGTAACCAAGGTCGACAAGACCGAATTCAAGAACCTGGTCAGTCCGCTCTGGGAGAAGTTCACCGGCGAACATACCGCCGCGAAGCCCATCCTGGACGCGATACTCAAGCAGGCATAACATGCGACTTTCACCAGACCGCTTGAACGCCGCCTTGGCAGCGGCCCCGCCGGAGCTGCCGCTGGCCAACCCCGGCGGGATGCTCGGCCCCGTCTTACCGGCCGCAAAGGGCCCCCTGGCGCGGGGGCTCGAACTGGCGATCGCCATTGCCGCCTCGCTTGCCCTGATTGCCAGCCTGGTCGTTGTCTTCATCTCCGTCATCTCACGCTACTTCTTCAACAATCCCCTTGCGTGGGCCGGCGAGGTCAGCGGAACGATGCTGGTGACCATCGGCTTCTTCGGCGGAGCCTTGGCCCTGGCCCGGGGTGAACACTTGGGGGTAGCCGCGCTGCGCAGCCGGCTGCGCGGCTGGACAAGCGAGGTCAATGAAGCACTGATTGCCTGGATTGTGGTCATTGTCGCCGTGGCGCTGTGCTGGTCCAGCAAGGCCATTCTCGATACGGTGTCCGGCCAGACGACGGCCAGCGGTGTCCCGGAAGCCTTCAACTTCTACCCCGTCCTGATCAGCGGCGGCGTGATGGCAGTGTTCGCCATCATCGATCTGGTCCGGCTGAAGGCGCGGGCGTTGCTCGCCTCGGCCGGTATTCTCATCGCGGTTACCGCGATCTGGTGGGTGTGGCAGTACCTGCTTCCGGACTCAGCGCCGCTGCCGATTATCCTGTTGTTGGTAGGGTTCGCCGTAGCGTTGATCATAGGCGTTCCGATCGCGTTCGCGCTCTGCTTCGGTGCCCTGCTGTTCTTCTGGACCGGCGGAAGTGCGCCCATTGCGCTGTTCGCCCAGCAAATGGAGTCCGGAATTTCCAACGTGGTGCTGCTGGCCATACCGTTTTTCGTGCTGGCCGGTTTGGTCATGGAAATCAACGGCATGTCCAAGAGGCTGATTGATCTGCTGCTGCTCGGCGCCGGCCGGTCCCGAGGCGGGCTGCGCATCGTGATGATCGTGGCGATGGCACTGTTCTCCGGAATCTCCGGGTCAAAGAGCGCCGATGTCGCGGCGGTCGGGACCACCCTGCTGCCCGCGATCCGGAAGGCAGGACAGGACGATAAGGATGCCGTGGCGCTGCTGGCTGCCACGGCCGTCATGGGGGAAACCATCCCGCCTTGTATTAACATGATCATCCTGGGATACGTTGCCAACCTCTCGATCGGCGGCCTGTTCGTGGCCGGCATTGTGCCGGCGGCGGTCATCGCCATAGCCCTGCTCGTCGTGGCCGTCGCTACGGCGCCGGGGATCGGCCAGGCGGTGAAGGGTGGCGGTGTCAGCACGGCCGCGCTGGTGCCGCGGCGGAGCCGCTCGCAGATTCTGAAACTGGCCGGCGGGGCGTCGACGGCCCTGGTCATGATCGTGATCATTTTCGGCGGCATCCTGGGCGGAATCGCCACCCCAACCGAAGTCGCCGCCTTCGCGGTCGTCTATGCCTTCGTTGTCGGCGGTCTGGTGTTCCGGGAAATGAAATTCCGCATGACGGCCTCGTTCCTGGTGCGCTCGGCATCGCTGTCCGGCATGATCTTGTTCATCGTCGCGGCTGCTCAGGCGGTCACCTACGTGCTGACGGCCGAGCAGGTACCGCAGGCCATGGCGCAGGCGCTCGTCGGACTGGCCCAGGCCCATGGGACCTGGCTGTTCCTGCTGGTCTGCACGGCGATGCTGATCGTGATGGGCTCGGTCCTGGAGGGTGCACCCGCCCTGATTATCTTTGGCCCGCTGCTGCTGCCGATTGCCGTCCAGCTGGGCGTCAATGAACTCCAGTTCGGGATCCTGCTGATCCTAGCCATGGGCCTTGGCCTCTTCTCGCCACCTTTGGGGGTCGGCCTCTATACGGCGTGCGCCATCGGCGGCGTACCGATGGAAAAGGTTGCCCGGCCCATGATGAAGTATCTCGCGGCGATCGTCGTCGTGCTCATCGGGATCATTTTCATCCCCTGGCTGACCCAGGCCCTGCCCCACGCCCTGGGTCTGGGATGATGACCCCCGTGAACCGGAAAAACCCTGCGCCCACGATTCGGGCCGTGGCCAGCGAAGCTGGAGTCTCGGTCGCCACCGTTTCGGCGGTCATCAACCAGACCCGCTTCGTCAGCGCTGAGACTGCCCATCGGGTCAACGAGGCGGTCAAACGCAGCGGCTACCGCCCCAACCGGCTCGCTCGAGGCCTGAGCACCCGGCAGACAAAGACCATCGGCATCGTCATGCCCACCATTCTGAGCCCCATTGCGCCGCTGCTGCTCAAGTCCGCGGCCGATGTTTTACATGAGCACGGATTCGCGGTGCTGTTTTCCAATACGGAGATGAAGACGACCTGGGAAGAGCAGGCGATCGAGTTGATGTTCGATTCGCAGGTGGACGGTCTGCTGGTGGTGCCGGCCAGTGAAACTTTGGAGTCCCTCAAGCTCTTTGCCGACGCCCGTAAGCCCGTCGTCCTGCTCCTTCACGGGCTGGAAGGCGCCAGCGGATGCGACGTCATCCGGTCCGGGAACTTCAAAGGATCGCTGGATGCGGTCAACCATCTGATCGGCCAGGGAGCCCAACGGATCGCGGTTCTGGCCCTCCCGCTGGTCAGCGAGTCGGAGAAGGACCGCATGGACGGATTCCGCACCGGGATCCTGGCGGCCGGAAGGACCCTGGATCCCGAGCTGGTCCGGGTGGGCGCTCCCAGCGAAAGCGGCGCGAGCGAGCAGCACGGCTATCAGGAAACGCTCAAACTCATGGACTTGGAGAATCCCCCGGACGCCATCTTCGCGATGAATCAGTACATGGCGATCGGCGCCCTGTCGGCGCTCAAGGGGCTGGGTCTGCGCATCCCGTCGGATGTGGCCCTGGTCGGCTATGACGATCTGATCTGGACCCGGCACCTTGAGCCGTCCATGTCCGTCGTTGCTCAGCAGGTCGAGCTGATCGGGCGTATGGGTGCCACCCGCCTGGTCCACCGGCTGACGGGAAACAACCCTGGCCCCGTGGAGTCCGTCACTGTCGACACGCAACTCATCATCAGGGCCTCCAGCAACCGCTGTGCCCGAACCCCCTCAACCGATACGGAGACCCCTCCCAATGGCTAATTTTCTCACCAATAAGAACGTCCTTGTCACCGGCGGAGGAGTCGGCATCGGGAGGGAAATCTCCCTCGAACTGGCCCGCGCCGGCGCCCGCGTCGCCATCACCTACCTCACCCACGAACCCGACGAGGAGCTGGCACTGGAGATCAGGGAGGCCTCGGGCAGCGAGCTGACGGCCGTCAGACTCGACGCCACCTCCGAATCCGACGTTCAGCAAGCCCTGAGCGACATCGGGACCCGCTTCGGCAGCATCGACGTCGTCGTCAACAACATCGGCGGACTCATTGAGCGGGCGCCCATCGACGCAATGGATTTTGCGCTCTGGAACAAAGTCATGGCCGTCAACCTTGACAGCGTCTTCCTCGTCACCCACTACGCGCTGCCCTTCATGACTACCGGCTGGGGCCGAATCATCAACATCTCCTCGTTGGCCGGACACAATGGCGGCCACGCCGGAGCGGTTGCCTATGGCACCTCGAAGGCCGCGATCTTCGGCTTCACCCGGGGCCTGTCCAGGGAAGTCGCCGGGCAGGGAATCACGGTGAACGCTGTGGCTCCGGGTTTCATCGAGGCCACACCTTTCCATGACACATTCACCACGGCCGAGTCCAAGTCGGCAACCATTGCCTCCATCCCCGTCCAGCGCGCCGGCAACCCCGCCGATGTCGCCGGCGCCGTCGCCTGGCTTGCCTCACCGCAGGCATCGTTCGTGACCGGGACGACCGTCAACGTCAACGGAGGCCAGTACTTTGCCTAGGACGGTGCGGACACAGGCCGGGTACGGCGGGGGGCTGGGATGATAACGGCAAGACTCACCCACCCGGAAATGATCGCAGCCCTCGCCGCGGCCGGACACGGTTCCACCGTGCTCCTGACGGATGGGCACTACCCGGCCAGAACGGCGGTGGGTCCCAACGCCCGGACGGTCCATCTGAACCTCACCTCGGGCTCGCCCACGGTTCCGGAGGTCCTTTCGGTCGTGCTGGCCACCATTCCGGTGGAGCGGGCCACGCTTATCAGTCCAAGTGCCGATGCGCTGCCCTCGGAGGTCCAGGAGGAAATAGTGCAGCTGCTGCCCGGGTCGGTTCCGATCGCATACGTCGGCCGGCACGACTTCTACGCCCTGGCCCGCACCCCGGATCTGGCCCTGTGCGTCGTCACCGGCGACAACCGGAGGTTCGCGAACGTGCTGCTCACGATTGGTGTACTTCGACCCGACGCATGAGACGATCTAGGGGTGGCTGGCCTGAACCAACGACTGACGGGCATCGACGCGGCCCGCGGCATCGCACTGCTGGGCATGCTGGCCACGCACACCCTCCCCCTTTTTGACCCCGGTCCCGGGGCGCCCCCGTCGGTGGTTGGACTGGTCTTCTCCGGCCGGTCCGCGGCTCTGTTCGCGGTCCTTGCCGGAGTGGGCCTGGCCCTGCTCACCGGCAAAGAATCCCCTCACCACGGCCGGATGCTCAGCGCCGACCGCAGGGCCGTGACGGGCCGGGCGATGGTGATCCTGGCCACCGGACTGAGCCTTGGTATGGTGGCGGTGAATGTGGCCACCATCCTGGTGCACTACGCCGCGCTCTTCCTCTGCCTGCTGCCATTCCTGGGCCTGCGGCTGCGGGCGCTGGGACTCTGGGCCGTTGGCTGGCTGGCGCTCTCCCCGATCGCCGCGTATCTCATCCGCCCGGTGCTCACCGGCTGGCTGGGACAGCGCCAGCTGCCCGGCAACCCCTCCTGGGATTCGCTGCAGACGGTTCACGGGGCCGGACTGCTGCTGGGCGACGTGTTCTTTACCGGCTACTACCCGGTCTGCCAGTGGATCGGCTACCTGCTGATCGGACTGGTGATCGGCCGGCTGGAGCTTCGCCGGCTGGCCGTGCAGCTGTCCCTGATCATCTGCGGGGCGCTGGCCTCCTTCGCGGCCACGGGCGTGGCGAGCTTCCTGATGGATTATCTGGGCGGGGAGAAGGCCCTGCTGGCGACGGCGGAAGCGGCCAAGTGGCCGCTGAAGTCCCTGCTGCGGGTGGACCTGGCCTGGGTTGAGCAAAGCGGTTCGTGGTGGTGGCTGGGGACGGCGGCCCCGCATTCCGGAACCACGCTGGATCTGGTCCAGTCCGCCGGGGCGGCGGCCGCCGTCGTCGGACTTTGCCTGCTCGTCAGCCGCGCCCGGATCCGGATCCTGCTGCCGCTCGCCGGGGCAGGCGCCATGACGCTGACCCTGTATACGGCCCATGTTTTGGCCCTCAGCCTGACCGCTCACGGGCTGCCGCCGGGATGGACGCCGCAGACACTTTTCCTGGCGCACGCCGCGTCGGCGCTGCTGGTCGGGACGCTCTTCGCGCTGCTGGGCTGGCGCGGGCCGCTGGAGCTGCTGGCCCACGGCGCCGCAGCGCTGGCTGCATTCCGGCGGCGGCCGGCAGCCCGGCGGCAGCACCCGCTCAGGCGCGGAAGAGTTTGACGGCGTCCCGCATGGCCTTGCGGGCCCGGGTCCGGTCCCCCGAGGCGTCGTAGGCACAGGAGAGCCGGAACCAGGACCGCCAGTCCTCCGGCGCCTCTTCCGCCTCCGCCTGGTACTTCCGGAACTCGCTATCGGCTGCCTCGCGGACAATCCGGCCGCCCGGGGTCCGGGGCAGGTCGTCCACCGGAAGGCCGCCCTCGGCCTCCAGCACGTTGGCCATCCTTTCCATCCGGGTGCCGAACATCAGCTCCCGGATCATGGCCCAGGCGCCGACCGGCGGCAGCACAACGTAGGCCGCGCCCAGCGCCTTGGCCGTCCAGTTGGGGTCCTGCAGCAGCCAGACGGACTGCTGCACCATCACCACCAGGTAGAACACCAGCAGCAGGCAGATCAGGCCCACCCAGATCTTGGTTTTGGACATCCCTACGCCTCCAGATCCAGGTAGCCGTCCAGGCCCAAGGTCAGCCCCGGACGGGATGCCACGGTCCGCACGCCGATCAGGACACCGGGCATGAACGATTCCTGGTTGAAGGAGTCGTGCCGGATGGTCAGCTGCTCGCCGGGGCCGCCCAGCAGGACCTCCTGGTGCGCCACCAGTCCGGAGAGCCGCACGCTGTGCACGGGGATGCCGTGCACGCTGGCGCCGCGGGCACCGTCGAGCTGGGTCCGGGTGGCATCCGGTGCGGCCGGGGTGCCGGCACCGGCACGGGCGGCGGCTACCAGTTCCGCGGTCCGCAGCGCGGTTCCGGACGGCGCGTCCACCTTCTTCGGGTGGTGCAGCTCAATGATTTCCACCGACTCGAAGTACCTGGCGGCTTTGGCGGCAAACGCGGTGGCAAGCACCGAGCCCAGCGCGAAGTTGGGCGCGATCAGTACCCCGGTGGATGGGTGCTCCGCGAGCAGTTCGCGCAGCGAGTCCAGTTTTTCCGCGGTCCAGCCGGTGGTCCCGACGACGGCGTGGATGCCCTGCCCGACGGCGAACCGGACGTTGGCCTCGGTGGAGTCCGGCACGGTCAGGTCGATCACGATCTGGGTTCCGGCGGAGACCAAGGTCTCCAGGGCGTCCGTCCGTCCCAGCGCAGCCACCAGCTCCAGATCCTGCGCATCCTGCACGGCCGCAACGGCCGCCCGGCCCATCCGGCCCCCGGCCCCAAGAACGGCCACCCGTACCTTTTCAGTCATGTTCCAAGCCTACGCGGACTTACCCCTCGGACTTGCCGGGTTGCCCGGCCCCCACCCATTCGACCGTGCCGTCCGTGAAGAACTGTTCCTTCCAGATGGGCACCTGGTCCTTGATCCGGTCCACCAGCTCCGCGCAGGCGGCGAAGGCCAGCTGCCGGTGCGGCGCGGCGACGGCGCAGACCAGGGCCGCCTCGCCGACCTCCAGCGGGCCCACCCGGTGCGCCGCCCAGACGCGCAGCGTGGCCGGGCCCGATGCGAAGTCCCGCACCACACCGGCCACGACGTCCGTCATCACCCGCTCCGCCGTGGGGTGCCCGCTGTAGCTCAACCGCGTTACGTCGCGGCCGCCGTCGTGGTTGCGGACAACGCCGCTGAAGCTGACCACCGCACCGCAGTCGGCGGAATCCACCGCTGCGATGGCCTGCTCCATGGTGATGGGCTCGGCACTGAGCCGCGCGGAGAGAATTTCAGTGCTCATGGCTGCCTTCCAGCTGGTCGCACAGATGACCCAGGATGGGCTCCAGCACGCCCATCCCGTCCCTGATGCCGCCCGTGGAACCGGGCAGATTGACAATGAATGTGCGTCCGGAGACGCCCGCATGGCCCCGGCTCAGCGCGGCCGTTGGCGTCGTCCGCTGCCCTGCCGCCCGGATGGCCTCCATGATGCCGGGAATCTCGCGCTCCAGCAGCGGACGGGTCATCTCCGGTGTGAGGTCATCCGGGGTCAGCCCGGTGCCGCCGCTGGTGATGACGACGGAAGGGCGCCGCGCCAGCAGATGCTCCAGCGCCTGGTGCACGTCCTCGCCGTCGGCCACCACCTGGGCGGGCAGCACCTCAAAGCCCTGCGCCTCCAGCCAGCCGCCGATGATCGGTGCGCTGGCGTCCGGATAGCGGCCGGACGCGGCGCGGGTGGAGGCAATGACGATGCCGGCGCTGCGCTGCGGCCGCGGCGTCCCGTCGGCCTTCGGCGCGGGCGTTCCGGGGTTCCGCCTGGGCGGCTGTGGCTGCGGCACGCCGGGATCCGTGCTCACAGGACCCAGTCCCCGCTCTTGCCGCCGCTTTTCGCCAGCACCTTGATCTCCGAAATCACCGCATGCTTGTCCACGGCCTTGATCATGTCGTAGACGCTCAGCGCCGCCACCGAGGCCGCCGTCAGCGCTTCCATCTCCACGCCCGTCACCGATCGGGTCCTGACCATCGCGGCCACCGTCACGAAGGTGTCCGAGAGGGTGAAGTCCACGGTCACCTTGCTGATCGGCAGCGGGTGGCAGAGCGGAATCAGTTCGGGCGTCTTTTTCGCGGCCATGATGCCGGCCACCCGGGCGACGGCGAGCGCATCGCCCTTGGGCAGCTCGCCGGCCCCGAGCAGCCGCATGACCTCCGCCGTCGTCCTGACCACGGCCTGCGCCGTGGCCTGCCGGGTGGTCTCCGTCTTGGCCGATACATCCACCATCTGGGCCGTGCCGTCCTCGCGCAGGTGGGTGAGGGCGGGCGCGGCGGCGTCGGACTGGGCGGATGCGGGACCGGCTTCGGGGGAAATGCTCATAACAGCCATACTTCCACTTCCGCGCCGGCCGCGAGCGCCGTGACGTCCGCGGGGATCTGGAGGAGCGCGTTGGAGGCCGCCAGCGATCCGAGAAGGTGCGAGGCTGGACCCCCCACCACCGCGACGGTGCCGGCCGTGCCGGCCGAAGCCGCGGATGGGACATAAAGCGCACGGCGCAGCTGGACCTTGCCCGGCGGCGAGGCCAGCTCATCGGCGAGGCGGGCCGGCAGCCGGGTGCGCGGCGGCGGTGTCCCGGCCAGTGCGCTCAGGGCCGGACGCAGGAACATTTCAAAGGAGACCACGCCGCTGATGGGGTTGCCGGGGAAGCCCAGGAACGGCACGCCCTCCACGGTTCCCAACGCCTGCGGGCCACCCGGCTGCATGGCCACGGAGCAGAACTCCACGGCGCCGTCGAGCGCCTGTTTAACCACCTCGTAGGCTCCGGCACTGATCCCCCCGGAGGTCACAATAAGATCAATCCGACCGGTTGAAACCTGTTCACGCAGCAGCCGCAGCAGCGCCGCCGGATCGTCCGGCACCAGCCCGGCGGGCACCACTTCGGCCCCGGCCTCCAGCAGGTTCGCATGCAGCAGCATCGAATTCGCGTCATAGATTTTACCCGCCGGCAGCACCGTCCCCGGCAGCACCACCTCGTCACCGGTCGCCACCAGCAGCACCCGCGGTTTGCGCCGGACGGTGATTCCGGTCAGGCCCAGCGCGGCCGCCAGTCCCAGATGCGCCGCGGTCAGCCGGACCCCGGCGGCGAAAGCCAGCGATCCCGCCCGGACATCGCTCCCGGCCTCCCGCACGTAGGCCCCGGCCTCGGCGGCCGGCAGCGTGACGGTGGCCGACCTGTCCTTCGGGTCCGGAAATTCCGCAGGAACCGCGCGCTCCACCGGCACGACGGCGTCCGCCCCCGGCGGCAGCATGGCCCCGGTCATGATCGGGGCGGCTTCCCCGCGGCGCAGGGCGGCGGGAACGGCGCCGGCCGGGATCGTGGCGGCGGCCCGCAGGGTGGCTCCCTGCGCCAGGTCCGCGGAGCTGACGGCGAAACCGTCCATCTGGGAATTGGCGAACGGCGGCAGGTTCAGCCGCGCAACAACGTCCTCCGCGGCCACCCGGCCCAGGCACTCAATCAGCGGCAGCCGCTCGCCGCCGTCGAACCTTCCGTCCCAGCCGTGCTCCAGCAGCGACTGGACAGCCGCCTGGTGCTCGCTAACCGATCTGCGCATTCCGTTCCCTCCGCCGTGTTGGCTCCAGAATAGTGCTCCCCGGCGCAATACCGTCGCCGCCCGGGGACGGCGCCGGCGAAACTGTCCCGCACTAGGTGCACGCAAGAGCGCTCCAGCGTGCATTTACTGCGGGGCAGTTGCGGAAACGGCGCCGGCTACGCGGGGTAGATCGTCACGGCGGCTGCCTTGATCACGAAGTACACCCGGGCGCCGGGTGCCAGGGCGAGGTCCGCCGAGGCGGCGGGGGTGATGTCGGCGGAGAGCTCCCCGGCGCGTACGCGGATCTGGTCGCCGTGCGGTTCCAGGTCGGTGATGGTGACCGCGAACGTGTTCCGCGGGCTGCCGTGGGCGGGTGCGAGGAAAACCGAGACGGCCGAGGGCGGGAAAACGGCGGCCCCGCTCTCACCCTGGATGGCCGAGGGCTCATGCTCGCCCGCAATGTCCTGCCCGTGCGAAGTCCTGACGCCTTCGGCGGTGATGATGCCGGTGAGAAGGTTCAGCCCGGCAAGGCCGGCGGCAAATCTGCTGCGCGGGTGCTGAAGGACCTCACGTGTCGGCCCGGCCTCGATGATGCGTCCGTTCTCCATCACGATCACCCGGTCGGCCAGCATGAGGACGTCCAGAATGTCGTGGGTGACGATGATGGCGCGGCGCCCCGCCAGCACGCGTTTGAGCAGCCGGCGCAGCAGCGGCGCGGCGTGGATGTCCAGTGCCGCCATGGGCTCGTCGAGCAGCAGCAGATCCGGGTCCGCGGCCAGGGCCCTGGCCACGGCCACGCGCTGGGCCTGGCCGCCCGAGAGCTGGCCCGGGCGCCGGCTTGCCAGTGCGAGGGCATCGACTTCGGTAAGCCAGTGCCTGGCGCTCTCGCGCGAGGCGCTCCGGGAGGCCCCGGCACTGCGGGGCCCGAAGGCGACGTTGTCCAGGGCACTGAGATGCGGGAACAGCAGCGGCTCCTGGGCGAGGAGGGCGGTTCCCCTGCGGTGCGGAAGGTTCCAGGTGTTCCTCCCGTCCGTCAGGTCGAACAGGACCTTCGCACCCACTGCGGCCCGGCCGGCGTCGGGGCGCAGCAACCCGGCAATCACGTCCAGCAGTGTTGACTTTCCGGCTCCGTTGGGTCCCAGGACGGCGACCGTCTCGGCCGGTCCGACGCTGACGGAGACCTTGAAATCGCGGGACCTGAGCGAGGCTTCCAGATGAAAGGTCACCGCGCGACCTCCGCGGCGAGGTCACCGCTGCGTGTGCGCCGGAAGGTCAGGCCGACGACGATGACCGCCACGACGACCAGCACCAGTGAGAGTGCGACGGCGGCGTCCGGATCGGTTTCGCGCTGGAGGTAGATTTCCAGCGGGAGGGTCCGGGTAACTCCCTGCAGGCTGCCGGCGAAGGTCAGGGTGGCCCCGAACTCCCCCAGGCTCCGGGCGAAGGACAGCACGGCTCCGGAGGCCAGTCCGGGCAGCACCAGCGGAAGGGTGACCCGCCGCAGGACGGTGGTGGGACGGGCGCCCAGCGTCGCGGCCACGGCCTCGTAGCGGTTCCCGGCCGTGCGAAGCGCACCTTCCAGACTGACGACCAGGAAGGGCAGCGCGACGAAGGTCTGGGCCAGCACGACGGCGGTGGTGGAGAAGGCGATCTGGATGCCGGCGATTTCCAGGGTCCGGCCCAGCAGCCCCTGGCGCCCGAAGGTGTAGAGCAGGGCGATACCGCCGACGACGGGAGGAAGGACAAGGGGAAGCAGGATGAAGGAGCGCAGCAGGCGTTGACCCGGGAAGTTCCCGCGGGCCAGGACCAGTGCCAGGGGCACGCCGAGGACGATGCAGAGGACGGTGCTGGCTGCGGAGGTTCGCAGGCTCAACCCGAGGGCGGTGAGCGAGGCTTCGGAGGTGATCAGCGGGATGAACTGCGGCCAGTTGACCTTCACAACCATCGCGGCCAGGGGAAGCAGGACGAACAGGGCCCCGGCCGCGGCTGTGGCGTAGACCCACGGCGGTATCCCGTTGTAGCCGCTCCCCCTCCTTAAATTCATATTGCCTAGGTTCACGCGGCCTACGGAGTGCCGAAGCCGGCATCGGTAAGGACCTTCCGGCCCTCGCTGCCGGTGACCAGGGCAATAAACGCTGCGGCCTCGTCCTTGTTCTTACCGGTGCCGACGGCGGCGATCGGGTACGTGTTGACTGCCCTGGCGGATTCCGCGAAGGGAATCCCCTTGACCTTGTCCCCGGCGCCCCTGACGTCCGTGACGTAGACCAGACCGGCGTCGGCCTCGCCGGATTCGACCTTGCCCAGGACATCGGTCACGGAGTTCTCCTCGCTGACCGGTTGGAGCGTGACGGCGCTGAGTTTTTCGACGGTTTGTGCGGCTGCTCCGCAGGGAACCTGGGGAGCACAGACAACAACCTTGGTCCCGGGCCTGGCCAGGTCCGGGAAGGAGCCGATCCCGGCCGGATTGGACGGGGGCACCGCGATTTCCAGGACGTTGGTGGCAAAATCGCTCGGCTTGCCGGCCACGAGGGACGCGGCGGCCAGCTTGGCCATGTTCGTGGTGTCAGCGGAGGCAAAAACGTCCGCCGGAGCACCCTGGGTGATCTGTGTAACCAGGTCCGAGGATCCGGCGAAGCTCAGCGCCACTTTGGTGCCGGGGTTCTCGCTCTCGAACTCGGTGGCCAGCTTCGTGAATGTTGCCTTGAGGGACGCGGCCGCAAAGACGGTCACCGTTCCGGTGAGTCCGGTCGTCCCGCTGTTGCGGGCGGTGCCGGAGGTGCCGGGGATCCCGGATGCGCAGCCTGCCATTCCGACAGCCAGTGCGCCGGCGATGATCAGCGCTCCGGTGTTTCTTCGTGTGACGCTCATATGAGGCCCTTTCCCCGGGGGGTCTCAATGATGACAGTCGTGGCCTTGACGACGGCGGTGGCCACGGACCCGAGTTCGAGCCCAAGTTCACGGACGGCTTCGCTGCTCATGAGCGAGACCACGCGGAAGGGCCCGCACTGGAGTTCAACCTGGGCCATGACCTTGTCCGAGGTGATGCCGGTGACCAGCCCGACGAAGCGGTTTCGGGCCGAGCGGCCCACGTGCGTGGGGTCTTCGGGAAGTTGCGCCTGGTCCCGTGCCACGTGGGCGAGCTCCAAGCCGTCCACGACCAGGCGGCCCGATTCATCCTTCGCCGCAACCAGGATTCCGCTTTCGGTCCAGCGCCGGACAGTGTCGTCACTGACCCCAAGGAATCTTGCCGCTTCAGCTATTCGTATTTTCGCCACAAAATCAGAATAGTCCCTTATATGCGGTTCCTTACAAGAGTTTTGTCCGCAAATCAGATGTTAGTGCCCGATTCACCATCACCGCTTGGCGTAGTCGGCGAATCCCGCCCAATCGATCACGACGCACGGTTCCTGACCGAGGACCCACGCGTCGTGTCCCGGCTTCATGGTGGCGAAGTCCCCTGGCCCGTACTCCATTTCCTCGCCGTCGTCCATGACCACCTTCATCCGGCCGGAGACGAAATAGCCCATGTGGGCGGCCTGGCAGCTGTCCGTTTTGGCGATCGGCTTAACGTGTTCCGACCACCTCCAACCCGGCAGGAAGGTTGCACGCCCGACGGCACCCTCGGCCATGTTCACCAGCTGAAGCTGGCCGGTGTTTCCCTCAAAGGGGCGGGTCTCTTCGGGTGAATCGAAGCTCTTTCGAACTAAACCTGGCATCGTAATCTCCTAGTTGTCGGTATTGCTTATTTTGTGGATAAGGCTCCGAATGAGTGACTTGGAACTAGTGACTTGGAACTAGTGCCCGTGCAACCAAAGGCCGGCCACGGGCGGGTCCGGGACGGATCAGGCGTAGCGCCGGGCCGGGATACATCCGCATTGTACGCCGCCCCCCGGAATACCGATACGGGCAGGCCGGCGTGCCAAAATGGCCGGGTCCTACCGAGCCCTAAAGGTGGCGCAGATAGCGTTCCGGCGACGCCAGGAACGCTTTCCAGTTTCCCACCAGGTCCAGATCCGCCCACTGCTGCGGCCGGATCCCCCAGGAGCCGACTTCATAAACCTGCGCACCGGGCAAGGCTGCCAGCACAGGCGAATGTGTTGACATGATCACTTGCGAATCGCCGGCGGCCAGCAGATCAATCAAAAGGCCCAAAAGCGCCAGGCACCCTGAAAATGACAGAGCGGATTCGGGTTCGTCCAGCAGCCACAGTCCGGGTCCGCGGAAGCGGTCCGCGGCCAGCGCCAGGAACGACTCACCGTGGGACATGTCATGAAAGGCCACCTCGGGAGGGCCCCAACGCGGATTGACCTCAAGGTAGGTGAAGAAACTGTGCATGGTTTCCGCGCGCAGAAAGTAACCGCGTTTGGTGGTGCCGGCATTCCGGACAAGCTTCAGATGGTCCCACAGCTCGGATTCCGAGGTACGGGTCGAGTGGCTTGCCCCGGTGGAACCGCCCTCGGCGGAAAGCCCATAGGCCAACCCGATGCCCTCGACCAGGGTCGACTTCCCGGAACCGTTCTCACCGACCAGCACCGTGGCCGGTCCCAGCTCCAGGCCTCGATCCAGCAGCTGCGCGACGGCCGGCAGCGTGGCGGGCCAGGTTCCGCGCCGCAACGGGTTCAGCGGATCTTCGCTGAGCCTGCGTATCGGGAACCGGTCGAACGCCATGAGCCCATTCTGGCAGGTGTCCGCTGGCAGGTGTCCGCTGCCGACCGCTTTTTGGGTCCTTCTGCACGGTGAGCCTGAAAGCGTAGTGTGGCCTTCATGGGAGCCGGACTGATGGGCGCCATGAACGCTGGGGATTGTCATGGCGGCATGCGAAGAAAATTCGGCTGAGATCCGCGCGGACGCTCAGTCCGCCACCGGTGACGACTCCGTGACGGTCCGGATGACGGAGGTCGACGGTTTCGTCGACCCCAACCCGCCGGACGGCAACGACCACATCAGGAATCCCTTCCTGCTGGCCCTCTGGCTGGGCGGGACCGGATTGGCAATCCTCAGCATTCTGGTCGCGGTACTGGCGGCCTACAGTGACTTGGGCCAGGGGTTCATCAGCAGCACCAGCGTGGAAGGGATGCCGCTGCTGTTTGCGGTCCAGCCGTTTGCCGTGCCGGGGCTGGTGCTCGGCACCGGCGCCATCATCGCGGCCCTGATCCTGCAGGCCATCCGCTGGGACCGGCAACGCAACGGCAGACCGCTCAGCCGACGTTGACCCTGATGGTGTGGTAACCGGAGGCGCCGTCCGGGGCCACCGGTGCCACCTGGTCCGTCTGGGGTGTCCCCGTGCCATCGAACGCGCGGACCTGCAGCTGGTGCGTGCCTTGCGTCAGCTGCAGCTGCGCTGCCCATTGGTACCAGGTGTCCTTGGAAATCCCCGCTGCCAGCATGGCGTCCTGCCAGTTGCCGCCATCCACCCGCAGCTGCACCTTCGAAATCCCGCGCTCCTGCGCCCAGGCCACTCCCCCCACCGGGACCAGGCCCGCCTTCACCGTGCGGCCGTCGCGCGGCACATCGATGCGGGAGGAGGTCTTGATGGGTCCGTGGTCGGACCAGCCGCGGGAGGTCCAGTAGCCCGCGTCCTTCGCGAACGTTGTCACCTTGAGGTTGACGACCCACTTGGTGGCGGAGACAAAGCCGTAGAGTCCGGGCACAATCAGCCGCGCAGGAAAGCCGTGTTCCACCGGCAGCAGATCGCCATTCATGCCGACGGCGATCATCGCGTCACGCTGGTCCGTCATGGCCTCCAGCGGCGTGCTCGCGGTGAACCCGTCCGTGCTGCTGGAGAGCACCATGTCCGCCCCGGGCCGCACGCCGGCCATCGCCAGCAGTTCCCGCACCGGCCAGCCCAGCCACTTCGCGTTGCCGATCAGGTTCCCGCCCACCTCGTTGGAAACACAGGCAATGGTCACGTAGCGTTCGATCAGGGGTTTACCCAACAGCGTGGCCAGGTCAATCTCCACCTCGCGGTCCACCATGCCGGTGACGCTCAGTTTCCAGCCGCTGGGGTTTACCGACGGGACCACCAGTGCGGTATCAATCCGGTAGAACTGCGTGTTCGGCGTGACCAGCGGTCCGACGCCGTCCAGCTTGACCTCGGCCCCGGCCGGGATGGCGGGGGCGGCGGAGGCGGCCAGTGGAAGCTTCAGTTTCTCCCTGGCCTGCTGGATACCGGTGGCGGTAGTACGGACGACGGCGGCAATGGTGCCGGCGATGATGGCCACCGCGGTGCCGACGCCTATCGACTTGAGGAACTTGCGCCGGGCCAGCGGCGCCGCCGGCCCGGCGCCGCTGGTGGCCGAATCCGGCCGGACACCGCCCGGCAGCCATTCCAGCAGCCGGTTGCGGAAGGCCGTGAGGAAGAGGATAGCCAGCCCCGCCGCGACCAGCGGCGGCGCGATGGCCGCCGTCGTGCTCTGTGCACGGCTGAGCACGGCAACGACGCCGATGATGCCGAAGACGGCGAAGCCGGCCAGCCCGGTGAACTTGCGGTGGAGCTCCACAATCCCGCCGAGCGCGGCCAGGGCCGCGATGACCAGGCACATGGCCAGCAGGAACGCGAGCTTATCCGAGGTGCCGAACAGCGAAATGGCCCAGTCCTTCACCCCCGGCGGCATCGCATCGATCGCCACCCCGCCGACCGCTGTAATCGGCGAGAGCGACGGGCTGACTGCCGCGGCGGTCAGCTCGCCGGCCGCCACGCCCAGGGCCCCGGCAACCAGTCCGCAGGCTCCGGCCCACAGCGTCACACGCCGGTCGGTCCGGCCCGTTCGGCCGGTGTCCCCCAGGCCCCCGGTGCCGTCCGGGCCGTCCGGGGTTCCGTGGCCACCGCCGTTTCCCGGTCCGCCTGCATCTCCAGACGGCCCGCCGTGCCCGGTTAGTCCGGATCTGGTGCGGATGCTCATGATGGATCTCCTTGGCCGACGGTTGCAATGTTGGCTTTCGTTGCGGCACCGGGCACGGCCCCGGCCGGGACGGCAGCTCCCGGAACGGCAACAGGCGCCGCCGCGTCAGCCAGAACTGTCGGGGCAGGAAGGCGCAGGGTGAAGCGGCAGCCCTCCCCCGCGTTTTCCACGTCGACGGTTCCCTGATGGGCGTGCACAATGCCGGCCACCATGCTCAGTCCTACACCGGCCCCGCTGAACTGGCTCTTGCGTCGGCCCGGCTCCTTCTGCCAGCCCGTGGTGAACAGCCGGGGCAGGTCCTCCGGCGCGATGCCGCCGCACTCGTCCTCCACGACGATGGTCACCCACCCGGTGTCCCCGCTGACGGCGATCCCGACGGTACTGCCCTCACGGCTGTAAATGATGGCATTCAGGATCACGTTGCGCACCGCCCGTGCCAGGGACGCCGCATCCGCGGCCGCCAGCGTGGAGCGCACGCGGTCCCCGTTGATGGTGATGTTCCGGCGCTCGGCCAGCGGCGCCAGGTCAGCGATGGCGTCGCTGACCAGATCGTAGAGATCCAGCCGCTCGGCGTTGAGCTCCAGCGTGCCAGCCTGGATCTTGGAGAGCTCCAGCAGATCGTTGACCAGCACGGCCATCTGGTCCGCCTGCGCGATGATCTTGCGGTGGTATCCGGACACGTCGGTCACCACGCCGTCCTCCAGCGCCTCCGTCATCGCCCGCATGCTGGCCAGCGGCGTGCGCAGATCGTGCGAGACCCAGGAGACCAACTCGCGGCGGGCCTGCTCGACCGCGCCCTCTCGGCGCCGGGATTCCTCCAGTTTTTCGCTGGTGGACTGCAGCTCCGCGGCCAGCGCGCCGAGCTCGGAGCTCATCTTGCCCTGCGGCGCCACGGTTTCGCCGCGGCCGATCCGGCGCGCGGCCCCGATCAGCCGGTTGGTATTGCGCGCAACACCCAGCCCCAGAACGACGGCGACGACGAGGGCTACCACGGAGGCGATGGCCAGGATGTACCACATCACCTCCAGGTCATGGGCGGAAATGAACATGGCGTTGAAGGCGCTGACCATCCCGGCCACCAAAACTCCGACCGTCGCCACGACCACCAGGCAGATCTGCACCACGATGGAGGCCCGGCGGAGCAGCCGCTGGACCAGCACCGTCACGACGCCGATGGATACCGCCCAGAGCAGCACCACCCGCAGGATGGTCAGCAGATCGTCAGCGCTCACCGGGACCGCCGCTCATCGTGCTCGCTGTCGGAGCCGACCGCGGCCATATCGGTGAGGGAGGTAGGGGCGCCGGAGCCGCCGTCGTCGAACCTGTAGCCGACGCCCCAGACCGTCCGCAGCAGTTCCGGTTTGGTGGGGTCCCGCTCGATCTTCTCGCGCAGCCGGCGCACGTGGACGGTGACGGTGGAGAGGTCCCCGAAGTCCCAACCCCAGACCGCCCGGATCAGTTCCTCGCGGCTGAAGACCTGGTTGGGCCGGCGCAGGAAGAACGCCAGCAGGTCAAACTCGCGCACGGTCAGGGTCAGTGCCCGGCCGTCGCGGGTGGCGGTCCGGGCCGCCGGATCGAGCACGAAGCCGGCCAGCTCCACCGGCGGCTCCGGGGTGAATTCCTTCACGCTGCGGCGCAGCACGGATTTGACCCGCAGCATCAGCTCGCGCGGCGAGAATGGCTTGGTGACGTAGTCGTCCGCGCCCATCTCCAGGCCCAGGATCCGGTCTTCCTCGGTGCCCAGCGCGGTCAGCAGGATGATCGGCATCGACATGCTCTGGCGGATCCGCCGGCACACCTCCGCGCCGTCGAGTCCGGGCAGCATCCGGTCAAGGATGATCAGGTCCGGCCGACGGGTTTTGGCCAGGTGCAGGGCGGTGAAGCCGTCGGCCGCCACATCCACCTGATAGCCGGACTGCAGCAGATAATCCCGCACCACGTTGGCGATGGTCTCCTCGTCTTCGACCACAAGAATGCGGCGGTTGCCCACCTCGGCGGGACCGGCGGAAAACTGCGGACTATTCACTCTCCCAGCATAGTTTCGGCACGCCCCTTAGGCGCGGTGGAAGGGCCCGGATGCGCATTCGTCCGCGTTCCGTAAGGATTTCGCCGCTCACACCCCGGCCGACCCGGCCGTGTGGCATCCACTGCTGGAGGACTGCTCGGGGCCCACAGCCCCGGCGCGATCCCGAGGTGTTTCTTCCGCCGGCTCGTCCGGACGTTTCAGGGTCATCGCAGCACTGTCAGTGTGCGGTGGCAGGATGAAAATAGGTGGAAGTCGTGGGATGCCGCCCGTTCGGCGGCTCACGCCCGGCCCGAAAGGACCGACCGGAATCGGCGCCAATCATCCGCGCAGGCCCGACGGGGTCACCATTCCGGGAAGGGTCATCGCTGGGAAATATCGTAGATATTTCTGATAAAAGTATGGTACTGGTGCTGTTTATCGAATAGAATGGGGGGATGGTGGCACCGGTCAGCTCCCTTGACGATTGGCTCCCCTCCACGGAGGAGGCGGAGTTCATCCGCCAGTGCCGCTCCACCCTGGACTACGCCGAGGACGGCAGCCCGGACGGTTACCTCGACCCGGACACG
>JALYYI010000266.1 GCA_030946705.1 Actinomycetota bacterium | reverse complement strand
GGACTAAGTTGGGGGCATGGATGCGGTCCGGCCCCGGGCGGGCCTGCACTACCCGAGGTCGGCTGGGGAGTTCCAGTCTTGGTTTGCGACCGATGCTGACTGTCTGGACTACCTGGATTGGCTGCGCTGGCCGGCTGGACCTGTGTGCCCGGGGTGCGGGCGAACGGCCACTACGGTGGCCACGGGCCGGGTGTGGCGCTGCGGCGGTTGCCGCAAGCGGGTCTCGCGCACCGCGGGGACGATCTTTCAGGACACCCCTACGCCGTTGACAGTGTGGTTCGCCGCAGCCTGGTACATGACGGCCGACCCCGGCGGGGCATCGGCGTTGACGATGCAGAAGCTTCTCGGACTCGGCTCATATCAGACCGGCTGGACGATGCTGCACCGCTACCGGACCGCAATGGTCCGGCCGGACAGGGACCTACTGACCGGACGGGTCGAGGTCGACGAGACATTCATCGGCGGCCCGCGTCCGGGCGTGCGCGGCCGAGGTGCGCTGGGCAAGACGCTGGTGGTGATCGCGGTGGAACTGAATGAGACCCGCGGCTTCGGGCGAGCCAGAATGAGCATCATCGGCAATGCCGAGGCCAAGATGCTGCGCACGTTCCTGACCGCCACCGTCGAGCCCGGTTCCACCGTGGTTACCGACGGTTGGCGCGCCTATCCCAAGGCTTGTCGGGACTGGTTCATTCACGAGCCGCGCCTGGTGTCCGGCTCCGGACAGCAGGCGAACGAGCTGCTGCCCGCGGTGCATCGCGTCGCATCCTTGGCCAAGCGGTGGATGCTGGGCACGCACCAAGGCCGTGTTGACGCCGTGCACCTGCAGTCCTACCTGGAGGAGTTCTGCTTCCGCTTCAACCGCAGCCACTCGCGTGCCCGTGGTCTGCTGTTCTATCGCCTACTCCAGTACGCCGCCGGCGCGCCACCGTTGACCTACCGGCAACTCGTGGCCACCCCACGCCCCAAAGCGATCAAGCCGCCCGGCCTGCCGGGCCCGAGATCCCGGCCCGGCAGTCTGGCCCGGCCGCCCGAAGACCGGCCATGGCGCGCCTCGCACAGTCTTGAATGAGCCGGCGCCCATGTGGCAGTGAAATGGATAACCCACTTACCTGATTGCCTCAATTTCTGGTTCCGCTGCGGGCTGATGGCGTCCCTGTAGCCGCGCAGCGGCCGAATCCACTATCTCCTCAAGTGGACGGCTGACATCAGCCAGCATTGCCGGCTCATCCGGTTGTATCGGTTCAAGCGTAGACAGCTGTGAATCGAGCAGACTCACGGGCATGAAATGTCCGTTTCGCTCCTTGAGCCTGGAAGCGAGCAGTTCGCGTGATCCCACGAGATGGAGGAATTGCACCCCCGGAGCCTCGCGCACAACCGCGTCACGGTAACTTCGCTTCAGCGCCGAGCAGGCTACCACCAAGCCGGAGTCGCGAGCCTGCGCCAGGCTCCGTCCGACGGCACCGAGCCATGGCCACCGGTCCTCGTCACAGAGCGGAACTCCCCGCGCCATCATTTCGACGTTGGAGGCGGGGTGAAGGGAGTCGCCATCCAGAAACCCGATACCCAGCTGTTCAGCGAGCATTGCGCCCACGGTGCTCTTGCCGGACCCGGAAACACCCATTACCACGACCAGTGGGACCTTCACTATTGAAAAGGAGGCGCCCATGATGCGGCTAGGATACCCGGCTCAGGAAGGCCCTGGTCCGGTCCTGAGTGGGGCTGTCAAAGATTTCCGCTGGGGTGCCTTCCTCCACGATGTAGCCCTGGTCCATAAAGATGACCCGGTCGGCCACCTCACGTGCGAAGCCCATTTCATGCGACACGACGACCATCGTCATCCCTTCCTGCGCCAGGCGTTTCATAACGGCCAGCACGTCCCCCACCGTCTCGGGATCAAGCGCGGAAGTTGGTTCGTCAAAAAGCATGACGGTCGGATCCATGGCAAGCGCCCGGGCGATGGCAACCCGCTGCTGCTGTCCGCCCGAGAGTGAGCTGGGGTACACGTCCGCCTTGTCGGAGAGTCCCACCTTGGCCAGGAGTTCAAGCGCCTTCTCCTTGGTCATCTCACGGGACTTCTTGGCCACCTTGACCGGGGCGATCATGATGTTGTCGAGCACCTTCATGTGCGGGAACAGGTTGAACTGCTGGAACACCATGCCCACGTCCTTGCGGACAAGGACCCTGTCGATCTTGGGATCGCTCAGGTCGTGGCCATTGATGACCACAGTGCCGGCGGTGATCGATTCCAGCAGGTTCAGGCAGCGCAGGAAGGTGCTCTTGCCGGAACCCGAGGGCCCGATCACGCACACGACTTCGCTGGGTTGGATCTCGCAGCCGATGCCCTTGAGAACCTCCACCTTGCCGTACTTCTTCTGCAGGCCTTTTACGGAAATCATTTGTCTCCTCGAACTTGGACTAGCGGTTCTTCAGTGAGTACGTCGGTGCTCGCCGGCCCCAGGGCAACGGCTTGGGGACGGCCGAGCGATACCGCCAGGCGCTTTTCGTACCAGCGGCCGAACTTGCCTAATGGGTAGCAGATTACGAAGTAGATGGCCCCGACCGCGACGAACGCCAGCAGCGGCCGCATGGTGGCGGTGCCAATGATCTTGCCCGCCTGCGTGAGGTCGACAAATCCGATCACCGATACCAGGGACGAGTCCTTGATCATGGCCAGAATAATGCCCGTCCACGGTGGCACCACGACCCTCATGGCCTGCGGCACGATGATGTACCGGAACTTGAGGAAGTAGTTCATGCCCAGCGCCTCGGCCGCTTCGAACTGGCCGCGCGGAACGGACTCCAAGCCGCCGCGCACGACCTCGGCGATGTAGGCGCTCACGAACAACGTGAGGCCGATGACCCCGCAGACCAGCTTGGAGAACACTGCCCCGGGGATAAGCAGGGGCAAAGCGAAGAACGCGAACAGCAAAATGATCAGCAACGGGATGCCGCGCAGGAAGTTTGTGTAAATTGCACTGCCCCACCTGATGAAACCAATGCTCGATGCCCTGGCCAGACCGATGATCAGGCCGATGATGCTGCCGCCCACTGCGGACATGACGCACAGGAGTGCTGTCATGCCCAGACCCTTGGCCAGCGGGAGCAGATACTGTACGTAGTCACCCATTGCTATCGCCTACCATCTGAAAAGCCTCTTCTCGCCGATCCTCGACCCGAGGGCGAGGACGGATGAAACTGCGTAGTACAGAAGCGCCCCGAGGGTGAACACCTCGAAAGTCCGCAGAGTATTGGAGTTCACTGTCATCAACGCTTCGGTCAGCTCGGGCAGTGCGATCACTGAGGCTACCGAGGAGAACAGGAACAGCAGAATGAACTGGTTCGTCAGGGCGGGGAACACTTTCCGAATCCCCGGCGTGAACACCGCATACCGGAAGGTCTGCCCCCGGCTCATGCCGAGTGCGTGGGCGGCCTCGCGGAGGCCGCCAGGGACGGAATCGAAACCGGCCCTGAGGATCTCCGCGACATAGGCCCCGTTATTTATGGACAGCGCAATGAGCGCCGACCACAGCGGGTCCAGATTGATCCCGACTTGGCCCAGACCAAAATAAATCACGTACAGGACCACGAGCAGCGGCACATTCCGCACCACCTCGATGTAAACGGCGCTGATCCTGCTCAACGCCCTTGATCTGCCAACTTTGGCGAAATAGGCCAACAGGCCTAGCACGCTCCCTACCAGGAAGCTTATGACGCTGATGTAGATGCTCATCCACAGTCCTTGCAAAATGACTGGAAGATACGGAATCAGGTCACCGGGGTACCACGACATACAGGTCTCTCTTCGCCACGGGACGGATTTTCGGTGGATTAGTGCAGTGCCCGGCCGTATAAGAACGGTCGGGCGCCCGTGCTACTGGTGGGAGATAACCTGGGGGAGGTTGGCGTTGAACCACTTTTTGTAAAGCGCCTGGTTGTCACCGGAGCTGTTCAAATTACGGATGAAGTTGTTCAGGTAGCTGACCCAGGCCTCGTCACCCTGCTTCACACCCATGGAGATGAGCGCGGGACTGATCGGCTCTACGTCCAGCACCTGCAGGCTGGGGTCCTTGGCGGCAGCGGCGCGGACGGTGGCGAAGCCCTCCATAACAGCATCGACCTTTCCGGACTTGACGGCTTGGACGGCGTCGGCGATCGTGTCAAAGCGGACCACCGTCGTGTCCGGGAACTGCTTGGTCACGAGCGTGTCATTGGTGCTGCCGCGCGCCACGGAGACCTTCTTGCCCTTCAAATCGGCGATGCTGTTGATGGGGTTGTCCTTGCGGAACAGTGGCAGAGCGCCGGAGGCGATGTACGGAATCGTGAAGTCCACGGCCTTCGCGCGCTCGTTCGTGGCGGTGAAGGCATCGATGTCGACGTCGACCCGGTTGGAGTCCAGGACCGGCTTCCGGCTGGTTCCGTCGGTGTTGACCATTTCCAGCTTTACGCCCAGAGCGTCGGCGAGCTTGGCGGCGATGTCCGGCTCGTAGCCGACGATCTTGCCGCTGGCGTCCTGGGAGCTGTACGGCGGGTAGTCAGGCAGAACCCCAACCTTAAGTGTCCCGCTCTTGATGACCTGCTGGAGGCGGCCATCCCCCGCGCTCGGCGCCCCAGCACTTCCTGAGGAGGAGCAGCCGGTCAGCGCCAGCATTGAAACTACAGCCACCAGCGCTACAGGGGTGATGGCCTTCTTGAAAATACCAGTCATTGCGTTCCCAATCTTTGGGGGTCGCGCCGCTTTGCGCATACCCGGGATGCGTCATTACATCGTCCGCAGATCCAACCTAAGGCATAAAAGCAGACTTATTCAACCCCTTGGTCTGAAGCTGTAAGATTTATTTTTGTGATAGGGATCATTTGGGGGCCAGCTGATGCTCGAAGCGATTTGGTGCGCCATGAACCGGACGGAACGGTGCGCAGCCTTCACGCCAGCGTTGTTGAGATTCTGGGCACCGCCATCTGCACCGGAGAGCTGCCCAGCGGGTCCGTGGTGCGGGGGGAACAGCTCGAGGAACGCTACGGCGTTTCGCGGTCGGTGGTAAGGGAGGCGCTGGGGGTGCTCTCCTCGATGGGCATGGTCAAGAGCACCAAACGGGTGGGTGTGAGGATCCTGCCCTGGTCGGAGTGGAATCTCTACGATCCCCAGGTCATCCGCTGGCGGTTGGCCTCCTCCGGAAGGGTCGGTCAGCTCCGTTCCCTGACCGAGCTGCGGACCGCCGTCGAACCGGAAGCTGCACGGCTGGCTGCCATGCGAGCGCCTGCGCAGGCTGCCAGCGAGCTGCTGGGCCTGGCAGGCAAGCTGTGGGTGGCGGGGCAGGCCGGCGACGTGGACAGCTTTCTGGAACTGGACATACTTTTCCATGACATGGTCCTGCAGGCCTCAGGCAACGAAATGTTCGGCAAGCTGAGCACCCTCGTTGCGGAGGTCCTCACCGGCCGCACGCACTACGGCCTCATGCCCCAGCGCCCCCACCAGGAGGCGCTTCAGCTCCACATGGATGTCGCGAGCTCCATCCAGCGCGGCAGTCCGGTGGACGCGCACAGGGCCATGCTCGGCATCATGGAGCGGGCGCTGGCTGAAATGGGATCCATCTGGGCGGGGAGGGATTGAAGAGATTGGGGACGGTCGATCCAGACTGAGCTGAGTTTCGGCGGCGGCCGGCTACTTTTGCGCCCCCGCCCCGCCGGGCATTCCGGCTTTGATCAGGTCCATCACGGTGGAATCGGCCAGCGTCGTGACATCGCCAATCGATCGGTTTTGCGCGACGTCCTTCAACAGGCGCCTCATGATCTTGCCGGACCTGGTTTTAGGCAGCTCGGGCACCACCATGATCTGCCGCGGCCGGGCGAGTTTCCCGATTTCCTTGGCCACGTGGTCCCGCAGTTCCTGCACGACCTGGGGACCGCCGTCGCCGGCCTCGCTGCGCAGGATGACGAAGGCGACGACGGCCTGGCCGGTGGTTTCGTCGGCGGCCCCGACGACGGCGGCCTCCGCAACTTTCGGGTGCGAGACAAGGGCGGACTCGATTTCCGTGGTGGAGAGCCGGTGGCCGGACACATTCATCACGTCATCCACCCGGCCCAGGAGCCAGATGTCGCCGTCCTCGTCCTTCTTGGCACCGTCGCCGGCAAAGTAGAGCCCCGGGAAACGGGCCCAGTAGGTCTGCACATACCGGTCGTCGTCGCCCCAGATGGTGCGCAGCATGGACGGCCACGGCTGCGTCAGCACCAGATAGCCGCCGGAGCCGTTGGGCACCGGGTTGCCGGCATCATCCACGACGTCCGCCACAATCCCCGGGAGGGCCTTCATGGCGGCCCCCGGTTTGCCCGCGGTCACACCGGGCAACGGGCTGATCAGGATGGCCCCGGTCTCGGTCTGCCACCAGGTGTCCACGACGGGCGTCCTGCTGTGGCCGATGTTCTCCCGGTACCAGATGTAGGCCGCGGGGTTGATCGGCTCGCCCACGGAACCGATCAGCCGCAGGCTCGCCAGGCTGTATTTGGCCGGTATCTGGGGGCCCCACTTCATGAACGTCCGGATGGCTGTCGGGGCGCAGTAGAGCAGCGAGACCTTGTACTTGTCGACGATTTCCCACCAGCGGCCCTGGTGCGGTGTGTCGGGCGTCCCCTCGTAGAGCACCGAGGTTGCCCCGTTGGCCAGGGGTCCGTAGACGATGTAGCTGTGTCCGGTGACCCAGCCGATGTCCGCCGCCGTCCAAAAGACGTCCGTCTCCGCCTTCAGATCGAAGACGGCCCAGTGGGTATAGGCGCACCCGGTCAGGTAGCCGCCGGTGGTGTGCAGGATGCCCTTGGGCTTGCCGGTGGTCCCCGAGGTGTACATCACATACAGCGGATGCTCGGCATCGAAGGGCTGCGCCTGATGCTCGGTCGACGCCCGTTCCACGGACTCATGCCACCAGATGTCCCGTTCCGGGTTCCAGTCGACCGGCTGGCCCGTCCGGCGGACGACCAGGACGTTGCGGACATCCGGACACTCCAGCAGGGCTTCGTCGACGGCGGACTTCAGCCCGGAGGTTTTTCCGCGGCGGAAGGCCCCATCGGAGGTGATGACGATCCGAGCGTCGCAGTCGTGGATTCTCGTCCGCAGGGCGTCCGCAGAGAACCCGCCGAACACCACTGTGTGCGGGGCTCCAATTCGCGCACAGGCCAGCATTGCCACCACAGTCTCGGGAATCATCGGCATGTAGATGGCCACTCGATCCCCGGTCCTGACGCCCAGATCGGTCAGCGTATTCGCTGCCTGGCAGACCATTTGAGTGAGCTGAGCATAGGTGATGGTACGGGTGTCTCCGGCCTCTCCTTCGAAGTAGTACGCCACTTTTCCGCCACGGCCGGCGGCTACGTGCCGGTCCAGGCAGTTGTAGGCGGCATTGATCCTTCCGCCGACAAACCATTTCGCGAACGGCGGGTTGGACCAGTCCAGGACCTCCGTCCATTTTTGCGACCAGTCCAGCCGCTCGGCCTGCCGCGCCCAGAAGGCCAGCCGGTCGTCGTCGGCCTCGTCATAGTCCGCCGCGCTGACGTTGGCCTGGGCGGCGAAGGCGGCGTCCGGTGGAAAGCGGCGCTGCTCGTGCAGCAGGTTGGCGAGGGTTTCATCCGATTCGGTAGGAGGGGTTGCCATCGCCGGTCACCGCGGGCCCACGGGCAGCAGGACCCGCTTGAAGGTAAAGTTCGCGACCACGGCCAGGGATGAATACCAGGCGATCAGCGCCGTGATGATGCCCAGCCAGCCGCCAAGCATCGTCAGCCCATGGGAGCCGGCAAACTCGCCGATGGCCAGTGCGATGAACGTCAGGGTCAGGAAGACGAAAACGCCGAAGACCGCCGTGCTGACCCGCCAGGCGGCGATGGTCATGTAGGCGGTAAAGATCGCCCAGGCCAGCAGGTAGAGGCCGATGCCTTTGCCGGCGTCCGCCGCGGGAAGACCCGCCGCACTGAATTGGACCAGGAACCAGAAGGACAGCCAGAACGCGCCGTATGAGCAGAAGGCGGTTGCTCCGAAGACGTTGCGGTTGGCGAACTCCCAGATGCCGGCGGCGAATTGGGCTATACCGCCGTAGAAAAATGCAAGACCCAGCACCACACCCTCGTCCTGGGCCGGGACCAGGCCGGCATTGATCACACTTAGGACGAAGGTAGTCAGGGCGAAGGCGCCCAGGCCCAACGCCGCAGGATCCGCGAAGGGCGGGCTGGCCGTGGTGGGTGCGGACGATGTCGTTCCTTGCGCCGGCAGCGGATTTCCAAGCCGGTGACCGTTACCCCCCGGGACCGTCCCCGGGGCAGAGCTAGATTCGATACTCATGGTACGACTCCTAGGTCAGCACCAGCACCATCGCTGGTGACTTATAACAGGGTACACCTGCAGATGCAAGGTAAACTCTGGACTGCCTGTGGTACATGTCACACAGTGGGTGGATTCGGTGCTAACTGGGCGGCAATATTGTTCCGTGTAAATTGTCAGGGCTAAATTGTCAGGGCCGGATGAAATAGTTAAGGCATGACTCAACCTGCATTGGCCCACGCCACCGAATTTGGCCGGATGTACGCCCGCTCACTGAAGGAAGCCCCGAGCCTGCCCTCCATCACGACCGTCATTTCGCAGCAGGCGAACAGCCTGGACGGGTGGATCGGTTACATGGCGGCCAATTCCCTGGCCCAGCACCCTAAATTGCCGGAGGCGGTGTCCAACCCGGCACAATTGCGCACCATGGTTCGGGATTCCAGCAGCGCCGCCGAAAAGCACCGCAATGCTGCCGCGTCGCGGGGTGATCGCGTGCATTACTACTGCGAGCAGGTTTCCCTTCGGGCCATGGGCCGGGCGCACCGGATGCCGGAGGCACGTGCGGCTCTCGCGGAAAATGGGGAGGAAAAATTTGCCGCCCGGTTCGACGAGTGGTGGGAGCTTTATCAGGTCGAGCCGGTGGTTCCGGAGGTTACGGTGTGGAACCAGACGGTGGGTTATGCCGGCACCCTGGATCTGGTGGCCCGGATCGGCGGAAGGCTTTGCCTGATCGACTTCAAGACCAAGGGCACGGACCGCAACGGCGGTGTCAAGGCCATGGATGACAAGGTGGTGATGCAGCTGGTGGCCGGAATGAAGGCGGAGGAAGGGCTGGTGGATGCGGACGCCGGCAGCTGGGAGCCCTGGCGCTATGGCGAGGATCCGATCCTGCTGGGGGTGGCGATCGGTGAAACGGAGGTCCGTGCCATGCGGGCCAACCCCGCGGTACTGAAATACCACTGGTTCAAGTTCTGTGCGCTGCGGCGGTTGTGGCAGACGGCGGCGGACACGATCAGTGCCGGCGCGGCGCTGCTGCCCATCGCTCCGCCGGCCCCCGTGCCGGTGCCGGCGTCCGGCGCGCCGTCCGCCGCCGGTCGGTCGCTGACCCTTGACTAGACTGGGAGCAGCCGTTTCCGGCCCGCGGGCGTGAGCCGCGCAGGGTCGAACGCAAGGTCCGCCCACAAGATTGAGGTTTCCCAGCATGGCCATCATGAGTATCCGCATCATCGGTGACCCCGTGTTGCGAACCGTCGCCGAGCCGGTCACCGAGTTCGGCCCGGAGCTGGCCAAACTGGTGGCGGACATGATGGAGACGATGGAGGACGTGGATGGTGCGGGCCTGGCCGCACCCCAGATCGGCGTCGGTAAGCGCGTTTTCACCTACCAGGTTGCGGGTGTTCGCGGCCATCTGATCAATCCGGTGCTGGAAAGCAGTGACGACTACCAGGAAGAGGGGGCCGAGGGTTGCCTCTCCGTCCCGGGACTGGGCTTCCGTGTCCGCCGGCGGCGCTGGACGCGTGCCTCCGGCGTGGACGTGGCGGGAAACCCTGCCGTTGTCGAGGGGGAGGGCATGCTGGCCCGCTGCCTGCAGCATGAAACGGACCACCTGGACGGGGTGCTGTACGTGGACCGGTTGGAGGGCGAGGACCGCAAGAGCGCCCTGCGGGCCATCCGCAACGCCAGCTACGAGTCCGTGACGGAACGGACGACGGCGAAGCGGGCCCGGACCGTTGGCTCCAGTTTTGCCGGCGGAAGCTTCGGAGCCGGTGCGTGAGGGTCCTTTTTGCCGGCACGCCCGCCGTCGCGGTTCCGTCCCTGGATGCCCTGGTTGATGCCGGGTTCGACGTCGTTGCGGTCCTGACCCGGCCGGATGCGGCGCTCGGGCGCAAACGGGTGCTGACGCCATCGCCCGTGGCGCAACGGGCCCGGGAGCTGGGCATCCCGATCGTTCGGGCGGCCCGGATCGACGGTGCCGCGGCCGCTGAAATCGCCGGTGTCCGCCCGGATGTCGCCGCAATCGTCGCTTACGGAGCGCTGATTCCGCGCGCCGCGCTGGATATTCCCGTGCACGGCTGGATCAATCTGCATTTTTCCCTGCTGCCTGCCTGGCGCGGAGCCGCGCCGGTCCAGCATGCGCTCATCAACGGCGACGACGTGACCGGAGCGACGACCTTCCAGCTTGAGGCCGGGTTGGACACCGGCCCCGTTTTCGGCACCCTGACCGAAGCTGTACGGGCCTCCGATACCAGCGAGGCGCTGCTGGAGCGGCTCTCCCGCAGTGGCGCGGTGCTGCTGACCCAGACGTTGAGCGCCATACAGGACGGCAGGGCCAGCGCCGTGCCGCAGCGAGGGGAGGTGTCGCTGGCCCCCAAGCTGACTATCGACGACGGCCGCATCGACTGGACGCAGCCGGCGCTTGCCATCGGTCGCCGCATTCGCGGAGTCACTGCCGAGCCCGGAGCCTGGACGACGCTGGGCGGGCAGCGCTTCAAGCTGGGTCCGGTGGAACTGAGACCGGAGTCGGAGGGGCTGGACCCCGGGCGGCTGGGCTTCTTGGCCGAGTCGGTTCTGGTGGGGACGGCGTCGCACGCCGTGGAGCTGGTGCAGGTGCAGCCGGCCGGTAAGAAGATGATGCAGGCCCGGGATTGGGCCCGCGGACTGGCGGATAAAGAAGGCGTGGTATTTGAGTGAGCAGCGATAACTCCGGACGCGGCGGTAACCGTGGTGGCGACTCCGGCGGCAACCGCGGCAGCGGCCCGGGGGCGGGTCGCCGCGGGGCGGGCGCGGGTGGTCCGGGCGCGGGTGGTCCGGGCGGTCCGGGCAGCCGCCGCAACGAGCAGGGCCGCGAGCGGAACCGCAGCAATCCGCGCGGTTTCAGCCAGGCGGCGCCGGCGGAGCGGACCCGGAGGGCGGATCCTGCCCGGCTGGTGGCGTTCGAGGTGCTGCGCGCGGTCTCCGGCGAGGACGCCTACGCCAACCTGGTGCTTCCGGCCAGCATCCGGGCGCACCGACTGGACCGGCGGGATGCCGGCTTCGCCACGGAACTCAGCTATGGTGCGCTGCGCGGGCAGGGCACCTACGATGCCATTCTGGCGAAATGTGTTGACCGGCCGCTGGACCAGCTCGATCCGGCGATCCTGGATGCCCTGAGGATCGGGGCACACCAGCTGCTGGCCATGCGCGTACCGGCCCACGCGGCCCTGGACCAGACGGTCGGCCTGGCCCGCGCCGTCATTGGTGCCGGGCCGTCCGCGCTGGTCAATGCGGTGCTGCGCCGGGTGACCGCTCAGGACATGGCGGGCTGGACCGCGCAGCTGACCGCCTCCGAGACGGACGCCACCCGGATCGCCGCGCTGGAGTACTCGCACCCGGAGTGGATTGTGCGCGCGCTCCGGCAGTCACTGGTGGCGCATGGGCGCAGCGTGGACGAAATCACGGCGCTGCTGGAGGCGGACAACGACGCGCCCGTGGTGAACCTGGTGGCGCTGCCTGGGCTGGGTGACCTGTCCGAGGCGCTGGACGCCGGATTCACCTTGGGTACCCTGGCGCCGGATTCCGCCCTGTCCTCGGGTGGGGATCTGGGCCGGTTGTCCAGCGTGCGCGCCGGAACCACCCGCGTGCAGGACGTCGGGTCGCAGCTGGTGGCACGGGCCCTGGCCGCCGTCGAGGTTGACGCGGTGGAGCCGGCGGGGTCCGACGGCGGGCGATGGCTGGACCTGTGCGCGGGCCCCGGCGGTAAGGCCGCCCTGCTCGGCGCACTGGCGGCGCAGCAGGGTGCGACCCTGCTGGCCAACGAGCCCGCCCCGCACCGGGCCAAGCTGGTGAGCCAGGCGCTGGCTGCCGTTCCCCGGGATGTCTGGGAAGTCCGGATCGGCGATGGCCGCGAGGTGGGGGAGCAGCAGCCGGACAGTTTTGACCGGGTCCTGGTGGACGCCCCCTGCACCGGCCTGGGTGCGCTGCGCCGGCGGCCCGAATCTCGCTGGCGCCGCCAGCCGTCAGACGTCGCCGCGCTGGGTCCGCTGCAGCGTGAATTGTTGGCCTCCGCCCTGAAAGCCGTCAGGCCCGGTGGGGTGGTTGCCTATGTAACCTGCTCTCCACACCCAGCGGAGACGACCGCGGTCGTGGAGGATCTGCTGCGCAAGCGCGATGATCTGGAACTGCTGGACGCCGGCCGGGTGCTGGATGCGGTGAGCCTTACCGGTGCTTTGGGGTCCGGTCATGGCCGGACCGCCCAGCTCTGGCCGCACGTGCATCAGACCGATGCGATGTTCCTGGCCCTGATCCGCAAGAAAGGCAATTGACATGACGTCCCCGTACGCACTGAAGTGCTGCATCAGCCCGAGCATTCTCTCCGCCGATTTCGTGAATCTGCAGGCGGAGCTGGAGCGGATCGGCAATGCCGACGCCGTCCACGTCGACGTCATGGACAATCACTTCGTGCCGAACCTGACGATCGGCCTGCCCGTGGTGGCGCGGATCCAGCAGATCAGCCCGGTACCGGTGGATGTGCACCTGATGATAGCGGACGCGGACCGGTGGGCCCCGGCCTACGCCGACGCGGGCCTGGCCTCGGTGACCTTCCATGTCGAGGCCTCCGCGGCGCCCATCAGGCTGGCCCGGGAGCTGCGTGCGCGCGGGGCCAAGGCCGGCATGGCGCTGCGTCCGGCCACGCCGGTGGAGCCGTACCTGGACATGCTCCCGGAACTGGATATGTTGCTCATCATGACGGTGGAGCCCGGCTTCGGCGGGCAGTCGTTCCTGGATGTGACGCTGCCCAAGATCCGCCGGGCCCGCGAGGCCGTGGACGGCTCCGGGGCTACGGTGGCGATCCAGGTGGACGGCGGCATCACCGAGGAAACGATCGTCCGGGCTGCGGAAGCCGGGGCGAACGTCTTTGTTGCGGGCTCGGCGGTCTATGGGGCCGCGGATCCGGCGGCGGCGATCGAGGCGCTGCGCCGCCGCGGGCAGCTGGCGCTGGGCTGACGAACCGGGATCCGATCCACCCGGCAGCAATGGCGACCTTCGTCCCGGCAAGGTCGCCATTGCTGCCGGTTCGGTTTTGAAAGGAATTCGGTGATGGTTGAGCCGGAACGGCTGGCATGCCGGAATAGATGCGCCAAGTCTGCTGTTGGGGGTGTCATAATGTTTTTGTACTAACGTGCTCCGGGGTCGGTGTAAGTCCGAACCGGCGGTTATAGTCCGCGACCCGCACGCCACCGGCTGGCAACAGCAGGAGGCAAACGGTTGAACCGGTGGAATTCCGGTGCCGACAGTTAAAGTCTGGATGGGAGAAGCACGTACGGTTTTGCTGGGCCTTGCCGGGCCGTCTTGGACGGTCCCTAATGGCCGGGCTTGCTGTCGTTACCCCCGGAGCCATCGCGGCTTTGGAAAGGTAGTAACGATGGACCTCCTGCGATGGCTCTTTGACGCCAAACCCGAATTCGCCGGTGGCGGGTTCCTTCTCTGGCGCGAAGTGTTGGGAAATCTGTTCACGGTCTTCAGGGGCTCGGTTTTCGGCTCGCCCGTCTACGCTGATCTGCTCGGCCAGGCCGGCCGGCAGCTGATGCTCATTGCCGTTTCGGTGTTCGGCTGGTACCGCTGGCGGCAGCCGCGCCAGACCGGCAAGGCCTGGTCCACCCGTGCCTGGTCCACCCGTGCCGGATCCACCCGTGCCGGATCCGCGAGCGCCGGGTCCACCAGCGCCGCCGTCGAGCCGCGGTGGGCTTCGGGGAAGGTCCGCGTTGGCCTGGTGGCCGGGATGATCGGCGGGACCGCGCAGCTGACGCCGATGTCCGGCGCGCCGGGTTCCTACCCTCCCGTCCGCGCGGATGCGTGGATCTTCTACGGCGCCTTCACGCTGACCGGATTCTTTGTCTGGTGGCGGGTGCGCAACCGGAACGCTGCCGCGGCCCTTGAGACTGCCGTGCCGGACCAGGCGGTGGCGCTGTGAGCGCCGGCCTGGCTGCCGGCGCGGAGTCCGGTGCAGGGTTCAGTGCGGCGGAAACGGAGGCCATGAGCGTTGCGCTGGAGGCGGCGCTCGGGGGCGTCCGGGGTGCAAATCCGCTGGTCGGCGCCGTGGTCCTCGATGCGGCGGGCCGCCGGCTGGCCGTCGGCTACCACCGCGGCGCCGGCACCCCTCATGCGGAGGCGGACGCGATCGCCAAGCTGCCGGCGGGAGTGCAGGGCCTCTCCGATGCCACCCTCGTGGTCAGCCTTGAGCCCTGCAACCACCACGGCCGGACGGGCCCCTGCTCGGAGGCCATCCTTGCCGCCGGAATCGGCCGCGTGCTGTACGCGGTGGACGATCCGCACGGGCCTGCCGCTGGCGGGGCCGAACATCTGCGGCGGGCCGGTGTCCAGGTCCGCAGCGGCCTGCTGGCCGAGGCCGCAACGGAGCTGAACCGGCGCTGGCTCCGCGCGGTGGCCGAGCAGCGGCCCTTCACCACGCTGCACTTTGCGCAGACGCTGGACAGCCGGATTGCGGCGGCGGACGGCACCAGCCAGTGGATCACCTCGGTCGAGTCGCGGGCGGACAGCCACGCCACCCGGAGCAGGCTCGATGCCATCCTGGTGGGCACCGAAACCGTGCTGGTGGACAATCCGAGGCTGACCGCGCGGAATCCGGACGGCACGCCGTCGGAGCACCAGCCGGTGCGGGTGGTGCTGGGGTTGCGGGACGTGCCGGCGAACGCGGCCATCCGCGGTGCCGGCGGGGAACCGGATTTCCTGCAGCTGCGCACCCGCGACCCCCGCCTGGCGGCGGCGGAGCTGCACGGACGCGGAGTCCGGCACCTGATGGTGGAGGGCGGTTCGCGGGTCAGTGCGGCGTTCCTGCGCGCCGGGCTGGTGGACGAGCTCATCCTGTACCTGGCCCCGACCCTGCTCGGCTCCGGTGTTCCCGCGCTGGCAGACCTGGGCATCGGCACGCTCGCCGAGGCCCAGCACTGGCGCTGGGACAGCAGCGCCGGGGGCTCCGTCGTCGCCCTCGGCAACGACCTGAAACTTCACCTGACCCCGGCCGCGGACGCGGCCACACCGACCGTTGGAGGCAACTGACATGTTTACCGGAATCATCGCCGAACAGGGCCGGGTCATCTCGCTGACCCCGGACGCGGCCAGCGCCAGCGCCACCCTGGTGCTGTCCGCGGGCGAGGCCCTGGCCGGCCTGGACCTGGGCGGATCGATCGCCGTGAACGGCGTCTGCCTGACCGCGACGGCGATCCACGGCCGCATCTTCGCGGTCGACGTGATGGGGGAGACGCTGGCGCGGACGACGACGGGCCAGCTGGCTCCGGGGGATCCGGTGAACCTGGAACGCTGCGTACCGGCGGGTGGCCGGCTCGACGGACATGTGGTCCAGGGCCATGTGGACGGGGTCGGCACGCTACTGGAGCGGGAGAACCTGGGGAACTGGGAGCGGCTGCGCTTCGCTGTACCGCCGGCGCTGGCCCGCTACATCGCGGAAAAGGGGTCGATCGCCGTCGACGGTGTCTCCCTGACGGTCACGGCGGTCAGCCCCGCGGCGGAGCACAGCCCGTGGTTTGAGGTCGGGCTGATCCCGACGACGCTGGAGGAGACCGGACTGGGCTCCAAAGCAGTGGGCGGCGGCGTGAACCTGGAAGTGGATGTGCTGGCCAAGTACACGGAGCGGCTGCTGGCCTTCGTCCCGCGCGCGGATGCCGCCCCGCAGAGTGCGACGGAGGCGGGACGATGACCGCAACGCAGCGCAAGACCCTGCTGGATCCGGTGCAGGTTGCCGTGGATGCCATCGCGGCCGGCCGGCCGGTGCTGGTGGTCGATGACGAGGACCGGGAAAACGAGGGCGACATTATTTTCGCCGCGCAGCACAGCACGCCGGCGCTGATGGGCTGGACCATCCGGCACAGTTCCGGGGTGATCTGCATTCCGCTGGGCCGGGACCGGGCCGAGCTCCTGGCGCTGCCCCCGATGGCCATCGTCAACCAGGACGCCAAGGGCACCGCGTACACCGTTTCCTGCGATGCTGCCGCCGGTGTGAGCACCGGGATCAGCGCCACGGACCGGTCGTTGACCGCACGGGTGCTGGCGGACCCGGCCTCGGGACCGGCCCAGCTGACCCGGCCGGGGCATATTTTCCCGCTGCGCGCCGTTGACGGTGGAGTGCGGGAGCGGGCCGGGCATACCGAAGCCGCCGTTGAACTTTGCCGGCTGGCCGGCTGCGAACCCGTCGGTGTGATCGCCGAGGTGGTCCATGACGACGGCGAAATGATGCGCCTGGAGGCGCTGCGGCAGTTTGCCGATGAGCACGGTTGCCCGCTGATCTCCATCGAGGATCTGGTTTCCTATCTGGCCGGCGCGACCAGCGCACGAAGGAGCACTAATGTCCACTGAAAGACCCCTTCCCGTCAGCGGCGGGCCCGTGGTCCAGCTGCCCACGGCCTTCGGCGAGTTCCAGGCCCAGGCCTGGACGGATGAGACCACCGGCATTGAACATCTGACGGTCAGCGCGCCCGTGCCTGCGGCCGCGGGTCGCGCCGCGGTGCCGCTGGTCAGACTGCACTCGGAGTGCCTCACCGGCGATGTTTTCGGTTCCTACCGTTGCGACTGCGGCGAGCAGCTGGGCTATGCGCTGGGGCTGATCCGCGAGCAGGGCGGCACGTTGCTCTACCTGCGCGGCCATGAGGGCCGGGGCATCGGGCTGGCCAACAAACTGCGGGCTTACGCTCTGCAGGAGGCCGGCGCGGACACCGTCGACGCCAATGAGCAGCTGGGCCTGCCGGTGGATTCCCGCGACTACGCGGCCGCGGCGGCCATCCTGGAGTCGATGGGCCTGCGCAGTATCCGGCTGCTGAGCAACAATCCGCTCAAGCATGACAAACTGGCCGCGCACGGCATCCAGGTGGTGGAAATGGTCCGCGCCGAGGTCCCGTCACGGGAACAGAACGTCCGCTATCTGCAGACCAAGCGGGACCGCATGAACCACAATCTCAGTCTTCTCGACGTCCCACCTCTCCACGTCCCACCTCTCCTGGACCCACCCGTCCTGAACCCACCTGTCCTGGACAATTTTCCGGCCCGAGCCGGTATCCCGACGAAAGGCAATCGCGCATGAGCGGCCACGGAGCACCCCAGATCGACCTGTCCAACCTCGACGACGGCAGGGCGGCCCGGCTGCGGCTGGCCATTGTGGCGGCCAGCTGGCATACCGAAATCATGGATGGTCTGCTGGCCGGCGCGCTGCGTGCCGCCGCCGATGCCGGCATCGCCGAGCCGACCGTCCTGCGCGTGCCCGGCAGCTTCGAGCTGCCGGTCGCGGCGGCGAGGCTGGCACCGGACTATGATGCCGTCGTCGCCCTGGGTGTGGTGATCCGCGGCGGGACCCCGCACTTTGACTACGTCTGCCAGGCGGCGACCATGGGGCTGACCGAGGTCAGCGTCCGCACCGGCGTGCCGATCGGCTTCGGCGTGCTGACCTGCGACAACGAGCAGCAGGGCCGCGACCGTGCCGGGCTGCCCGGCTCCAGCGAGGACAAGGGCCATGAAGCGACGACGGCGGCGCTGGCGACCGCGCTGCTGCTGGCCGGCGCCTAGCGAGATTTTGTTCAGTGATTATGTTCATAGTCCCGGACCGGATAAAGATCGCGCTGGCAAAACCAGTAGGCTGGATTCCGTGAAGAATTTCGAAACCCTGTTCGCCGAGCTGAGCGGGAAGGCCGACGAGCGGCCCTCGGGCTCCCGGACCGTGGCCGAGCTGGATTCCGGCGTGCACGGCATCGGCAAGAAGGTGGTCGAGGAGGCCGCGGAGGTCTGGATGGCCGCCGAGTACGAATCGGATGAGGCCGCGGCGGAGGAGATTTCGCAGCTGCTCTACCACCTGCAGGTTCTGATGATCGCCAAGGGGCTGACCCTGGAGGACGTGTACAAGCATCTTTAGCCACCCCGCGTGGCCAACCGTGCCTGACCGTCCCACCCCGCACTGCAGCGACCCTGCAGCGAACCAGTAGCGAAAGATTCCCCACCATGCTTAGAGTTGCCGTCCCGAACAAGGGCTCCCTGTCCGAAGCCGCCTCCGCCATGCTCGTGGAGGCCGGCTACCGCCAGCGCCGCGATCCGCGCGAGCTGGTGATGGTGGACCCGGACAATGACATTGAATTCTTCTTCCTGCGCCCGCGGGACATCGCGGTGTACGTGGGGGCGGGTACGCTGGACGTCGGCATCACCGGCCGCGATCTGCTCCTGGACGCGCAGGTGGGCGCGGAGGAACGGCTGCCGCTGGGTTTCGCCGCGTCGACGTTCCGCTTTGCCGGGCCGGTGGGGGAGTTCTCCTCGGTGCAGGACCTGGCCGGAAAACGGCTGGCCACCAGCTACGACGGGCTGCTGCGCGGCTACCTTTCCGGGCGCGGCATCGACGCCAAGGTGGTCCGCCTTGACGGTGCCGTGGAGTCCTCGGTCCGGCTCGGCGTCGCGGACGCCATCGCCGACGTCGTCGAAACCGGGAACACACTCAAGGCCGCCGGGATGGAAATCTTCGGCGAACCGATCCTCAAATCCGAGGCGGTGCTGATCGGGCGCAGCGGAACCGAGGCGCCGGAGGGCCTGGACGTGCTGATCCGGCGCCTGCAGGGCGTACTGGTGGCGCGCCGCTATGTGCTGATGGACTACGACATCCGCAACGAGCTGGTGGAGCAGGCCGCGGCGCTGACCCCCGGTTTGGAATCGCCCACAGTGTCGCCGCTGCGCGACTCGGAATGGGTCGCGGTGCGTTCCATGGTGCCCAAACGCGACACGAACCGCATCATGGACGAATTGTACGAGCTCGGTGCCAGGGCCATCCTGGTCAGCAGCATCCACGCCTGCCGTATCTAGGGAGCCGACCACCATGGGTGTAGCAATCCGCGTCATTCCCTGTCTGGACGTCGACGCCGGACGGGTGGTCAAGGGTGTCAACTTCGAGGGCCTGCGCGACGCCGGGGATCCGGTGGAACTGGCGCACCGCTACGACCGCGCCGGAGCCGACGAGCTGACCTTCCTGGACGTCACGGCGTCCTCGGGAAACCGGGAGACGACCTTCGATGTGGTGGCCCGGACCGCGGGCGAGGTGTTCATTCCGCTGACCGTGGGCGGCGGTGTCCGCGGCGTCGCGGAGGTGGACAAGCTCCTGCGTTTCGGCGCGGACAAGGCCTCCATCAATACCGCCGCCGTGGCCCGGCCGGAGGTGATCGACGAGATTACCCGGCACTTTGGTTCCCAGGTGCTGGTGCTCTCCCTGGATGCCCGGCGCATCCGGCCCGGCGGCCTAGCCACCCCGTCCGGCTTCGAGGTCACCACCTTCGGCGGCCGGCAGGGGACCGGGATCGACGCGGTGGCCTGGGCGCGGGAGGCCGCGGACCGCGGGGTCGGGGAGATCCTGCTCAATTCCATCGACGCCGACGGCACCCTGGAGGGGTTCGATCTGGAGCTCATCCGGGCCGTCCGGGCCGCGGTGAAAGTGCCGATCATTGCCTCCGGAGGCGCCGGGAAGCCGGAACATTTCCCACCGGCGGTAGCGGCGGGTGCGGACGCGGTGCTGGCGGCCTCGGTATTCCACTTTGGGCCGGACAACGCGATTGCCCAGGTCAAGGCGGCCATCCGCGAAGCGGGCTACGAGGTCCGCTGAGGCTACCCGGCTCTTCCGCCGAGTTGGGGTCGAGCGTGGCGGACGGTCAGAGGCCGACTTCGGCCGTCTGGAGGAGGGCGACGGCGTCCGGCTGGCCCTCAAAGGTCACCAGGGCCTGACGGGTCCGGCCGTGCGCGTGCATCAGCAGCTCGCCGGGTTCCCCCACGATGGCCACCGAAACGGGGGCGCGCTTGGCCACGTGGCGCGGGCCGGAGGGTTGCACCAGCACTATGCCCAAATCCACGCCGCGGTAGAGAATGGCCGCGCGTTTGACCAGCTCGTCCCACAGGGCGCTGGAGTATTCCTCATCCAGGGCGCGGGGGGCCCAGCGGTCGGTGGCGCGGCGGATGTCCTCGGTATGGACGAAGTATTCGATCAGGTTGGAGCTTTCGTCCACTGCCTTGATCTTCATCGGCGACAGCGCCGGCGGCCCCGCCCGGAACTGCGAAACGAGCTTGGCGTAGGCCTCCGGGGTCCCCGATTTCTCCGCGAGTTTGAAGGTCGCCTTGTCCGAGGCACGGCCGAAGGGTTTGAGCAGCAGACCCAGTCCGACGCCGGCATGGCGTTCGCGCAGGAACAGGTGCGCGGCCAGCTCCTGGCTGCGCCAACCTGCGCAGAGCGTGGGTGCGCCAGGGCCGGCTGCCAGCAGGGTTTCGGCCAGGACTTCTCGGGAAGGATCTACAAAATGCATCACTTGTGAAATTAGCACGCATTGGCCGCCAGGGGACTGTATGAACCGCCGGAATCTGCTCCGGATTCGTCCGAAGGTGCCGCCGGGGACCGCTGCCCGGGCCGGGGCACTAGAATTAGTGAGATGTCTGAGCTGCCAAGCACCCCGTCCGCCGCCGGCGCTAGCGCCGAGCCCCCCGTGGATTCCGCCCTTCCGGAGACCGTGGCCTCCCGTTTGAAGCGCGACGCCGCCGGCCTGGTGGCCGCGGTGGTCCAGCAATTCGATACCGGTGAGGTGCTGATGCTGGGCTGGATGGATGATGAAGCCCTCCGGCGAACGCTCGCCTCCGGCCGGGTGACCTTCTACTCACGGTCCCGGCAGGCGTACTGGCGCAAGGGCGATACCTCCGGACATGTCCAGTACGTCAAGTCCGTGGCGCTCGATTGCGACGGCGATGCGCTGCTGGTGAGGGTGGACCAGATCGGCTCCGCCTGCCACACCGGAACCAGGACCTGTTTCGAGGGCCGGGACCTGGAAGCCGTCGTCGGCTGATCCGCAGGTAGAGCCCACCGAGACACAGCCCCCCCATAATTCTTCGCACGGAAAGTCAACCACCACATGCAGGATCTTGGCGTGATCAGCCCGAACCTTGAGGAATTCCGCCGGCTCGCTGCCAGCCGGCGGGTGATTCCGGTGCGCCTGAAGGTCCTGGCCGACGCGGAAACACCCATCGGCCTGTACCGCAAGCTGGCATACGGACAGGCGGGCACGTTTCTGTTGGAGTCCGCCGCGGCGGGCGGTGTCTGGTCCCGGTATTCGTTCATCGGTGTCCGTTCCCGGGCCACCCTGACCACCGACGGCGGCGCCGCCTGCTGGCTGGGCGAGCCCCCGGTGGGAGTCCCGGTCGGCGGGAATCCGGTCGAGGCGGTCCGGGGGACCATCGAGGCCCTGCACACCGAACGCTTTGACGGCCTGCCTCCCTTCACCTCCGGCCTGGTCGGCTTCGTGGGCTGGGAGTCCGTGCGGCACTGGGAAAAGCTGGTGTCCCCGCCCGAGGATGACCTTGGCCTGCCGGAGCTGGCGCTGAACCTGGTCGCGGACATGGCCGTCCATGACAACGCCGAGGGGACCGTGATGCTGATCGCGAACGCCATCAACATCGACGGCACAGGTGAGCGGGTGGACGAGGCCTGGCAGAACGCCGTCGCCCGCGTCAATGCCATGCTGGAACAGATCAGCACCCCCGTGGCCCAGCCGGTCTCCGTGCTGGACCACGGCGGCGCCGACTTCGCCTCCCGCGTCCGTCAGCGCTGGGCCGAGGCCGACTACCTGGCCGCGATCGACCGTGGCAAGGAAGCGATCGTGGACGGCGAGGTGTTCCAGGTCGTCATTTCGCGCCGCTTCGAGATGGACTGCGCAGCCAGCGCGCTGGATGTCTACCGGGTGCTGCGCAACACCAACCCAAGCCCGTACATGTACCTATTCAGCTTCGAGGATGCGCACGGGCGAGAATATTCCATCGTGGGCTCCTCGCCGGAGTCCCTGGTCACGGTGACCGGCGATGAGGTGATCACGCACCCGATCGCCGGGTCCCGGCCGCGCGGCAAAACCGTCGAAGCGGACAAGGCCCTGGCCGAGGAACTGGTGGCGGATGCGAAGGAAGGCGCCGAGCATCTGATGCTGGTGGACCTGGCCCGCAACGATATTTCCAAGGTCTGCCTGCCGGGAACGGTGGATGTCACGCAGTTCATGGAGGTGGAGCGGTTCAGCCACATCATGCACCTGGTCTCCACCGTCGTCGGCACGCTGTCCCCGCAGCACACAGCCTATGACGTGCTAGCAGCGACCTTCCCGGCGGGCACGCTGTCCGGGGCCCCGAAGCCGCGGGCGATGCGGCTGCTGGACCAGCTGGAACCGCACCGGCGCGGGATCTACGGGGGAGTGGTGGGCTACCTCGACTTTGCCGGGGACATGGACATGGCCATCGCCATCCGCTCCGCGCTGCTGCGCGAGGGCCGCGCCTACGTGCAGGCCGGCGGCGGCATCGTCGCCGACTCGGACAACGCCATGGAGGCGCAGGAATCCGTCAATAAGGCCGCAGCTCCGCTGCGCGCCGTGCACGCAGCGGCCTCGCTGCGGGACATCGCAGCCGGTGCGGACAGGCCGGCAGGAATGGTGGAGGCGCTATGAGCAGCCCCGAAAAGAAGAAGCAGAACCCGGCAGCGCACGACCCGGCCGAACAGCATCACCCCGGCACGCCCCTGCCGCGCTGGAAGCGCAAATCCTCGCTGATCCTGCTGGCCGTGGCCAGCTCGCTGGTGGTTTTCGGCACCACGACGCAGACCTGGGTGCATGTAACGCTGGCCCAGGGTGCGGTGCAGCAGGCGGACCTCAACGTCGCCGGCAGCAAGGCGGCCACGGCCGTCACCGCCCTGGCCCTGGTGGCGCTGGCGGGCGCGCTGGCCTCCTCGATTGCGGGCCGGGTGGCCCGGATGGTGGCGGCGGTGATCGTGCTCCTGAGTGCGGTGGGCATCGTGGCCTCCTCGGTCGCCGTGCTGGTGGATCCGCAGGGCGCCGCCGCCGGCCCGGTGGGAACGGCCACCGGCGTCACCGGTGTCCCCGCGGAAGCGGCGACGACGGCGTTCCCGGCGATCGCCGTCGTCGTCGCCGTCGCGTTGGCGCTCGCAGCGGCCCTGATCGGCCTGTTCGGACGGAATTGGACGCAGCGGACCAAATACGACCCGGCCGCGAGCGCCGCGCAGGCGCAGGCGGCCCCGAGCACGGCCCCGAGCACGGCCCCGAGTACGGCGCAGGGCCAGGGAGCGGACCCGGGCACCGGAAGCGGTGCAGACGAAGGCACCGGTGAACCGCTGGATGACATCGACAGCTGGGACCAGCTGAGCCGGGGCAAAGACCCGACGTCGTAGGGTGCCATCGGGTGCGGATTACCGTGCGACTAATGGCAGAATGTAAAGCAGTATCCATACCGAGGGAGATTCACCATGAGTAACAGGACAGCAACCAACAGCCAGCCGGCAACGGCGACCGAGGATCTGTCTCATAGCTCCGAGCTTGGCCACGGCAACAGCCCGGCCGCGTGGACCTGCGTGACCGTGATGCTGGTTGGTTCGCTGATCAGCTCGGTGGCCTTCGTGATCGGCCCGCCGGCCACCGTGGTCTTCATCATCGGGATCATCATCATGGTGCTCGGCCTCGGCGCCGGCTACGTGATGCGCGCCATGGGCTATGGCGTGGGTGGCAGCAAGCTCAACAACATCGGGCACTGAGCGTGAGCGTTCTCGATGACATTATTGCCGGGGTCAGAGAGGACCTTGCGCTCCGCCGGCAGTCGGTGAGCCTGGCGCAGTTGCAGGACGTGGTTAGGGGCCTGCCACCCGCACGGGATGCCTGGACCGCCCTGGGCGGCGGGGATCCGCAGCGGGCGGGCCTGCGCGTGATCGCCGAGGTGAAGCGCCGCAGCCCCTCCAAAGGGGTCCTGGCCGCAATTGCTGATCCGGCCGCGCTGGCCCGGGAATATGCCGACGGCGGTGCCTCCGTGATCAGCGTGCTCACCGAGGAGCGCCGGTTCGGCGGATCGCTGGCGGACCTCGATGCGGTCCGCGCCGCCGTCGAGGTTCCGCTGCTGCGCAAGGATTTCACCGTCGATGGGTACCAGATCTGGGAGGCCCGGGCCCATGGCGCGGACCTGATCCTGCTGATTGTCGCCGCGCTCTCCGATGCCCAGCTGCGCGAATTCCTGGCCCTGGGACACGAGTTGGGAATGAACGTCCTGGTGGAGACGCACACTGCGCAGGAGGTGCAGCGTGCGGTCGCCGCCGGAGCCCGGATCATCGGCGTGAATGTGCGCAACCTCAAGACCCTGGAGGTGGACAGGTCCATATTCGGCCCGCTGGCCGGGCTGATCCCCGCCGGAGCCGTGGTCGTGGCCGAGTCCGGTGTCCGCGACTGCGCGGACGTCAGCCACTACGCCGGTCACGGGGCGCATGCCATTCTGGTGGGGGAGGCGCTGGTCAGCGACGCCACCCCGCGGGAGCGGATTGACGAATTCAAATCCGCAGGCGCCGCGGCCCTACCCGCCCGCTGACCCGTGACCGCGCTGACCAAGTAACCAGTTGTATAAGAATCCAGGACAGGACGGTCGGACTGATGGCCAGCACACCAGCAGCTTCGTCAGAGCAGAACCAGAGCCCGGTCGACGCCTTTCTGGGCGGCGCTGACGGCACCGATGGCGCGGACGGCGCGACGGGGTTGCGCCACGCGCCGGGGCCCTACTTCGGCTCCTACGGCGGACGGTGGATGCCCGAGTCCCTGATCGCGGCACTGGATGAACTCGAAGACACCTTTGAGAAGGCCAAGGCGGATCCGGACTTCCTGGCCCAGCTGGCGGACCTGAACAGGAACTACTCCGGCCGGCCCTCGCTGCTGACCGAGGCCAAAAGGTTCTCCGCCCATGCCGGCGGCGCCCGGGTCTTCCTCAAGCGCGAGGACCTCAACCACACCGGCTCGCACAAGATCAACAATGTGCTGGGCCAGGCCCTGCTGGCCAAGCGGATGGGCAAGTCGCGGATCATCGCCGAGACCGGCGCCGGCCAGCACGGCGTCGCCAGTGCCACGGCCGCGGCCCTGCTGGGGCTGGAATGCGTCGTTTACATGGGGGCGGAGGACTGCCGCCGGCAATCGCTGAACGTGGCCCGGATGGAGCTGCTCGGGGCCACCGTCATCCCGGTGACCAACGGCTCCCAGACGCTTAAGGACGCCATCAATGACGCACTGCGCGACTGGGTGGCCAATGTGGGGACCACGCATTACTTGCTGGGCACGGCCGCCGGGGCGCACCCGTTCCCGGCCATGGTGCGCTTCTTCCACGAGGTGATCGGTGAGGAGGCACGGGAGCAGATCCTGGCGCAGACCGGCCGGCTGCCGGACGCCGTCTGCGCCTGCATCGGCGGCGGCTCCAACGCGATCGGCATTTTCCACGGTTTCCTGGATGACCCGGATGTCCGGCTGTACGGTTTCGAGGCCGGGGGCGACGGCGTCGACACCGGCCGCCATGCCGCCACCATCACGCTGGGCCGCCCGGGTGTGCTGCACGGCGCCCGCTCCTACCTGATGCAGGATGAGGACGGCCAGACCATCGAGTCACATTCGATCTCCGCGGGGCTGGACTACCCCGGCGTCGGTCCCGAACACTCCTACCTGGCGGACATCGGCCGGGTCAGCTACGAGCCGATCACGGATGCCGAGGCGATGGATTCGTTCCGTCTGCTCTGCCGCACCGAGGGGATCATCCCGGCCATCGAGTCCTCGCATGCGCTGGCCGGTGCCATCAAGGTGGGCCAGCGGCTGACCGAGGGTGCGGCGGATCCCGCGGAAACCATCATCATCGTCAACCTCTCCGGCCGCGGCGACAAGGACGTAGCCACCGCCGCTGAATGGTTCAACCTCCTCGATGCGCGGTCGGCGGAGTCGGAGATCGGCCAAGAGGGAGAGCAGCTGTGAGCACCAAATCGGGCCCCACGCAGGAGCGAACACCGGGCACCGGGCGCACGGACAGCAAGTCGGCCGCCGCCATCGACCGGGCCAAGGCCCAGGGCCGGGCCGCCCTGATCGCCTACCTGCCGGCCGGCTACCCAAGCGTCCAGGCCACCATCGACGCCGGGATTGCCCTGGCCGCCACCGGAGTGGACCTGATCGAGATCGGCATCCCGTATTCGGACCCGGTCATGGATGGCTCCGTCATCCAGGCCGCGACCACCGAGGCGATTGCCAGCGGCTTCCGCGTCGCCAGTGTCTTTGACGTAGTCGCCGGTATCACGGCCAAGACGGATGCTGCGGTGCTGGTGATGACGTACTGGAATCCGGTGCTGCGGATGGGCGTTGACGAATTCTCCCGCCGGCTCGCGGAGGCCGGCGGAGCCGGGCTGATCACCCCGGATCTGATTCCGGACGAGGCCAGTGAATGGTTTGCCGCCTCGGACAAGTACGGGCTGGACCGCGTCTTCCTGGTCGCACCCTCCTCCTCACCGGAGCGCCTGGCGCGCGCCGTGCAGGCCTGCCGTGGCTTTGTCTACGCCGTCTCCATCATGGGCGTCACCGGCGCCCGCGCCGCCGTCAGCAGCAGCGCGCAGAAGCTGGTCGAGGACACCCACCGTGCCGGCGCCGAACGCGTCTGCGTCGGGCTCGGCGTCAGCCGCGCCGACCACGTCCGGGAAATTGCGGCCTATGCCGACGGCGTCATCGTCGGCACCGCCCTGGTCGCGGCGATGCGCGACGGCGGCGTGCCCGCGGTCGCGGCACTGGCGAAGGAACTCGGCACCGGACTGCTGCCCACCCGGCAGGGAAGCTGACCCGCCGATGAGCAGCGCCCTAGCAGCCGCCGTGCCGGCCAGCATTCCCAGTCCGGCCTGGTCCGGGTTCAGCGTCGGTCCGGTCACCGTCCATGCCTATGCGCTGTGTATCCTGGCCGGCATCATTGCCGCCGTCATGCTCACCAGCATCCGGTGGAAGCGGCGCCATGCCCCGGAGGGCTCCATCTGGGACATCGCCATCTGGGCCATCCCGTTCGGCATCGTCGGAGGCCGGCTCTATCACGTGTTCTCCTCGCCGGACAACTACTTCGGCCCCGGCTACAACGGCCACGGCGACCTGTTGCTGATCCCGCAGATCTGGCGCGGCGGCCTGGGCATCTGGGGCGCCGTCCTGCTGGGCGTCGTCGGGGCCTGGATCGGCTGCCGCCGCTCCGGGGTGAAGCTGACCGCGTTCCTCGACGCGGCCGCCCCCGGACTGCTGCTGGCCCAGGCGCTGGGGCGATGGGGCAACTACTTCAACCAGGAACTCTTCGGCCGCCCCACCACGCTGCCCTGGGGTCTGCAGATCGATCCGGCCAGCCCGAACTTCCCCACCGCCTACGTCGCGGACACCCTGTTCCACCCCACCTTCCTCTATGAATCGCTCTGGGATGTGGCCGGGGTGGCGCTGCTGCTGCTGCTGGACCGGCGCTTCCATTTCCGCCGCGGCCGGCTGTTCTGGCTCTACGCGATGTACTACACACTGGGCCGGTTTTGGATTGAAATGCTCCGCATCGACGACGCCGAGCAGATCACCTTCTTCGGCGTCACCGCCCGGCTGAATGTGTGGACCAGCGTGCTGGTCTTCCTTGTTTCGCTCGTGGCGTTCCTGCTGCTGAGCTTCATCCGGCGCCGGAGCGTCGGCGATTCGGTCCTGTTGCGGGACGGCGCGGCCGCAGACATCGGGGCTATGGACGGGGGCGTGCCCGACGACGGCGGCCGGGCCCTTGCTGCCCCCGAGGGGCAGCTGCGGCCGCGCCGAAGGGGCTCCCGGGGCAGCGCCGGCGAGTATGGCGACGAAAGCGCCGCTGCTGTCCAGAATGCCGCTGTCCAGAATACGGACGAGGACGCGAAAAGTGTCTCGGATGCTGGCTAGCGTGATAATCTCGCCGATAATCGTCAACGGCGCCGGAAACAGTGAAGGGCACTCAAGCAACAGCCGTGCGGCGATGCCGCGGTGCGCAGGCAGTCCAAAGACCAGTCTTCGGTGCAGAGGCGAAAGTGGCCGCTGCCGGGTTATCACCCGGGGCGACGGGATCCGTTAGAACATCTGTGATCCCTGCCATAGAATTCCACTAAGAATCACTTCATGGGCGGCCCGGTGCCGCCGATGACGTGGGGCCAATGTTGTCCCCTCCGTACGCTCAATCAGGGGGAAGGACATATTGTCATGACTCGAATCCCATCCGGTCGCCTTCGCGCAGATGGACTCACCACCGGCCAGTCCGGCGCGGGCGTTCCCGCTGCCGGCCCGGCCACAGGGTCCCGGAATGCCGCCGTAATCTCACCCTTCCAGCGCTTCGCGGCCATGCCGGCGGCCAGCGGTCTGTACAACCCGGAGAACGAAAAGGACGCCTGCGGTCTGGCCATTGTGGCCACCCTGCGCGGGGAACCCGGGCACGACATCGTGGATGCCGCGCTGACTGCGCTGCGCAATCTGGAACACCGCGGCGCCGTCGGCGCTGACGAGGGCACCGGTGATGGTGCCGGCCTACTGACCCAGATTCCGGACGAATTCTTCCGCGCGGTCACCGACTTTGAACTGCCCGCCGCGGGCCAGTACGCCGTCGGCACCGCGTTCCTGCCCTCCGAGGCCAAGGAGGCCGAGGTTGCCATGGCCGGCGTCGAGGCTCTGGCCCGGGACGAGGGACTGACGGTCCTTGGCTGGCGCACCGTGCCGGTGGTGGCGGACCTGGTGGGGGCGATGGCGAAGGCCTGCATGCCGCGGTTTGTGCAGCTGTTCCTGGCTCTACCCGGTGCGGCCCAGCCCGGTGCGGCCCAGCCCGGTGCGGCCCAGTCCGGTGCAGCCCAGCCCGACGGGAACGGCAGCGAAACCCGGGCCATCGATGCCCAGGCGTTCCGGGTGCGCAAGCGCGCGCAGAACAAGTTCGGCGTGTACTTCCCGTCACTGTCCTCCCGGACGATTGTCTACAAGGGCATGCTGACGACCGCGCAGCTGGAGCCGTTCTACCCGGACCTTTCGGACAGCCGGTTCAAGACCAAGCTGGGCATTGTCCACTCGCGTTTTTCCACCAACACGTTCCCGTCCTGGCCGCTGGCGCAGCCGTTCCGCACCATCGCGCACAACGGCGAGATCAATACCGTCAAGGGCAACCGGAACTGGATGCGCGCCCGGCAGTCCACACTTGCGCACCCGCTGCTGGGAAACAGCCCCGAGGAGCTGTTCCCGATCTGCACCCCAGGAGCCTCCGACTCGGCATCCTTCGACGAGGTCGCGGAGCTGCTCTGGCTGGCCGGCCGGCCCATCACGCACGCGATCATGATGATGATCCCGGAGGCCTGGGAAAACCACGCCACCATGGACCCGGCCCGACGGGCCTTCTACGAATACCATTCGCTGCTGATGGAGCCGTGGGACGGCCCCGCCGCGGTGTCCTTCACCGACGGGACCCTGGTCGGCGCCACCCTGGACCGCAACGGCCTGCGCCCGGGCCGGTATTGGATCACCGAGGACGGGCTGATCATCTTCGCCTCCGAAGTCGGCGTGATCGACATCGAGCCGGCCAGAGTGGTCAAGAAGGGCCGCGTCTCGCCCGGCAAGATGTTCCTGGTGGACACGGACGCCGGCCGTGTGATCGACGATGCGGAGATCAAGGCGGAGCTGGCAGCCTCCAAGCCGTGGGACGAGTGGCTGGCGCACAACGTGATCAAGCTGGAAGACCTGCCGGAGCGCGAGCACGTGGTGCACACCCCGGCCTCCGTCAACCACCGTCAGCGCACCTTCGGCTACACGCAGGAGGAGCTGCGCATCCTTGTCGGCCCGATGGCCCGCACCGGCGCCGAGCCGCTGGGCGCGATGGGCTCGGACACCCCGGTGGCCGTGCTCTCCAAGCGGCCGCGGCTGCTCTTCGACTACTTCGTGCAGTCCTTCGCACAGGTCACCAACCCGCCGCTGGACGCCATCCGCGAGGAACTGGTCACCTCGCTGCAGGGCGCCATCGGCCCCAACGGCAACCTGCTTGCCCTCACCGAGGTCCGCCAGCCGCAGGTGACGCTGCCGTTCCCGGTCATCAACAATGATGAGCTGGCCAAGATCGCCAATATTGAAAGTCCCGACGGCGACCGGCTGGCCGTCAAGGTCCGCGGCCTGTACCGGCCCGACGGCGGCGAGTCATCGCTGCGGGCCCGGTTGGCGGAAATCTGCGAGCAGGTTTCCGGATCCATCAACCGCGGCGTGCAGTACGTGGTGCTCTCGGACCGGGACTCCAACGCCCAGTGGGCGCCCATCCCGTCGCTGCTGATGCTCAGCGCGGTGCACCACCACCTGCTGCGCAGCGCCAATCGGACCAAGACCTCCCTGGTGGTGGAGGCCGGCGATGTGCGCGAGGTGCACCATGTGGCCGCTCTGGTGGGCTACGGCGCGGCCGCCGTCAACCCGTACCTGGCGATGGAAAGCGTCGAAGAGCTCATCCGCGCCGGGGATATCACCGGCGTCAGCACGGAGCAGGGCGTCTACAACCTGATCAAGGGCCTGGGCAAGGGCGTGCTGAAGATCATGTCGAAGATGGGCATCTCCACGGTCGCGTCCTACTGCGGCGCGCAGACCTTCGAGGCGCTGGGACTCTCCCAGGAGCTGGTGGACGAATACTTCTCCGGCACCCAGTCCCAGCTGGGCGGTGTGGGCCTGGAGGTGATCGCCGCCGAGGTGGCCGCCCGCCATGCGATGGCCTACCCGGCGGACGGCGTCGAGCAGCCGCACCGGCCGCTGCTCAACGGCAGGGAATACCAGTGGCGCCGCGAGGGCGAACCGCACCTGTTCAACCCGGAGACGGTGTTCCGGCTGCAGCACGCCACGCGCGAGCGCCGCTACGACATTTTCAAGGCATACACCCGCGGCATTGACGACCAGTCCAAGAACCTGATGACCCTGCGCGGGCTGCTCACCTTCAAGGAGGGCGCCCGGCCGCCGGTGCCGATCGACGATGTGGAGCCCGTCTCCAGCATCGTCAAGCGCTTCTCCACCGGGGCCATGAGCTACGGCTCCATCTCCAAGGAAGCGCACGAGACGCTGGCGATCGCAATGAACCGGCTGGGCGCCAAATCCAACACCGGCGAGGGCGGCGAGGACGTGGACCGGCTGCTGGACCCGGAACGCCGCTCCGCGATCAAGCAGGTCGCCTCAGGACGCTTCGGCGTGACCAGCCTGTACCTGACCAACGCACAGGACATCCAGATCAAAATGGCCCAGGGCGCCAAGCCCGGCGAGGGCGGCCAACTGATGGCGCAGAAGGTCTACCCGTGGATCGCCAGCACCCGGCACTCGACGCCCGGCGTCGGCCTGATCTCGCCGCCGCCGCACCACGATATCTATTCGATCGAGGACCTGGCGCAGCTGATCTACGACCTCAAGCGCGCCAACCCCACCGCACGGGTGCACGTCAAGCTGGTCTCCGAAGTCGGGATCGGCACCGTGGCGGCCGGCGTGACCAAGGCCAAGGCCGACGTCGTGCTGGTTTCCGGGCACGACGGCGGTACCGGAGCCAGCCCGCTGAACTCGCTCAAGCATGCCGGTGTGCCGTGGGAGCTGGGCCTGGCCGAGACGCAGCAGACGCTGATGCTCAACGGCCTGCGGGACCGCGTCGTGGTGCAGGTGGACGGCCAGCTGAAGACCGGCCGCGACGTGGTGGTCGCCGCGCTGCTGGGTGCCGAGGAATACGGCTTTGCCACCGCCCCGCTGGTGGTCTCCGGCTGCATCATGATGCGCGTCTGCCACCTGGACACCTGCCCGGTGGGCGTGGCGACGCAGAACCCGGAACTGCGCCGGCGTTTCTCCGGCAAGCCCGAATTCGTGGTCAACTTCTTCGAGTTCCTGGCCGAGGAGGTCCGCGAGATCCTCGCGGAGCTCGGTTTCCACAGCCTTGAGGAGGCGATCGGCCATGGCGACACCCTCGACGCCCGCAAGGCGATCGACCACTGGAAGGCGGAGGGGCTTGACCTGGATCCGATCCTGGCGGGCATGGACTTCGACAGCGACGCGCCGTTGCGCAACCTGGTGCCGCAGAACCACGAGTTGGATAAGCATTTCGACCAGCAGCTGATCACCATGAGCGCGGAGGCGCTCGGGGACCGCAGCCCGGTCAAGATCGCCGTCAACGTGGTGAACACGGACCGCTCGGTGGGCACCATGCTGGGCTACGAGGTGACCCGGAAGTTCGGCACGGAGGTGCTGGGCAGGGACACGATAGACATCACGCTGACCGGCCAGGCCGGCCAGTCGCTGGGCGCCTTCCTGCCCGCAGGCATCACGCTGCGGCTCTTCGGCGACTCCAACGACTACGTCGGAAAGGGCCTCTCCGGCGGCCGGATCATCGTCCGCCCGGACCGGACCAACGTCTTCCCCGCTGAGGAGAACGTGATTGCCGGCAACGTGATCGGCTACGGCGCCACCAGCGGCGAGCTGTTCCTGCGCGGCCAGGTGGGAGAGCGGTTCATGGTCCGCAATTCCGGGGCCACCGCCGTCGTCGAAGGCATCGGCGACCACGGCTGCGAATACATGACCGGCGGCCAGGCGCTGATTCTGGGCCGGACCGGCAGGAACTTCGGCGCGGGCATGTCCGGCGGGACGGCGTATGTGCTGGACCTGCAGCGGGCCAAGGTCAACAAGGGCGGCCTGGAGTCCGGCGAGCTGCAGCTGACCGCGCTGGACGAGGAGGACCGGGACATTGTCCACGGCCTGCTGGTCCGGCACCGCGAGGAGACCGACTCCGCCGTCGCCGCCCGGCTGCTGGCGGACTTCGAGTCCACCGTCGGACGGCTTACCAAAGTGCTGCCGCGGGACTACGCCGCTGTACTGCAAACACGCCTGACCGCCGCCGACCAGGGCCTGGACCCCGACGGCGATGAAGTCTGGCAGCGAATCCTGGAGGTGACCGGTGGCTGATCCACGGGGGTTTTTGAAAGTCCGCGAGCGGCAGACCCAGCCGCGCCGGCCGGTCGCGGTGCGCATCATGGACTGGAAAGAGGTCTATGAGGCGCAGGAAAAGGGTGTGCTCAAAAGCCAGGCCGGGCGCTGTATGGACTGCGGCGTGCCGTTCTGCCACCAGGGATGCCCGCTGGGGAACCTGATTCCGGAATGGAATGACCTGATCCGCCGGGACAAGGGCGAGGAGGCCATTGAGCGGCTGCACGCGACCAACAATTTCCCGGAATTCACCGGCCGACTGTGCCCGGCGCCCTGCGAGACCTCCTGCGTGCTGGGCATCAACCAGCCGGCGGTGACCATCAAGCAGGTGGAGGTCTCCATCATCGACCAGGCCTTCGAGCACGACTGGGTGCACCCGCTGCCGCCGGCCCGGCTCACCGGCAAGACGGTCGCCGTCGTCGGGTCCGGACCCGCCGGCCTGGCCGTCGCCCAGCAGCTGACCCGGGTGGGCCACACCGTGGCCGTCTACGAACGCGATGACCGGATCGGCGGCCTGCTGCGCTACGGCATCCCGGACTTCAAGATGGAAAAAGAGGTCCTGGAACGCCGGCTGGAGCAGATGGCCGCGGAGGGGACCCGGTTCCGCACCGGCGTCGCTGTCGGGACGGACATCAGCTGGGAGCAGCTGCGTCGCCGCTACGACGCCGTCGTCATCGCCACCGGATCCACCGTGCCGCGCGACCTGCCGATCCCGGGCCGGGAACTGCAGGGGGTGCATTTCGCGATGGAATACCTGGTCCAGGCCAACCGCGTGGTCGCCGGGGATGGCGTCCCGGACCAGATCGACGCGCGCGGCAAGCACGTGCTCATCCTGGGCGGCGGCGACACCGGCGCGGACTGTCTGGGCACCGCCCACCGCCAGCAGGCCGCCTCCGTCACCACGCTGGCCATCGGCACCCAGCCGCCGCGCGAGCGCGCCGCGCACCAGCCCTGGCCCACGTTCCCCACCCTGTTTGAGGTGGCCAGCGCGCACGAGGAAGGCGGCGAGCGGACCTATCTGGCCTCCACCGTCGAATTCGTCGGCAGGGACGGCCTGCTCACGGCCGTCAAGGTGGCGGAAACCGAATTCGTGGACGGCAGGCGCATCCCCAAAGCCGGCACCGAGCGGGAAATCCCGGCCGACCTGGTCCTCCTCTCACTCGGCTTCACCGGACCGGAGCCGGCGGGGATCACCGAGCAGGTCAAGGCGGAATTCACCGGCCGCGGAAACGTGGACCGGGACGGGTGCTACATGACCAGCACCGGCGGGGTCTTCGTGGCCGGCGACGCCGGCCGCGGCCAGTCGCTCATTGTCTGGGCCATTGCCGAGGGACGGGCCTGCGCCGCCGCCGTGGACACCTTCCTCACCGGCGCGACCGTGCTCCCGGCACCCGTGGCCCCGACCGACGTCCCCCTGGCCGCGCTCTAAGGCCAGCCGGCATGCAGATTTTTACACGACAATAACAACTAGGGTAGGTATATGAGACGCGCGAAAATTGTTGCAACGTTCGGACCGGCGATTGCCAGTTATGAGAACACCCTGGCCGTGCTGAAGGCGGGCGTGGACGTGGCCCGCATGAACATGAGCCACGGCGACTACTCGGTCCACGATGTCACCTACGAGAACGTCCGCAAGGCCTCCGCCGAGCTGGGCAAGGCCGTGGGCATCATGGCGGACCTGCAGGGGCCAAAGATCCGGCTGGGACGATTCGTGGACGGACCGCACGCCCTGGCCGTGGGCGATGTCTTCACCATCACCACCGAGGACGTCCCGGGCACCAAGGACATCTGCTCCACCACGCTCAAGAGCCTGCCCGCGGACGTCAACGTCGGGGACGCGCTGCTGATCGACGACGGCAAGGTCGCCCTGCGCGCCACCGCCGTCGACAGCGTCAAGGTTGTCACCGAAGTCACCGTCGGCGGCATGGTCTCCAACAACAAGGGCATTAACCTGCCCGGCGTGGCCGTGAACGTGCCCGCGCTGAGCACCAAGGACGAGGATGACCTGCGCTGGGCACTCAGGCGCGGCGTGGACCTGGTTGCGCTGTCCTTTGTCCGTGACGCCGCGGACATCAACCGCGTGCACGAAATCATGGAAGAGGAAGGCCGCCGCGTTCCGGTGATCGCCAAGATCGAGAAGCCGCAGGCCGTGGACCACCTGCACGAGATCATCGACGCCTTCGACGCCATCATGGTGGCCCGCGGCGACCTCGGCGTTGAAATGCCGCTTGAAGACGTGCCGATTGTGCAGAAGCGCGCCATCGAACTGGCCCGCCGCTGGGCCAAGCCGGTCATCGTCGCCACCCAGGTGCTCGAATCCATGATCGACAACCCCCGGCCGACCCGGGCCGAGGCCTCCGACTGCGCCAACGCCGTGCTCGACGGCGCGGACGCCGTCATGCTCTCCGGTGAAACCAGCGTGGGCAAGTACCCGATCGAAACCGTCAAGACCATGGCCCGGATCATCGAATCCACCGAGGAGCACGGCCTGGAGCGCGTCCCCCCGCTGGGCACCAAGCCCAAGACCCGCGGCGGCGCCATCACCCGCGCCGCCGTCGAAATCGCCGACCAGCTGGACGCAAAGTACATCTGCACCTTCACCCAGTCCGGCGATTCCGCCCGCCGCCTGTCCCGGCTGCGCCCGCTCAAGCCGGTCTTCGCCTTCACCCCGGTGGAGCAGGTCCGCAACCAGCTGGCGCTGACCTGGGGGATCCAGCCCGTGCTGGTGGACATGGTCAACCACACCGACGCCATGACCGCGCAAGTGGACCGCAGCCTGCTCGAGCGCGGCCTGGTCAAGAACGACGACCTGGTGATCATCGCAGCCGGTTCCCCTCCCGGACAGGTCGGCTCCACCAACCTGCTCAAGGCCCACAAGGTCGGTGACCAGGCGGACACCGGCGTCACCACCGGCAACGGCAGGGTCAAGGAAAAGGTCGGCCCCTGGCCCGAAGCCTGAATCCTGGCCCGCAACGCCAAGCCTGTAACGTAAGGGAGCCCCGCCGTTTGGCGGGGCTCCCTTACTCTTCTGGCGCTGCCGATGCGGACAGCATCAGGTGCGTGACGCCGTCGTCGGCCTCAGTTCACCTGGTTGATGATCGTCTCGGCGACCTCACGCATGCTCAGCCGGCGATCCATCGACGTCTTCTGGATCCAGCGGAACGCCTCCGGCTCCGTCAGGCCCATCTTGGTGGTCAACAGGCTCTTGGCCCGCTCCACCAGCTTGCGCGTGGCGAACTGCTCCTGCAGATCATCCACTTCCTCCTCCAGCGCCTTGATCTCGTCGTGGCGGGAAAGCGCGATTTCGATCGCGGGAATCAGATCCGCCGGGCTGAACGGCTTGACCACATACGCCATCGCCCCCGCATCGCGGGCGCGCTCCACCAGCTCGCGCTGGCTGAACGCCGTCAGCAGCACCACCGGGGCAATGCGCGCCTTGACGATCTTCTCCGCCGCGGAAATGCCATCCATCACCGGCATCTTGACGTCCATCAGGACCAGGTCCGGCCGGAGCTCCTCCGCGAGCTGCACCGCCTTCTCGCCGTTGTCGGCTTCCCCGACGACGTCGTACCCCTCACCACGAAGGATCTCGATGATGTCGAGCCGGATGAGGGTCTCATCCTCGGCGACCACGACACGACGGGCCGGGGTTGTCGCTGGAGTTTTCGCGTTGGCGGATTCCGTTTGTTCTGACACGAGGGCTCCTTGAAAGCGCTGTTGCGGTAGGTCCAAAACTGCAAGTTCTGCTGGTCAACCGGGCCACGGGCGACGGTTCCATGAAATAGCCTATCGGCATGTAGAGTAGTTTCGCGCACTTGAACCGGAATGCGACCGGGATCATAGCGCGGCTTTTGTATGGCCCGAGTGGCGGAATGGCAGACGCGCTGCACTCAAAATGCAGTATCGAGAGGTGTGTGGGTTCGAGTCCCACCTCGGGCACAGTGTTACCGCAGGTCAGGGGCCCTTTGGGCCTCGGTCTGTGCACAAGACCCGCCAAAGTGTTGACACGAAGTCCGCTTGGCGCGGCCTATTTGGCCTGAATCTATGGGCCCATGGCGTGTGGGTTGCGTTGACTGCTGACCACTTTGCGTCCTCAATTCCTAAGTATTCGGTCCGGTCTCCTGCCGTACATGTGTTCATCGTTTGGATGGGCACCAACAACATGATGTTCCGGGAACAATTTCGAGACTCCCTGAACATCGCGCGGTTGCTGCGATCTGGTCTTTCACATTCTGATCCCCTTCTGCGGAGGATCCTTAGTGCTCATCCATTGGGCGAATTGCGTCCTCCGGCATGATCAATGGCATTGGCGGCTGTCCCAAGGTAGGCAGCCGCCTCCACGGTAATAGAACGGGGGCGGCTTCTCAGTCGGCGCCTTGCAAG
>JALYYI010000214.1 GCA_030946705.1 Actinomycetota bacterium | reverse complement strand
GCCGAGGTGTTCCCGACTTCGTGCTCGGTGCGCAGATCCTTCACCATCTGGTACGGATTCAGCACGTAGGAGCGCATCTGATCTCCCCAGGAGGCCTTGACGTCACCGGCCATCGCCTTCTTCTCGGCGTTCTCTTCGGCCTGCTTGAGCAGCAGCAGCCGGGACTGCAGCACGCGCAGCGCCGCGGCGCGGTTCTGGATCTGGGACTTCTCGTTCTGCATGGACACGACCGTCCCGGTGGGAATGTGCGTCAGGCGCACCGCCGAGTCCGTCGTGTTCACGGACTGTCCGCCGGGACCGGAGGAGCGGAAGACGTCCACGCGGATCTCGTTGTCCGGGATCTCGATGCTGTCCGTCTGCTCGATCAGCGGAATGACTTCCACCGCGGCAAAGGACGTCTGCCGCCGGCCCTGGTTATCGAACGGGCTGATCCGCACCAGCCGGTGCGTGCCGGCCTCCACGCTCAGCGTGCCGAAGGCATACGGTGCCTTGACCTCAAAGGTGGCCGACTTCAGCCCGGCCTCTTCCGCGTACGAGGTATCCAGCACCGCCGTCGGGTAGCCGTGCCGCTCCGCCCAGCGCAGGTACATCCGCAACAGCATCTCGGCAAAGTCCGCGGCGTCCACTCCCCCGGCACCGGAGCGGATGGTGACCACGGCCTCGCGCTCGTCGTACTCACCCGAAAGCAGCGTAACCACTTCGAGCTCCTCCAGCGCCTTCTTCAGTGACTCCAGCTCCCGGACCGCCTCAGCCAGCGAATCGGCGTCGCCCTCGTCCTGGGCCAGCTCCACCAGCACTTCCAGATCCTCGATGCGGGATTCCAGGCTCTGCAGCTTCGCCAGCTTGGTTTGGGCGTGCGAGAGCCGCGAGGTGATTTTCTGCCCGGCCGTCGGGTCATCCCAGAGATCCGGGGCGCCGGCCTGATCGCTCAGATCCTCGATTTCCTCCTTGAGCGCGTCCACCTCGGACACCCGCTCAATGGAAATATAAGTGGCGCGGAGCGCGCGGATTTCTACGGGAAAATCGATCTCAGCCATGACCTTCTAGCCTACGGCATGCCGGCCAGTCGGAGGCTTCGCCTGGAACAACGCGTTTTTGCCCGGCGCCCTGGGATGCGGAATTCTTCCCGGGCTGGGGAACTAGTCCAGGCCCAGAGCGGCTTTCAGACCATCGTCCACCCGGGACATCGCAGCCGGCGAGAGTCCTCCTTGGGCCGCTACCGCGTCGTCGTCACAGAGAGCTGTGGTGTCATCACAGTGCACCCAACCGGACAACGGCTCACCTGGGGGAAGCTCAGCCCGCGTAGACCGCGGAGGTTTCCGCGTTGTCGTCAGCCTGACCGGAACGTCCCCAAAGTTTTTGTTGCGGAGGTGGTTGGAGATGACCAGCCAGTACTTTTCTCCAAGCGGGTTTCTGCAGCTCGGGGGTCAAGCCTCTCCCCGTCTGTCACGAGGGCGGCTTCGCATCCAACCGCGATTTTCACGGAAGTCCTCTTCAGCGGCGTCAGCGGCGTAACTCAGCTCATCTTGATTCTCGCGAAGAGACCGGACATCAGCATCGAAGATGGCGCTCACGAGCACCTATTCAGGCGTCTCGGGCCTAATATCTGCCTGCACAGCCGTGCGGAGCGCCCGCATTGCGAGCGGATTATTGCTCATCGTCTCAGCTGCGAGCGCGCGGTACTGGTTGCCGTGACAGCTATTCCGTCCGGAACCAGAAAGTTGATGAAGGCCGGATGCACGATGGCGGTCAGCGTCACCTGGGCGGTCCGGCCGTCGGAGGTTCCCGTGCTGCTGCCGACGGCCAGCCCGGAAAACTGGGAACGGCTGCTGTTCTTGTCCAGGTAGGTCGCCACGGCGCCAGCTACCCTGTCCTGGCTGAGCGCCGCACCCGGGGCTCCCGATTCGCCCACGACCTGGCCCAGTGTGTAGCTGTCCGCCGCAGCCACCGCTGCACCATCGGCGACGGAGAGCAGTTTCTTGTGCTCTATGTAGACAGAGGAAACTCCGGCAACCGCCGTGATGAGGAAGAGCGTCAGCAGTACGTAGCCGATGATCAGCACCATCATCTGGCCGGACTCGTCGCGTTCCTTCACCGGAACCGTCCGACCAGCTGGCTGGCCCTGGCATCCACGGTCGCCGCCTTCAGGTTGACGCCGGGCATCGTCGGCACCAGGGGTAGCGGGACGTTGAGCGTAACCGTCGCCGTTACCGTGGCGCCCGGGCTCAAACAGTCGGCCGGCGAGCAGGTAATGGAAAGGTGTACGTCACCCGTGTTGAAGCCATGGTCCGCCATGGCCAGCATCACCGCTTCTTCGGCCGCCGCCCGGGAGGCGCCCGGGTCAGTCCCGGCGACGTAAACTTTCGCCGCCTGGTCGGCTGCTCCAACCACGGCGTAGGCGCCGCCCTGCAGCTGGCCCAGGGTAATGATGAGGTAGATGACGGGAATCATCAGCAGCACGGCCAGGAAGACAAACTCCACCACTGCGCTCCCCTCCTCGCCCAGGTCCTCAGCGCTGAAGGGCGGCATGGCCGGAGACCTCCATCGAAGAGTTGGGACCGATCAGCCCTATCACCGGGAACGGTGCCCGGACGGTGACCTTCAGCGTCCGTACGCCGTGGAAGTCCTCCTCGGTCACCACGACATCGCGGGCGTACTCGGGGCTGAGCGAGCCGGCAATAAGCTGCTGCGTGCGCTCCCGCGCATCCTCCGGACCTCGGTCTGCCAGGCTGCCGAACCAGGCACCGGAGGCGGCCGCATCGACCACGGTATTGCGGACATGCAACACCAGTGCCAGCTGGATGATGGCCAAAAAGATCAGGGTCAGCAGGGCACCGACGAGGACGAAGTCCACGACGGCGGATCCCGCCTCGCTGGCGCGGCGGGGTTTGGGAACCCAGCCATCGCCTGCCCAAGCAGAGCGGGGTTTCGTAACTTGGCGACGCCCTGCCCAAGCGGAGCGGGGACGCCGGTCGCCGGACCGGCCGCGCCGGTCGGCGCGCCGGAACCGGCAGTACGGAGTCATTTCCCTTGGCTGACCTGGTCCAGCGCCGATCTGAACAGAGCCTCTAGTGCGGGCCCGGCAATGGCCAGCAGCCCGGCCACCAGCACCGCTGACATCAGAGTGATCATGACCCAGCCCGGAACATCTCCCCGCTCGGGACTTTCCGTGCCAGCCCGTTCCGGCCCGGCTGCGTGGCCGGGCGGGTTGACGGGCTGGTTGCCCGCGGCGGAGGAGATCCTCGCGTGCCCTTCCGCCACCGTCCACAGCATAAGGATCCAGGTCAGTACCATAGCCGGTATCGGTTTCATGATTTTCATTGAATGCTCCCTGCTGGACTAGCGAACGGACGGATGATCGGGCGGTTGGATGTGCTGTTGGATGCACTGTCGGGGGCAGTTGGTTGCCGTGCTGGGGGCATCAGAAGCCGAGCCTGAGCATGGCCAGGCCGGGGAAGACGGCGAAGATGACGGTCAACGGAAGGACGCCAAATACCAGTGGGACCATCATGCCGATTTCCTTGCGGCCGGCGGACTCCATCAGTTCGCGCTTGGCCACGTCCCGGACGTCCTGGGCCTGCGCCCGCAGGACATCGGCCAGCGGGGTGCCGCGCTGGACCGCGACAATGATGCCGTCGGTGAACCGGATCAGCGGGGCCAGCCGGGTCCGCTGCGAAAACTGGGTGAGCGCCTCCACCAGCGGTGTTCCGCTGCGCGTCTGTGCCAGGACCATGCCGAATTCCTGGGCCAGCTCGCCCTGCGATGACCGGCAGATCCGTTCCAGGGCACCGGTGGCGCTTTCCCCGGCACTGACCGCGAGCGCCATCAGCTCGGCCAGGCCGGGGAATTCCGCCATCATCTTGCCCTCACGGCGCTTGATCTGGGCGGACAGCAGATAGTCCTTTACGAGTAATCCGCCAAGGGCCAGGCCGACGACGCCGACCAGCGCGATCGGCAGGCTGAATCGCCCCGCCGCCGCGGAAAGCACTGCTGCGACGACGGCCAGCACGAATCCTCCCGCCGCCCACAGCAGCTGCCCGGCCCGGAAGTCCAGCGCGCTCTGGCTCCGCCCGGCCTGCTGCAGGCGCACGGTCAGTGCCGCGGTGCCCAGGTTGTAGCGGCTCAGCCAGGCCCCGGCGTCCTTCAGGACAGCGCGAAGGATCCGTTCCAGCGGACCAAAAAGGGTCACGGGGCCCTCCGCCTCCCGGAGCAGCCCGGATTGCGACGCCACCGACCGCAGTTGCGGTTCAATCCGGTCGCCGAAAGTAGGTCGACGCATGAACGGCAGCCGGACCAGGACCAACCATAATCCCGCACCCAGCAGCAGGCCCGCGCCTACCGCCAGGCCGGTCGAGGCGTTCATTTGGGCGCCAGTCACAGCCGTGAACCGGGCGACAGTCCGGCGGCGCTGGCCAGGCCCTCATGCCTGGTCATCGGAGCACACGCTCATCCGGTGGCAGCGCACCGATCCGCAGCATGATGCGGTAGCAGACCAGCGACACAGCCACCCCGCCCACCAGCACCGCCCAGCCGGGTCCGGAATTGTAGGCGGCGATGGCCTCCGGCCGGGTGGCCAGCAGCATCAGCACCAGCCAGGGTGCGGCAATGGCCAGCCGGGCCGCGTTGACCGTCCACGATTGCCGGGCCTCCAGCTCGCTGCGGGTCCGCGCGTTCTCGCGCAGGAACTCGGCCAGCGTTCCCAGCAGCCGTCCCAGGTCCGAGCCGCCCACCTCGCGGGTCAGCCGCAGGGCCTCTATGATCCGGTCCGCCACGGGATCCGCCAGCCGCTCCTTCAGTGCCTCCAATGCGGAGTCGAACTGCCCGCCGGCGCGGTAGTCCGCACCGAACTCAACGAAGAAATGGCGAAGCTCCAGCGGGCCCTTGTCCCCCAGCTGGGTCAGAGCCTCCGGAAGGGACAGGCCTGCCCGGATGGCCGAGCGCAGGTGGTCCACGACGTCAGGCCACAATTGCCGCAGAACCGCCGTCCGCCGTCGTGCTCTCCATTGGACCGCCGCCACCGGAAGCCAACCGCCGAAGAGGCCGAAGCAGAGGGCGATCGGCAGCGAACGCGTCAACACGAAAAAGACCAGCAGCACCACCAGCGCCAGGCAGACGGTGCTGGCCAGGAGGCCCGCGGAGGTCACCCTTTCCACGCCCGCCCGCCGCAGCAACTCCTGCACGCGGTCCACCCGTCGCACCCGCGGCGTCCGCGGCGGGACCGTCCAGCAGGACCACCAGATCAAAAAGAGACCCAGCCCGCCCAGGACCCCGGTGGCGGCCGCCATCAGGCCGCCTCCAGCAGCGCCGCGACGTCGAAGCCGGCCCGGGCGAACTTCTCCGGCGCGGGCATTGACGCCGCTACCGCGCGCAGCTGCCCGTCGGAGCGGGCAAAGACCATACCGGATTCGATCACGCCATTCTCCACCCGGCGCCCCAGCGACAGGATCTCCCAGACCTGCCGCCGCCCGCTGGCCTGCCGGGTGCAGTGCACCACCAGATCGATGCAGGAGGCCACCGTCGGGACCACAAAGGAGGCGCTGATGTTCGGCCCGGCCAGCAACGGCAGCGTGCAGATCTTGGTCACAGCGTCGTGCGCGGAGTTGGCATGGATACTGCACATCCCCGGTAGGCCGCTGTTCAGCGCGATCAGCATGTCCAGGCTCTCCGCCTCGCGCACCTCGCCCACTATCAGCCGGTCGGGGCGCATCCGCAGGGCCTCCTTGACCAGCCGGCGTAGCGGGATCTCGCCGTTGCCCTCCAGATTCGGCTGCCGGCATTGCAGCCCGACGACGTCGCGCAGCGGCAGTTGCAGCTCGAAGATCTCCTCCACCGTGACCACCCGTTCGCGGGACCCGATGCTCGCCGCCAGGCAGTTGAGCATGGTGGTTTTGCCCGCCTGTGTAGGCCCGGAGACCAGGATGTTCAGTCCGCTGCTCACCGCCGCACCCAGGAATCTTCCCGCCTGCGCGCTCAACGTCCCGAGCTCCACAAGGTGCTCCAACCGGCTGGCCTTGACCGTGAACTTCCTGATGTTCACCGCCCAGTGCGTCCGCGTCACGTCCGGAATCACCACATGCAGCCGGGAACCATCCGGCAGCGAAGCGTCCACAAACGGGCTCGAGAGATCCAAGCGCCGGCCCGAACTCTTGAGCATCCGTTCCACCAGATCCCGCACCTGCTGCTCGGTCAGGCTCAACGACGTCAGCTCCGATTCGCCGTCGCGGGCAACATAGATTTCCGACGGGGAATTGATCCAGACCTCCTCGATGCCCGGATCGTCAAGGAACGGCTGCAGCGCCCCAAAGCCGGCAACCGCATCGAAAATCACCTGCCGCGCGGACTCCACATGTCCCAACGGCGGGACCGCACCCAGCAACGCACGGTCGTCGTAGTCACTGACAGCAGCTTCCACCAGCCGCCGCACTTCCGTCACCTGGCGCAGCGGATCGAGGCCGCGGCGACGGATCAGCTCCCTGACCTCGTCCTCGACTATCCGCACTGCCTCCATGAATCCCCCCGGACTACTGGATGAGCACCGCGAAGGGGCTCAGGATCTGAAGCCTAGGGCAGATCGGGGACACGGTCCAGAGTTAATCCAAAGGATGTGGATAAAGGAACGCCGAACGCGATCGACAACAAGAAACGGGAATCGACCCGCTGGACCAGTCCGCGGCCTCCACAGGCCTCCCTTCCATCGACAGGTCCCCGGCCAACGGGTAGACATGGAAGGTGCCCCACAGGAACCTCGCGAGTGGCAAGGACAAGGATGCATCGTGAAAATCACCGACACCTCAGGAAAACTCCATCTGGACCCAGGACGACGCCACCGGCGAGTGGTACCTGCACCGCTTTTACAGGTACCAGCCGGATCTGAACGTGGAGAACCCCAAGGTACGCGATGAGATCGCCATCGTCGGCCGCGGGAAGCGAACGTACTTCGATCCGCAGGACGATACCCAGCGTCTGGCAATGAGCGCCATCGTCATCAACCTTTCCGCAGCATCCGAAAAGCTGCCAGAATCCGTCCTGGCTGCCAACCCTCAAATACCTTGGCGGGATTTGAAAGACACCAGAAACTACCTCGCCCATGACTACGCCGGCGTGGACCATAGGATCATATGGAACACGGCCGTCATTAGCTTCCCGGAGCTGTCGGGGCACGTTCGTGACCTGAGGGAACAGTTTTGATCGGTCGGTTCTCCTGTTCCCGGTCCCCTCGCCTCGACACCCCTCGTCTCGCCTGTCTGGAGGCCGAGTTCTACCTGTCATTTTCCGAAGTCGACTGCTTCGTCCATGCTTCGAACAGACTCCGCCGTCACGCCTGTGCAAACCGCCGGGCCAGGGGCATACTGAGGCATGACCGACCGCGACGATTTTTTAGCATGGATAAAATCGGCGCTGTACCAAGCGGAACTGGCCCTTCACAACGGCGACTTGGCCCCGCGCCGGGCGCTCTGGTCCCGCAACGAGCCCGTGAGCATCCTGGGTGCGTGGCGCAACGCCTACGGGCAGCAGGAGGTGGATGAGACCTTCATATACCTCGGGCGGACTTTCTCCGACTGTGCGTCGTACAAGTTCGGATTGCGGGCGTATGACGTGGTGCATGACATGGCCTATACCGCCGGCCTGGAGCACATCTCAGCCTCGGCCAACGGCCAGCCGCGCAGTTTCACACTGCGGGCCACTCAGGTCTATCGCCGAGAAGGCGGCGAATGGAAGGTAGCCCACCGGCATGCCGACACGGTGACTGAATGACGGATCGGCTCACATCCTTGGTTGCGGGATGGTCCGGTCAACGGCATTCCACGTCGACGGAGTACCTGGCGCCTACCGGGAAATGAGCTTTTCGCCGTCGGGGCGCAGTTCCCCGGTGGGTGATACGTGCCGGCACAGGGTCTGCCGGGTGATGCCGAGTCCGGTGCAGAGTTCGCTTACTTTTGTATCGGGTTTGCCCGTGGAGGCCATGGCGAGCCGGAGTTTCGCGGGCGTCATCTTGTAGCGCGTGCCCGCCGTTCCGGCCGCGGGAGCGCGCGGACGCGAGGCCGGCGACGGTTCGTTCGGAGATCAGCTCGCGTTCGAATTCGGCCAGGGCGGCGAAGATACCGAAGACCAGCTTCCCGGAGGCGGTGGTGGTGTCGCTCGCCGCGCCCTGGCTCGTGAGGACCTTCAGCCCGATACCGCGTTCGGTCAGGTCGTGGACGATGTTGACCAGGTGGCGCAGGTCCCGACCGAGCCGGTCGAGTTTCCGGACGACCAGGGTGTCGCCGTGGCGCCCGGCTTTGAGGCAGGCGGTCAGCTGGGGCCGGTCTTCCTTTTTGCCGGAGGCCTTGTCCTCGTAGAGGGACTCCTGATCGGTTCCGGCGGCCAGGAGTGCGTCGCGGAACCGTTTGGCCGGTGCCGGCCAACAGGCCAGCACCATCTACGCCTGTGCGTTGCCTTCCAGCTCGGTTTTGAGACGGTCCAATTGCGCCACCTCTGACCGCATGGTTCTGGTAATCATGGGGCCGGCCAGCCGCATCAGCCCCTTCGGGGCCAGGTCCAGGGAGAAGCGGACCCGGGTGCCTTTCTCCTCCGCGGTCAGGGTAAAGACGCCGGCGGGCCGCGCCGGACCGGCGGTGACCTGGAACCGGAGTTCCCTGCCGGGCACGGCCTCCGTTATCTCAAAGTCCCCGGGGATGTCCCGTCCGCCCGGACCGCTGAGCGTCTGGCTGTACGCCGCACCTTTTTCTCCGGTTGTCCCGCTCTTGAGGGCAATGGACTTCACCCCCTGGCGCCAATGGGTGTCGTTCAATCCATCGGCCAGGTACGCATAGACATCGGCGGCTGATCGGTTGATGACAACCTCGTTTTCGGCATGTGCCATGGTCGGCTCCTCAATGCGTTCGTCCCGGACTCCATTATGGTCAGACTGTACTATGCACGTACCATAAATGTGCAGAATGTGCACCGATTTTCGGCCCGTTTGCTGGCGGGCACCCCGGGTCATTCGTCCCGCGTTAGGTTCGATCGTTTTTTCATTGGAGTTGCCATGCTCATCATTTCGGTCGCACAGGCCCAGGACTGCGATGACTAGGAACACGGGCCGCGGCAGCGGGCTACGGGAGCACAAACGTGCAGCGACCGAAGCCGCGATCGAAAGTGCAGCCATCTCGCTGGCGCTTGAGCATGGTTACGAGAACGTCACCGTGGAGATGATCTGCGACGCCGGCAAGGTCTCCCAGCGCACCTTCTTCAACTATTTCGGCTCCAAAGAGGGCGTGATTCTGGGGGCAACTCCGCCGACGCCCACCGAGGAGCAGATTCAACGCTTCGTGGAAGGCGAAGGCGCCAATGTCCTTGGCGATCTCGTCGGCCTGATCACCGCGCTGATGGTGGACCACGAGCCCGACATGCAACTGCTCCAATTCCGCCGGATGCTTATCCAGCAGACGCCCGAACTCATGAGCAAGGAGAGGGCCCGGATAGGCGAAGTGGAGGGCCGGCTGGCAGGCTTCGTCGTCGCGCGCTTCCATGCCCAGGGGCGCAATGTGACCAGCACCCCGGATCTCGAGGATGAAGCACGCATGATGGTCGCACTCGCTGCCGGGGCCATGCATTACGCGATGCAGAAATGGGTCGGCAGCAACTTCACCAGCACGCGCCGGGAGCTGATGCAGAACACCTCGGATATGATCCGTCGCATTACGAGCGACGCGGCCCGGACCTAGGCCATCGCCACTAAAATGCAGCCTCTGCATATTCGTCGTTGCGCTTTCGTGCACAGACTGCAAAAATGGGCCGGGTGAATACAAAGGTTCCACCCACGGAAGCGGACGCCAACCACCGCAGCATCCTGCTGGTTTTCGCCGGCCTGATGGTCACCATGCTGCTGGCCTCGCTGGACCAGACCATCTTCAGCACCGCGCTGCCCACCATTGTCGGCGACCTCAACGGTGTCAATGAGATGCTCTGGGTGATCACCATCTACATCGGGTGATCACCATCTACATCCTGGCCTCCACCATCATGCTGCCCATCTAAGCAAGCTGGGCGACCTGATCGGGCGCAAGGGCATCTTCATCGGCGCCATCACCGTGTTCATCATCGGCTCGATCATCGGCGGATTCGCCCAGGACATGCCCTGGCTCATCTTCGGCCGCGGGGTGCAGGGCCTGGGCGGCGGCGGCCTGATGATCCTGAGCCAGGCGATCATTGCCGACGTGGTGCCGGCCCGCGAGCGCGGAAAATACATGGGCATTATGGGCGGCGTCTTCGCTCTGTCCTCGGTGGCAGGCCCGCTGCTTGGCGGATGGTTCACCGATGGCATCGGCTGGCGCTGGGGGCTTTGGATGAACATCCCGCTGGGCATCCTGGCCATCATCTCCGCGGTGGTCTTCCTGCACCTTCCCCCGGTCCCGCGCACCAAGGCCCGGGTGGGCGTGGCCGGCTTCGCGCTGCTGGCCATCGCCTCGACCGCCCTGGTGCTGTTCACCACCTGGGGCGGCACCAAATACGACTGGAATTCACCCACCATCATCGCCCTGATCGCGGCCACCATCGCCGCCGGCGTGACCTTCGTGTGCGTCGAAAGCAGGGCCGCCGAGCCGATCATGTCCCTGCACCTGTTCCGGCAACGGAACTTCATCCTGACCACCGTCTCGGGGCTGATCACCGGCATTGCCATGTTCGGCACGCTGGCCTACCTGCCCACCTACCTGCAGATGGTCACCGGCGCCAACGCCACGCAGGCTGGGTTCCTGATGATCCCGATGATGGCGGGCCTGCTGGTCACCTCCATTGGCTCGGGCCAGCTGGTGAGCAGGACCGGACGCTACAAGTGGCTGCCGATTACGGGCGCCGTGGTCGTCGCCGGCGCCCTGGTGCTGCTGTCCACCATGACGGCCACCCTTCCGGTCTGGGTGACCTGCTGCTATCTGGCCATCATGGGCATTGGCCTGGGGATGAGCATGCAGATCCTGGTCCTGATTGTGCAGAACACCTTCCCGAACTCGCAGGTCGGAATGGCGACGGCGTCCAACAACTACTTCCGCCAGATCGGCGCGTCGCTGGGCTCGGCCGTCGTCGGAAGCCTTTTCGCGTCCCGGCTGACCAGCCTGCTGGCGGACCGGCTCCCGGCCTCCGGCAGCGGCGCCGCCGGAGGCAGCAATTCGCTGACACCGGCGCTGGTGCGGAACCTTCCGCCGGCCGTCCGAAACACCATCATCGGCTCCTACAGCGACGCGCTGACGCCGATCTTCCTCTACATGGTCCCGCTGATGCTGCTTTCCGTGGTGCTGCTGTGCTTCCTGCAGGAGAAGCCGCTGGCCACCACCATTGAGCGGGACATCCTGCCGGAGTCCTTGGAGATCGACGGCGGGACCAACAATCTGCTCCCCGAAAAGGCCGGAAACGCGGGCGGGGACCGGCAAGGGACCTAGGTGGCGATAACCGTCGAGGTGCCCAGCACCGCGCCGTTCTTGTCCAGCGCCTGCACCGCCAGATGCGGAGCCGCGGCAATCGCCGTCGAGGTTTCAAAACCCTGCCTGGGGAAAGTCCCGGCCTCGGCCAGCGAGGCCTGGCTCGCGCCGGTCAGGAAGCGCCAGTGGGCCACCTCCGTGGCGCCGTTCCAGCTGGCATAGACCTGCATCGTGGAGCCGTTTCCGCCGATGGCTGCGATGTCCGGCAGCGTGTCCGGTTTCCCCATCCAGGGCGCCCGGTAGGTCCGGTAGGAGGCATTGCCGATCCGCGTTGCCTCATATACAGCCTTCCCGTCGGCGGTGAACTCGGTGGCGGCCGGGTCCGCGCCCCAGCCGACCAGTACGTGCCCGTTCTCCAGGAACTGCACGTTGCCTTCGGCGTTTCCGCGGTGTCCGGCGTGGCTGAACTCCTGCTTCACCTGTGCCGTCCGCGCCTTCTCGTCGACATTGAGCAGCAGCCCGCGCGAGGTCCCCGTGGTGCCCTGGTTGTAGTGATTATCGAAGACGCTGATGACGCCGTTGGGCCGGCGCCGGGCGTCGTGCTGCCAGGCAAAGACGGCGTTCTGGCCCATGCTGAAGTCGCCCTGTTTCCCGCCCAGGCGCCACCGGACGGTTCCCGCGGTGCGGTCCACCAGATAGAGAGTGTGGGTGTGCCGGGACGAGATGAGCACCGCGTCTCCGCTCTCATCCACGGAATTGAGATGGTACGGGTCATAGGCCTTGGCGGCGCTTGAACCGTCCGCCTTCGGATTGCCGCCGGGCCGCAGATACGACTCGGTCAGCGCAATATGGTCCAGGGCACTCCAATCCAGGAGCACCACACCCGTTCTGACGTTAATCTCCTGAACGTGGCAGTTGTACATATACCCCACCGCGGGACCACCGACGGAGCTCAGGTCGTGCTGGATGGTCGTATAGGAGATCATCAGGGCGGTTCCCGCAGCGGTGAGCGTGAACTCGTGCAGGTCAGCCTTCAGCCCGTTGCCCGTATTGACCTGGGCGATGGTGCGGTAGCTTGCGTCCTTGATCAGCCCCATGCCCTCGCCATGGCCGCCGAGGCCGGTTCCGGTCCAGAACGTCAGCACCGGCTGGCCCTCGAAGGTCTGCACGCGGAGATCGGTGACACCGATGCCGCTCGGTTCCATCCACACCGGCTCAGCATTGTTCTTCATGATCAGGCCGTTGGAGCCGTGTCCCATCGGCCCGGTGAACAGCAGCCCTGCCGCCGTGCCGGTCGTCTCCCAGCTGGCGATATGCGGGGCGGTCACGTGTGTGCTCACAAAGGTCCGGTCCGCCGGCGTCGAGCCGGACGACGACGACGGTGCGGCCGATGCGGTCGAGGTTGCGGTTGGCGCGGGGGCCACCGAAGCGGGGGAGGCGATCCCGGGCAGCAGGCCGGTCCTGGCGATGCCGGTGCCAGCCAGGGCTCCGGCACCGACCAGACCCGCTCCGTGCAGGAAGCGGCGCCGGCTCAGCGGCCCCCATCCCTTGCGTCCCGGCTCCCGGGACACTTTTCCGTGATTTCCGCCGGCGTCGGGGGCAACAGCGGACCCGCCGCCGGCTGCCTCCGGGGCATCCTTGGCATCCTTGGCATCCGTGCCATCAGCGTCTTTCATCGACTCCATGCGCTCAACCTAGGGAATGAACCTAGGTGTCGGCGGAACGAATGCTTGGAGTCGGCTGTGACTGAGCAGGGAACCGTCTCGATGGAACTGCTGTTACCCGGTTTTCAGGTAGTCCTCCAGCAGGACAACCTGCAGTCCGGCCGCCTTCTGCGCGGCCAGGAACGCGTTGAAATCCGCGGCGAATTCCGGCCGGAAATGCATCAGCACAATCTCCCCGGGCCGGAGAACGGTCCCGTACTGGTAGTCCATGTGGCCGGCGTTGGCCTTGGCCTCCCAGTCGATGATGGCCTTGATCCCGCAGTCTGCCGCCGCCTTGCGCATGACGGTCGTGTACGGTCCGCCGGGCGGCCGGAAAAGGATCGGCCGGCGCCCGTAGTGCTGTTGTTCGTAGTCCGCCATGCCGCAGATCTCCGCCTTCTGCTGGGCGTAGGGCAACTGGGCGAGATTCAACAGGTGGCCGATGCTGTGGTCCTCCACCAGGCTGCCGTCGGCGGTGAACCCTTTGAAGAAGTCCGGGTTACCGCCGATGAAAGCCTGCGCGAGGAAGAGGGTGGCCTTGATGCCGTTCGTCCTGAGCAGCTCGACTTCCTGCGCGGTCTTGTTGGCGCCGTCGTCAATGGTAAGAAAAACCACCCTTTGCTGCGTCGGGATCCGCGTCAGCACCGGGACCAGGCCGCCCGTCACCGGCGGCAGCGCAAAATCCGGAACCACGGCCGGCCCCTGCGCGGTCTCCGGGCCGCGGGGGATGAGCGACAGCGCACCGAATGATCGCGGCCTGTCCGCGATGGCAGCGGGCGCATTCAGTGAGGGGTTCCCGGAACCGGTGTTGCCCGCGGCGGGCTGGTGGGCCTGTGGGTTGCCGCTGTCCGGCCGCAAGCCGCTGACCAGCGGTGCCGTCGAGCCGTCCGAGGTGAAGGCCCACAGACCGGCCAATCCCACGCCGGCCGACAGGACCAGGGAAAGCGAGGTCCAAAGCCACCTCAGGCGGCCCCGCGGGCTGTGTTGACGACGCTGCACTTATGACCCTTACTGGAAAGAACGGCTGATCTCAGCACCATAACAGGTCCGGGTTACGGGCGGCCGTTGAAGACGGCGGAGCCGAAGCGGTTCAGCCGGGGTGCTCCCGCGTAGCCCAGGGAAGGCAGCGAGAAGACGTCCTCGATGCTCGCCAGCAGGCTGTAGGGGTTGTACATCGTGCCGGAGCTGGTGCCGCCCCTGATC
>JALYYI010000195.1 GCA_030946705.1 Actinomycetota bacterium | reverse complement strand
TCGACATCAGCACCGGCGCGCCCTGGTTCATCCCACCACCGGACATCGACCCGGACCGAAAACCACTAAGGAACACCTACTTCCGCCCCCAAACCCGCCTCAACACCACCTGACGGATCCTTTGTGGGCTGCTGACTGGAATTTTGGCGCGGTTATACGCGGGCACCCGGGGAGATCAAGGGCGTCGTTCCATCTGGGCCCTGCCAAAGCCCTGAACGCCATTTCACGTGGGAGTGACCACGGCGTCCGGACGGTTAGCAGGATCCCTCGGAAATGCGCAGGCGGATGCTCTGGGGAAGCGAAGCAGGCCTAAACAAGATCTGGATCGGACACCGGCAAACGGGCACGGTGTAGGGCTGCGGTGTAGGGCTAGGGTGTCCGCAGCCGAAGGGTCTCGCGGGCCGCGAGCCAGAAGCCGATGGCCACGGCCCCGATGATGGCGGCCATTGCGAAGGCAGGTCCGTAGGAAATCGCGTCGATGACGGCGCCAGCGGCGATGGGCCCGAGGATGGTGCCGAAGTCCTGGCTCATCTGGAAGGTGGCAAGCACCTTGCCGCCGGATCTTTCATTGCCGATCACATCCGCAACGGTGGCCTGCTGGGCCGGCCCGAAGAGTCCGCTGCCCACACCGGCAATGGCGGAGACCACCAGGAACACCGGAATGGTCGTGGTCAGGCCCAGCACCGCCATCGCCGCGGTGTTGACGATCAGTCCGGAGATAACCAGGGGCTTGCGGCCCCAGCTGTCGGCGAGCCGGCCCGAAAAGGTCAGGGCCACGCCGGTGCCGACGGCGAAGACGGCCAGAGCGAGTCCGGCAACCCCCGGCCCGCCTCCCAGCACGACGGTGGCAAAGAGCGGTACCAGCGCCATCCGGATTCCGAAGGCGGACCAGCCGTTGGCAAAAGCGGAAACCAGAGCCGCCCGGTAGCTGCTGTAGCCCAGCGCCTCGCGGAACGGCATCGGTTTCTTGACGGGCTGCAGCGGCGCGGCCGGCCCGGTCCGGACGCTGGGGTGCAGCTGGGAGGCGACGACGACGGCGGCCAGCACCAGGGCGCCCGCATAGACCAGGAACGGCAGCTGGAGACCGAAACCGGCCAGCAGACCGCCGATTGCGGGTCCGGCGATGTTGCCCAGCAGGAAGGATCCCGCGTAGGCGCTGGTCACGCGGCCGCGTCCGGTGGCAGGGGCCAGGCGGACCAGTAGGCCCATCGCGGCAACGGTGAACATGGTCGATCCGATGCCGCCCAGGCCGCGGTAGATCAACAGCTGCCAGTAGTTCTGCGCGAACGCACAGGCGGCCGATGACAGGGCCACAATCAGGATCCCGGTGATGTACACCCAGCGCTCGCCGAACTTTTCCACCAGCTGTCCGGACATCGGGGCGAACACCAGCCGCGTGAAGGCGAAGGCACTGATCACTACCGCCGCGGCGCTGACCGAGACATCGAAGCTGTGCGCGAACTGGGGAAGCACGGGGGCCACCAGGCCATAGCCGACGGCGATGACGAATGCCGCGGCGATCAGCACCCAGATCTCCCGCGTCAGCGGTGCCTTGCCGGCCGGGCCGCCGCCGGGCTGCGCGCCGTCCGGCGGCGTGCTTTGGGAAGACGGTGCGCTTTGGGAAGACGGTGCGCTGGAGTGGGACGGAGCGCCGTAGCGGCGGGCATCGCGCGGGGAGGGTCTGACCATGATGTTCCGAGTTTCCCACAGAATCGGCCCGGAATCCCGACGCCAAGTCCCTCAAGGACAGCCCCTCCACCGGCCCGCCTCGGCCGCCATGACCGTCCCCGGTTGGACCCGAACCGGGCCCGCTGTGGGCCGGTGCTGATGTGAGAAGCTTGTCCGTGTGAACGACACTCTCCTGATCATCTTGTCTATCGTTGTTGCCCTGGCGGTTATCGGCGGCCTGATTCCGGTCTTCCTGAAGGCCCGCCGCAGCAAGGATGTCTACGGCAGCACCCGTGATGCCAACGATCCGGCGCCAGGTGCATCCGCCGGGACGCTGCTCGAGGACCGGCCGGACACAGTGCAGGCGCCGCCGCAGCCGCGCGCGCCGGGCGTGCCCGCCGAGGTTGAGGACGACCTGTCCGGGCTGGAGACAGCACCGGCCGTCGAGACGCCAGCGCCGGTCGAGGGCCGTCTGGTCCGGCTCCGGGCGCGCCTGGCCAGGTCCAACAATGCCCTGGGCAAGGGCCTGCTGGCCCTGCTCTCCCGGGACAGCATCGACGAGGCCGTCTGGGACGAGATTGAGGAAACCCTGTTGCTGGCGGACATCGGCACGGAGCCCACCATGGAGCTCGTGGAAGCCCTGCGTGGCCGGGTCAAGGTCCTGGGCAGCCGGAATCCCGCCGAGGTGCAGGCGATGCTCCGCGAGGAACTCATCAAGCTGGTGGACCCGTCGATGGACCGTTCGCTGAACGTCGACCGGCACGCGGACCGTCCGGCCGTGGTGCTGGTGGTGGGCGTCAATGGCGTCGGCAAGACCACGACGGTGGGCAAGCTGGCCCGGGTGCTGGTGGCCGAGGACAAGGATGTGCTGCTCGGCGCGGCGGACACCTTCCGGGCCGCGGCGGCGGAGCAGCTGGCCACCTGGGGTCAGCGCGTGGGCGTTCCGACGGTGAAGTCCGACGTCGATGGAGCGGATCCGGCGTCAGTCGCCTTTGAGGCGGTCAAGGCGGGCATCGAGCAGGAAGTCGACGTCGTCATGATTGATACCGCCGGCCGGCTGCAGAACAAGGTGGGCCTGATGGATGAGCTGGGCAAGGTCAAGCGCGTCATCGAGAAGCAGGCCACGGTGGACGAGGTGCTCCTGGTCCTGGATGCAACCACGGGCCAGAACGGGCTGTCGCAGGCCAAGGTGTTCGCCGACGTCGTCAATATTACCGGCATCGTGCTCACCAAACTGGACGGCACAGCGAAAGGTGGCATCGTCGTCGCCATCCAGAAAACCCTGGGCGTTCCGGTCAAGCTGGTCGGTCTGGGCGAAGGTGCGGACGATCTGGCGCCGTTCGATGCCGAGAATTTCGTGGACGCACTGCTGAACTGAGGGCCGGCGTCGCAATCAGCACTCCGTGCGCTCGGCGCCGACGACTAGGATGCGCTCCTCGAGACGCTGTCGATATTGTCCGACTCCGTTTTGGTCAGGGAGCTGGGGGAGTCGCTCAAAGAGCTTGACGCCGGCCAAGTTCACGACGAGGACGACGTCCGTGCCGCCATGAGGTCAGCCGGTCGCAATAAGTGAGTCCATATGGCATCCGCTATTCATCCCGCGCCCGCCGGTGCGCACAGGGTCATCTACCGCATCCGGCAGGATCTCCACCTCATCGAGATCGTGTCCATCGACCACCGTCGGGACGCTACCGCCAGTGATGAAGCGGGTAGCCATCCGGGCCCTGCCGCACGCATGGGCAGAAGCAGATCCAATCGCCCATCATAACGAGGAGCACCATGACAACCCTGAAAGAGCGGCTGCACGCCGACGTGACCACCCATATGAAGGCCGGAAACAAACTGGCGCTCACGACGGTCCGCAACGTGCTCGGCGAGATCGGCACCAAAGAGAAGTCCGGCAAGACGCCGGTCGAGTTGGACGACGCCCAGGTGACCGCGCTGCTGCAGAGGGAAGCCGCCAAGCGGCGGGACACCGCCGGCATCTACACCCGGGCGGGCGAAACAGATCGTGCCGCGGCGGAAATTGCCGAAGCGGAGGTCATCGAGGCGTACCTGCCCCAGGCGCTCACCCGCGCCGAGGCCGAGGCCATCGTTGACGAGGAGATCGCGGCGATGAAGGCCGACGGCCAGGAACTTGGCATGCGCCAGATGGGTGCCGTGATGAAGCCGGTCACGGCCAAGATCGCCGGCCGCTTCGACGGCAAAACCGTCAGCGAGATCGTCCGCGGTCGGTTGACTTAGGCTTCGGCTCCCCAGACAGGGCGTCACAGTCTGCGATGACGGCCGCGAGGGTGAAGTGCTCGTGCTGCCTCGGCGCAAAAGGGGAACCTCCCGTTACATCCCGGAAACATGGCGGTCACGCAGCTTTTACGTAGCCGCCATTGTTGTAACAGGCTGGCAACATTCCACCCGCGCAGCCGAAACACTGCGTCGCCATTCTTGAAGAGACAACATTGCATACGCCGCACGCTCCCCAGCCGACGCGGCCGCAATCACGATCTACAAGAAAGGGCACGAACCATGAATACTGGCGACACAGCATGGGTTCTAGCCTCCGCCGCTCTGGTTCTGCTGATGACCCCCGGCCTGGCTTTCTTCTACGGTGGTATGACCCGGGCCAAGGGCGTACTGAACATGATGATGATGAGCTTCGGAGCGATCGCCCTGGTCGGCGTTCTCTGGGTCCTCTACGGCTACTCGGCCTCCTTCGGCACGGATGCCTTCGCCGGCCTGGTCGGAAACCCGCTGGAAAAGTTCGGCCTGCAGGGCGTCCTCGCCACCGGCGACAAAATGCCGCTGGTGGGCACCATCCCGGAAATGGCCTTTGTCGGCTTCCAGGCGGTCTTCGCCATCATCACGGTGGCGCTGATCTCCGGAGCCATCGCGGACCGGGCCAAGTTCGGCGCCTGGATGCTCTTCGGCGGCATCTGGGTCACCCTGGTCTACTTCCCGGTGGCGCACTGGGTCTTTGACTTCAACAAGGATGCCAACGGCAACCCCATCGGCGGCTGGATCGGCCAGGGGCTGGGTGTGGTGGACTTCGCCGGCGGCACGGCGGTGCACATCAACGCCGGTGCCGCGGCGCTGGCACTGGCCCTGGTGCTGGGCAAGCGCAGGGGCTTCGGCAAGGATCCGAGCCACCGTCCGCACAACATGCCGTTCGTGATGCTCGGTGCCGGCCTGCTCTGGTTCGGCTGGTTCGGCTTCAACGCCGGCTCCGCCCTTGGCGCCAATGGGGTTGCAGCCTACGCCTGGATCAACACGCTGGCTGCCCCGGCCGCCGCAACCCTTGGCTGGCTGATCGTGGAGAAGCTGCGCGACGGTCACGCAACCTCCTTGGGTGCGGCCTCGGGCGCCGTTGCGGGCCTGGTTGCCATCACCCCCGCCTGTTCCGCGATCACCCCGATGTGGTCCCTGGTGCTGGGCCTGCTCGCCGGAGCCGTGTGCGCCGTCGCGGTCGGCCTGAAGTACAAGCTGGGTTACGACGACTCGCTGGACGTCGTCGGCGTGCACCTGGTCGGCGGCCTCTTCGGAACGCTCTTCATCGGGCTGGCGGCGAATCCGGAGTCCCCGGCGGCCGTCACCGGCCTCTTCTACGGCGGCGGGTTCTCCCAGCTGGGCAAGCAGGCCATCGGGTCCTTCGCCGTCCTGCTCTACTCCTTCGTCATCGCATTCATCGTCGGCTGGATCATCCAGAAGACCATCGGCTTCCGGATCCCCGTGGAGCACGAGATCGAGGGCGTCGACGTTACCGTGCACGCGGAATCCGCCTACGACTTCGGCGGCCGGATCAGCGGCAGCTTCCATCCGATGGAGGAATCCTTCCGGCCGGTTGACGAGCTGGTCGCCGCCGGTGCGCCCGGGACCGCGGCCGATCCCGCCAGGACTGATACCGACGCCGCCAGGAGCGGCTCAAAGGGTAAGGTGCAGGCATGAAACTGATTACCGCAATCATCCGCCCGGACAAGCTCGACGACGTCCGCGGCGGCCTGGAGAGCTACGGCGTGCAGGGCCTGACCGTCAGCGGCGCTCATGGCTACGGCCGCCAGCGCGGCCACACGGAGGTCTACCGCGGTGCCGAGTACACCGTGGACCTGCACGCCAAGGTGCGGATCGAGGTCCTGGCGACCGATGAGCAGGTGGATGACATCGTGGATGTGATCATCTCCAGTTCCAACACCGGCCGCGCCGGCGACGGCAAGGTCTGGACGGTGGACGTCTACGAGGCGGTCCGTGTCCGCACCGGCGAACGCGGCGCAGCCGCCGTCTGACCCACCGGAACGACGACGGCGGCGGGTTCTCCCAGCTGGGCAAGCAGGCCATCGGGTCCTTC
>JALYYI010000185.1 GCA_030946705.1 Actinomycetota bacterium | reverse complement strand
GCCGGCTGCAGCGGCGGACGGCGCAGCGGCGGGTCGGACTTTGTGCGTGGCCGACACGCCGGATCTGGCAGATTTTACAGCCGCCGCGGCGCTCCCATCCCTCGGTTCCTCGGCCAGCTGCAGACCTAGGGCCAGGACCGTCGCGGCCGAGGTCATGGCCAGGAAACGGATGCCGGACTTCGGAAACCGTCGCATCGCGCGCCCCCTCCCCTGTGGGCGGCTGCCGACCGACGCTTCGGTGCTGCGCCTGCCGGAGGTGCGGCCGCCCATAGTGGAGGTTTACTGGACGCGCTCCGATCTGGCAAGGGAAATGCGCCAGAAGTTCTCAACCGGACGGGGAACCTCCCGACGGTGACGCGCGGTCGCTGCTGATCCGTGCGCGGAATGTAGTGGACGTTCTCTACATCTGCGCGTGCGCCGCCGTGGCAGGGTCCGAGCCGATGCGTGCTCCGGACTCGAGCCCGGTGATGGATTCAACCTCAGCCGCGGAGAGCCTGAGATCCGCAGCCGCCAGGTTCTGGCGCATCCGGCCGGAATCAGCGGACTTGGGGATCACGATGTTGCCCTTCGCCAGGTGCCAGGCCAGCACAATCTGCGCCGGAACCGCTTCGTGCTTCGCGGCCACCGCTGCGACGGCCTCCGCGGACAAGTCGCTGCCCTGACCCAGCGGGCTGTAGGCCTCGACGGCGATCCCCCGCCGGCGGCACATGTTCGTCAGCTCAGCCTGCTGGAAGGTTGGGTGCAGTTCGATCTGGTTCACGGCCGGCACCACCTGCGCGGACTCCAGCAGCGTGTCCAGGTGCCCGGCGAGGAAATTGGACACACCGATGGCCCGGATCTGCCCGTCCGCGTACAGGTTTTCCAGCTGCGTCCAGGCCCGGCTGAACAGTCCGGCGGACGGAACCGGCCAGTGAATCAGATAAAGGTCGACGACGTCCAGCCCCAGTGCCGCGCGGCTGTTCTGGAACGCCGCGGTGGCATTGCCCTGTTCGCCGTTGCGCAGCTTGGTGGTGACGAAGATTTCCCCGCGCGGTATCCCCGACGCGGCGATGGCCGCCCCGACGGCGGCCTCGTTACGGTAGGCCGCTGCCGTGTCGATGTGGCGATAGCCCGCCGCAAGGGCATCCTCCACCACCTTCTGGGTCTCGTCGGGCGGAATCTGAAAGACGCCGAACCCGAGCTGCGGAATGCTGACCGCGTTGTTCAGGACCAGCTGGGGGACGTTCCCGTTCGTTTTCGTTGGCATTTTCGCTCTCGCCTCGTGTTTCGTGTTGACGCTTGGCCAGCCCTGGTAGTCCGGTTGCCCGGGTCCCCGGGCATCCGGTTTTGGGCTTATCCCCAGCCTAATCAGCTTGCGGCCTCCCGCACACCGCGCTCCTGTCCCACCGCTTCCTAGGAACGGCAGGCCTACCCTGCCCCTATGGCCGCGGCGCCACACGGGGCAGAATGGAAGCCATGGGTCAGAGCGCTGAGTTCGGTAAATTCCTCAAAGCCATGCGGTCGCGGTTGGATCCCGACGATCCGCAGTTCCCCACCGCCGCGGGTCCGCGCCGGGTGCCGGGGCTGCGGCGCGAGGAGGTGGCCCAGATGGCCGGCGTCAGCACCGACTACTACACCCGGCTTGAGCAGGGCCGCCACATCCACCCCTCGCGGTCGGTGCTGGATTCCGTAGCCAGTGCGCTGCGCTTGGATCCGGCTGAGCATGCCCACATGATGGACCTGCTTCAGAACTGCGGCGGGTCCACGAAGTCCCCGGGCCAGGCCCAGAGGGTTCGTCCGGCGCTGCGGCAGCTGCTCGACGCCGTCGGCGAGGTTCCGGCGATGGTGCTGGGGCGCCGCACCGAGGTCCTGGCCGCCAACCGGATGGCCCGGCTGCTCTTTGCTGACTTCCCGTCTCTGGCACCCAACGAGCGGAATCTGACCCGCTGGCTGATCCTGGATCCGGAAGCACGGGAGCTGTTCAGGGACTGGAACGCTGTCGCGTCGGAGGCCGCAGGTTCATTGCGGGTGGACGTTGGAAAGCACCCCAACGATCCGGAAGCCAGTCAACTCGTCGGTGAGCTGGCTGTGCACAGCAAGCACTTCCGGCAATGGTGGGCCGGGCATCGCGTGGCGACGCGGGCCAGTGGCACGGTGCGCCTGCGGCACCCCACCGTCGGGGAGCTGGAACTGGACTTCGAGAACCTCAGCGTGGACGGCGATGCGGACCAGACTCTGCGGATCTTCTCGGCCAGGCCCGGCTCGCCATCGGCCGACGGGCTGAAGCTCCTGAGCAGCTGGGCTGCCGGTCCGTCCGTCGGCTCCTCGCGCGAACCGCTGGCCGACGGCGTCAGGCCGGGAGACGCCGTCGGACGCTGAACCCATCCGCTGAAGCCACCAAAGATTCCGACGAAACCAGACGAAGGACGTTCCCGACATGCAGTACACGCAGCTTGGCCGCTCCGGCCTGAAAGTTTCCCGCCTGTGCCTGGGCACAATGAATTTTGGCCCGCAAACCGAGGAAGCCGACGCGCATTCAATCATGGATTCGGCCGCCGGTTCGGGGATCAACTTCTTCGATACGGCCAACGTGTACGGCGGGGAGGGCCGCCGCGGCTGGACCGAGGAGATCGTGGGCCGCTGGTTCGCCAAGGGCGGCACCCGGCGCGAACACACGGTGCTGGCCACCAAGCTGTACGGCACCATGACGGAGGCGCCCAATGAGTCCAAACTGTCCGCACTGAACATCCGGCGGGCGCTGGATGCCAGCCTGAAGCGGCTGCAGACGGACTACATCGACATCTACCAGTTCCATCACGTTGACAGGAAGACGCCGTGGGATGAGATCTGGCAGGCCCTGGAGGTGGCGGTCCAGCAGGGGAAGGTGCTGTATTCGGGGAGCAGCAACTTTGCCGGCTGGCACATCGCGCAGGCGCAGGAGGCCGCCCGCCGCCGCCACTACAACGGGCTGGTCAGCGAACAGTCCATCTACAATCTGCTCACCCGCAATGTGGAGCTTGAGGTCATTCCGGCCGCGCAGCAGTACGGTCTTGGCCTGATTCCGTGGTCGCCGCTTCACGGCGGGCTACTGGGCGGGGTGCTGAAGAAGGAGCGCCAGGGCGTCCGCCGGTCGGAGGGCCGGGCCGCGGCGACGCTGAAAAGCCATCACGAGCAGATCCAGCAATACGAGGATTTTGCCGAGGAACTGGGCCACGAGCCGGGCGACGTGGCCTTGGCCTGGCTGCTGCACCAGCCGGCAGTCACCGCCCCGATCGTGGGGCCACGGACGCAGGAGCAGCTGGACTCCGCCATCCGCGCCCTGGATGTGCAGCTGGAGCCGGCGGCGCTGGAACGGCTGGACCAGATCTTTCCGGGCCACCGCACCGCGCCGGAGGATTACGCCTGGTGAGCGGCCTGGAGATCCTGCTGATCGGGGGCACCGGGGTGATCAGCACCGCGGTGGCGAGCCGCGCCGTCGGGCTTGGGCACCGGGTGACGCTGCTGAACCGGGGAAAAACGGACCAGCGGCCGGTGCCCGGTGCTGCGGAAGTGCTGCATGCCGACGTCCGGGATGCTAAGGCTGTTCGCGCGGCGCTGGGGAGCCGCAGCTTCGACGCCGTGGCGGACTTCATTTCCTTCACGCCGGACCATGTGCAGGCTGGAATTGACCAGTTCCGCGGGCGGACGGGGCAATATGTGTTCATCAGCTCCGCCTCGGCCTACCAGAAGCCTCCGGCCCGATTGCCGATCCTGGAATCGACACCGCTGCGGAATCCGTTCTGGCAGTACTCCAGGGACAAGATCGGCTGCGAGGAGGTGCTGATGCGCGCCTACCGTGAGGAGGCCTTTCCGGTCACAGTGGTGCGGCCGTCCCACACGTACGACCAGACAAGACTGCCGACGATGGGTGGCTGGACGGACATCCAGCGAATGCGCCGGGGTCTGCCGGTCCTCGTGCACGGGGACGGGACGTCGCTGTGGACGCTGACTCACGCGGCGGACTTAGCCGTCGCTTTCACCGGGTTGTTGGGCAGGTCCCAGGCCATCGGCGACAGCTTCACCATCACCTCGGACGAGTTCCTGCCGTGGGACCAGGTCTACCGCGTGCTGGCGGCGGCAGCCGGGGCGCCGGAACCGGAGCTTGTGCATGTGGCCTCGGAAACCATTGCGATGCACTCGCCATCACTGGGCCCGGGGCTGGTGGGAGACAAGGCCCACTCCGTGATTTTCGACAATTCCAAGGTGAAGGCCCTGGTGCCGGAGTTCCGCGCGGAGATTCCGTTTGCCCGCGGTGCCAGAGAAACGGTTGCCTGGCACGATGCCCATCCTGAGGCCTGTGGCATCGACCGGGAGTTCATGGAACTGACGGACAAGCTCGTGGCCTGGGCCCGGGCTTAGCACTCGGG
>JALYYI010000156.1 GCA_030946705.1 Actinomycetota bacterium | reverse complement strand
CAGTCGAAGCCGGAAGATGCTGATGTAGCCGCCGCCGGCGTTGGGGGAAGACCGGGGGTTGTGCACCCGCTGAGGACCGCCCCGGCCACCGCCAGCACCCCGATGCTCATCCTTGTCCGCAAGGGTGGCATAAGGCTATTTGAGGCCGTCGCCATCGTCCGGTCCTCCGTTGTTATCGGCGTCGTGGTCCCCACCGTTCCGGGCTGGCGGAGCAGGCTTCCTGACCGGCCCCTGGACGGGTGGCTGGACCGGCGGTGGGGGAGGCGGAACGATAACTGCGGGCGGGGGAGGGACAGGGGCGGGGGCCGGAGTCTGGGGCGGAGGTGCCTGCGCCGGAACGGGGGTCTGGGGAGTCTCCACAGGTGGCGGGGCGGTCGCGGGGGTACTGCCGGGTACCTGCGGTGAGGATGTTGGGGATGCCGGTCCCGGGGGGACCGTGGCCGGTACGGTGGCGTGCTCGCCGGGCAGTCCGCCGCCGCATCCGCCTAGCAACAAGGCTGTGCCAAGGGCTGCTGACGCAAGCACGAGGCGAGGCTGGTTCATGATGTGCTCCCTCCGGATGGCCCGACTCGAAATGTCGGACTTCATCTCTAGACGGAGCCGTGGGCCCTCCGGTTCACGGCTGAGGGACCGGCGGTACGCTGATCGTCAAGGCTTCCCTGTCCATGGTGAGCATGTATCCCATTCCGCGCACCGTGGTGAGGGTCTTCAGCTCGAAGGGGGCATCGATTTTCCGGCGCAGGTAGCCGATGTAGACCTCCACAACGTTATCCCCGCCGTCGAAGGCGGGATCCCAGACGTTGTCCAGGATTTCCGCCTTGGACACCACCTGGTCATGGCGGCGCATCAGGTAGTGCAGGAGCCCGTATTCACGGGCGGTCAGTTTGATGGCGGCAGGGCCGCGCCGGACGCTGCGGTTGAGTGGATCCATTTCCAGTGACCCCAGCTTCAGGACCACGGGCCGTTCGGGGGCGCCGCGCCGGATCAGTGCCCTGAGCCTCGCCACCAGGACCATGAAGCTGAAGGGCTTGGTCAGGTAGTCGTCCGCACCGAGATCAAATGCGTCGGTCTGGTCGTATTCGCCGTCTTTGGCGGTCAGCATCATCACCGGGGTCCAGACCTTGCGCTCGCGGAGCTCCTTGAGCACGTCATAGCCGTTTTTGAGCGGAAGCATCAGGTCAAGGATGATCGCATCGTAGGGGTTTTCCGTCGCGGCCCAGAGCCCGCTGACCCCGTCATGGGTGATGTCGACGACGAAGCCCTCATTGCCCAGGCCGCGGCGCAGGGTTTCGGCCAGCCGTTTCTCATCCTCAACGATCAGGATCCTCATAGCGAATGTCCTTTCAGATGGCTTTAGGACCAGTATCCGCCTTGGGGATTGAACGGAACCTGAGAGCTGGTGAAAGGCGGGCGCTTTTAGTGGACCAGACCGGCGACCAGGTTGATGGTGGTGGCCAGCACGATGGCGCCCAGGAGGTAGGAGAGCAGGGCGTGGCGCAGTGCCGTGGAGCGGATGGCGTCGGTTTTCAGGTCCGTGTCGGAGACCTGGAAGGTCATGCCCACGGTGAAGGCGAGGTAGGCGAAGTCCCGGTAGTGGGGCAGGGTGTCCTCATTGAAGTCCACGCCCTTGCGGTCGCGGTAGTAGAGCCGGGCGTAGCGCAGCGTGAAGAGGGTGTGGACCAGGAACCAGGAGAGCGCGACGCTGCCCAGGGCCAGGCCGATGATGGCCGCTTTGGTGCCGCCCTGGGCCGATCCTGCGTCCGCAAGGATCAGTGCGACGCCGCCGAAGCTGGCGATGGTGGCCGCCAGGACCAGCACGTCCGAGGCGGTGCGGCCCGGGTCCTCGCGTCCGGCGTGCGCGGCGGTACCGGCCGGATCCAGCCGTCCGATCACGGACCAGGTCCAGCCGAGGAAGATCAGTGACGCCGCGGCCCACCCCAGTGCCGGGGCATATGCCCAGGATCCGAGGGACCCCACCAGCACGGCCGTCACCGCACCGACGGCCAGCATCGACGTCAGCCGCAGCCGTGACCTGTGTTTCCAGGTGTTGAAGAGTTGCGTGGTCATGGGCCCATCTTGGCATAGCGGCGGGCCTGTCGGCGTTTTCGCACGTGCCAGGCGAGCAGTCCGAGAGCGGCTGCGGCGATGATGACCAAGGATATGTTCTGTCCGATCGCTTTCGCGACGGTGAGGTAGGCATTGCCGGCGAAATAGCCGAGCAGGACGGCCCCCGTGCCCCAAATCAGGCCGCCGGCGGCGTTGAACAGCAGGAAACGGCGGTAGGGCATCCGGGAGAGGCCCGCCAGGGCGGGCATGACGGCACGGA
>JALYYI010000120.1 GCA_030946705.1 Actinomycetota bacterium | reverse complement strand
ATCGGACGCGAACGCTACCGCGTGCCCAAACGGCTGCGCCAGTGGCTGCGCATCAAGGACAAGACCTGCACGTTCACCGGCTGCATGAACGTCACCGCGCACACCCAGCTGGACCATCTGAAGGCCTTCGAACACGGGGGCAGCACCGAGGAAGCGAATCTGGCCGACGAATGTAAACGCCACCACCTCGTCAAACACCTCCGCGACGGCAAGGACCGCCACGGCCGGCGCAAACCGCCCCCGGACGCCGGATCCGAAACGGGCGTGGGAGCGGATCCGCCTCTGTGGGTGCGCGGCTGGACACCCACCATGACCGAAAGCGGGCTGCCGTCCTGGACCGCTCCCTCGGGCCGGACCTACCCGCCACCACCGCCCGACTTCAGCCCGCCGGAACTCCCCGAGGCCTTCACCGCCCACCCCGGGCGGACAGCCGACGCCCGGGACGCACAGAACGCAGGGGAGGCCCGGCCTCCCTGGCCGGCGCTGCCTGAAGACCCCGAAGCCGGAACCTGGCGGCAGCACCTCAGCCTGGAGGAACCACCGGATCCCGCCAACGAGGACCACGACGAAGCCGACGGAGACGACGGCCATCCCCGCCAACACCCGGACGCCGCCTGAAACCCCCGGCGCCTGACGGAAGTCGGTTCAGAGCCCCGGAGCCTGGCGGGCGTCCGGCCGCCCGAGCCGGAGCCTGACAAACGCCGGCTGAAAGCCCCGGCGCCAACATCCTCCTGGCAGGCCTGCTGTGGCGGCCGGCCCCGGCAAAGCTCCGCACTAAGCTGGATCCATGACTGTTCTGGTTTTCCTGGACCCGGCGTTCCCCGGCGGCCGGATCGCCGATGCCACCAAGCCCGCGCTGATGGCCACAGACCAGGGCGCCACCCGCGGGGACGGGATTTTCGAGTCCCTGCTGGCGGTGGGAGGGGTTCCCCGCAAGGTGCAGGCGCACCTGGACCGGCTGGGCTCGTCGGCCCGCGCACTGGACCTTGACATCCCGGCCCAGGACCTCTGGCGCGGTGCCATGGCGACCGCTCTCGCGCAGTTCCGGAGCGGCTCGCCCGGAGCAGCAGCGGACGAGGCGGTGGTGAAACTTATCGTGACCCGCGGTGTGGAGGGCAGTTCGACCCCGACGGCCTGGGTCCAGGTCTCCGACCCGCCGTTGGCCGGCAAGATCCAGCGGGAAACCGGCATCGATGTGCTGCTGCTGGACCGCGGCTTCGACAGCGCTCTGGCCGAACGGGCCCCATGGCTGCTGCTGGGAGCCAAAACACTCTCCTACGCCGTGAACATGGCCGCGCTACGCTACGCCCGCGCCAACGGCGCGGACGATGTGATCTTCACCAGCAGCGACGGACGGGTGCTGGAGGGCCCGACGTCGTCCGTCCTGCTGGCCCAGCTGGAGGGTGAGGGCGAGGCCCAGGTCAAGCGGCTGATCACGCCCCGGCTGGACAGCGGCATTCTGCCCGGCACATCACAGGGGGCGCTGTTCTCAGCGGCCAAGGCGGCGGGGTGGGAGCTGGGGTACGGTCCGCTGGAGCCGGCGGACCTCTTCGACGCCGATGCGGTCTGGCTGATTTCCAGCATCCGGCTGCTGGCGCCGGTCAACCGGATCGACGGCAAGGACATCGGCACCGCGGAGGTGCGCGCCCGGCTCACGGCCCAGCTGAACCTGCTGGTCGACGCCACCGAGTAGTCCCGGGGCCGCAGCGCGAGCGAATGGCTGCGGTGCCGGCGGACAGAAATCGTCACCCAAGGTCACCGGATACTGCAACCGCGCCGCCAAGGTGTTATTTTCTATGTGAGTAACGAGTGCCAGCGCCAAGCCCTGACTTGCTGGCCGGCAACCCTCTGATCCGGCGGGGTGCCTCAGGTGAATACTCGGCAAAACGCAGCTACCACGGCTACGGTTTGCAAGCGTGAACTTCCCGACCCCGGCCATCCAACCGGGACCCGCTTGCAGCCGCCGATTGCAATGAGGAGAGAAAATTGTCCGCTGAAGATGCCCCGCTGGCCTACCGGCTGCTGACCGGGCCCGATGACCGCTCATTTTGTGAGCGGGTGAGTGCCGCCCTCGCGGAGGGCTACATCCTGCATGGCGGCCCGGCGCTGGCGTTCGACGGCGGCCGGATCGTTGCGGCGCAGGCGGTGGTGCTGCCCAGTTTTGGCAGCGTCGGCCCCGTGCCTGCAAGGATCGACGGCGCCAAATGAGCTACGCGGGCGATCTCACCCCTGCGCAGGCCTGGGCCAAGCTGGAGGAGGGTGCGGTGCTGGTGGACGTGCGGACGCAGGCCGAATGGACCCACATCGGTGTCCCCGAGACGCCGGACGGTCAGGCTGAGCCGCTCTTCATCCAGTGGAATCTGGCCGGCGGTGCGGCCAATCCGCTCTTCCTTGACCAGCTCCGCCAGCAGCTCCCGGGTGCCGCCGCGACGCAGGTGGTCTTCGTTTGCCGCTCCGGACAGCGCTCCATCGCGGCCGCGGAGGCAGCCACCGGGGCCGGCTACACGTCATTCAACGTGCTTGAGGGCTTCGAGGGTGTGCCGGATGCTTACGGGGACCGGACGGTCAACGGCTGGAAGAACCGCCAGCTTCCGTGGCGAGAGGGGTAATCCGGTGAGCAACTTTAACGAGAACGCCGCCGGGTGGTCCGCGGATACGCAAGCGGTGCGCGGCGGCCTGGACCGTTCCAATTTCCAGGAAACCTCCGAGGCCATCTTCCTGAACTCCGGGTTCGTCTACGAATCGGCCGAAGCGGCCGAAGCGGCGTTCACCGGCGAGGTGGACCGGTTTGTCTACTCGCGTTACGGCAATCCGTCGGTGGCCACCTTCCAGGAGCGGCTGCGCCTGCTCGAGGGTACGGAAGCCTGCTTCGCGACGGCGTCGGGCATGTCCGCCGTTTTTACCGCTCTGGCTGCGCTCCTCGGCGCCGGCGACAGGGTGGTGGCCGCGCGCTCCCTGTTCGGTTCCTGCTTTGTGATCCTGAACGAGATCCTGCCGCGCTGGGGGGTGGAGACGGTGTTTGTCGACGGGCCGGACCTTCAGCAGTGGGAGGCCGCGCTGTCGGTGCCGACGGCGGCGGTCTTCTTCGAGTCGCCGTCGAATCCGATGCAGGAGATCGTCGACATCAGGGCGGTCTGCGATCTGGCGCATAAGGCCGGCGCCAAGGTGGTGGCGGACAACGTTTTCGCCACGCCGCTGCTGCAGAAGTGCGGTGACCTGGGAGCGGACGTTATTGTCTACTCCGGCACCAAGCACATCGACGGCCAGGGCCGCGTATTGGGGGGCGCCATCCTGGGGACCAAGGAATTCATCGACGGCCCGGTCAAGACGCTGATGCGGCACACCGGGCCGGCGCTCTCCGCGTTCAACGCCTGGGTGCTGACCAAGGGCCTGGAGACCATGGGGCTGCGGGTCAGCCATTCGTCCGCCAATGCGCTACTGCTGGCCGAATTCCTGGAGCGGCAGCCGGCGGTTCACTGGGTGAAATATCCGCTGCTGCCCTCGCATCCGCAGTTTGAGCTGGCGAAGTCCCAGATGAAGGCCGGCGGCACGGTGCTGACCTTCGAGCTTGCTTCCGGAAGTGCGGGCGGGAGCGCCAAGGACGCCGCCTTCGCACTGCTCAACGGGCTGCAGATCATCGATATCTCCAACAACCTGGGTGACTCCAAGTCCCTGATCACGCATCCGGCCACCACCACCCACCGTGCGATGGGACCGGAAGGCCGGGCCGCCATCGGACTCACCGACGGGGTGGTGAGACTCTCCGTGGGCCTGGAGGACGTTGAGGACCTCATGGCCGATCTCGCCAGGGCCCTCGCCGGCATCTGAGTGCCGGGCGGATCTCCACGCGCTCGCAGAGCCCGCCTGGTCGATCACCGGAACGGACAACCCGGATTGGACGGGGGGAAACCGGTGGTCGACCAAGGCCGGCCACGCGGAGATCCGCTCAGCCCTGGAATTGCTCAGTCCTGGAAATACTGGATTTCCGCGCCGATCTTGTTCAGCCGCTCGGCCAGTTCCTCGTAACCGCGCTCAATCACGTAGATATTGCGCAGCTCCGAGGTCCCCTTCGCCGCCAGCATGGCCAGCAGGATGCAGGCGGCCGGGCGCAGCGCCGGCGGGCAGCCGATCTCGGCGGCACGCCAGCGTGTGGGGCCGGCGACGTCGATCCGGTGCGGATCCAGCAGCCGGACCTTGGCGCCCAGCCGGTTGAGTTCGGTCAGGTAGATGGCCCGGTTTTCGTAGACCCAGTCATGGATCAGCGTGGAACCCTCCGCGCAGGAGGCGATAACGGCGAAGAACGGCAGGTTGTCGATGTTCAGGCCGGGAAAGGGCATCGGGTGGATTTTGTCCGGTGCCGCCCTGAGCTCGGAGCGGAGCGTGGTGATGTCCACCAGCCGGGTGTGGCCGTTGTGGGCCTTGTACTCCGCCGACTTCCGGTACCGGAAGCCCATCTGCTCCAGCACGCTGAGCTCGATCTCCATGAATTCGATCGGCACGCGCCGGATGGTCACCTCCGAGGCGGTGACGATGCCCGCCGTGATCAGGCTCATGGCCTCGATCGGGTCCTCCGACGGCGAATACTCCAGGTCCACGTCGATCCTTGACCGGCCGCGTATGGTCAGCGTGGTGCTGCCGACGCCGCCAACCTCCACGCCCAGGCCCTGCAGGTAGAAGCAGAGGTCCTGGACCATGTAGTTCGGACTGGCGTTGCGGATGACGGTGATGCCTTCGCGATGGGCGGCTGCCATGATGGCGTTTTCCGTCACCGTGTCGCCGCGCTCGGTGAGCACGAATGTCCTGTCCTGGATATCCGGTTCGGGTGCCTGCACGGCGTAGAAACCGGAATGCGCCTCCACCGAGAGGCCGAATTGGCGCAGCGCCTGCATATGCGGCTCCACCGTTCGCGTTCCCAGGTCGCAGCCGCCGGCGTATGGAAGGCGGTAGGCCTGGCTCTGGTCCAGCAGCGGACCCAGCAGCATAATGACGCTGCGGGTGCGCCGGGCCGCCTCCGCGTCGATGGCGGCCAGATCCAGGACCTCCGGGCGGCGGATCTGCAGGTCACTCGCGTTCAGCCAGGTGCATTCGACGCCGATGCTGGTCAGCACCTCGACGATCCTGTTGACCTCTTCGATCCTGGCCAGGTGGCGCAGCGTGGTGGTGCCGCGGTTGATCAGGCTGGCGCACAGCAGGGCGACCCCGGCGTTCTTGCTGGAATTGACGTCCACACTGCCGGAGAGCTCCCGCCCACCCACCACGCGCAGGTGTGTGATTTTGGGCTTTTGGGTTCCACCTACGGTGAGGATGCTGCGGCCGAAGATGGTTTCCATCCGCTGGACCATCTTCAGGCTCAGGTTCTGTTTGCCCTGCTCCATCCGGGCCACGGCGCTCTGGCTGGTCCCGAGTTCGGCGGCCAGCCGGCCCTGCGTCCACCCCTTTTCGGTGCGGGCATCACGCACCAGGACGCCCACGGAGGCGCCCACGTCGCTGGGCTCATTGGTCGCGGCAGTATCGAGTACGTCCAAAGTCATAGTTCCAACTAATATCATGGATCGCATATTGCCGCCCAATAACGGCGCTGTCGGCCCGACTTTCGGGCTGCTTGCGTCCGGATGAGTCGAATTGCGGATATCACCTACCACGCGGTTCCGGCCAGGGCCCGGCGGGAATCCCTAGTGGAAGACCGAATTCCACGTCCCGGTGGCGACGGCGGCCGTCACCGCGGCGGCCGTGATCAGTACCCCAGCCAGCAGGACCCAAACGTCAAGCCCGCTGTAGACCGACGCCCGAGCCCAGGTGCGCCGCCCGGCACCAAACCCCTTGGCCTCCATGGTGACCGCGAGCCTGGTTGCCCGGCGGATGGCCTGGACCAGCAGCGCCAGTGCCTGTCCCAGGGAGGCGCTGAAGCGGCCGGTGAAACCGGCATTGGCCCCCACGCCGCGGGCGCGCCGGGCCATCCCAAGGGTCTGCCATTCCTCGACCAGCAGACCCACCAGACGCATGGCGGCGAGGGCGCCCAGGACAAAGCGGTGCGGCAGTCGCAGTTTCTGCGCCAGCGCGTCCGCCAGATCCGTGGGGTCGGTGCTGGCCAGCAGCATGATCCCGGGCAGGGCGATGGCGAGTCCGCGCAGCATTATTGCGGCGCCGGATTGCAGCGAGCCCTCGGTAAAGAGCAGCGGTCCCCATGCCAGCAGCACCGCTCCTGTTTTAGGTGCCAGCAGGGCCGAGCCGTACCCGCCCACCAGTGCCGCGGCCAGGATCGGCCAGCCGCGCGCCAGCAGCATCCTCACCCCGAGCCCCGCCAGCGGCAGGACGGCCAGCTCGCATACCAGGGCTACGGAGGCGGAAACCCAGTCCACGGTCAGCAGCAGTGCGACGGTAAGCAACAGCGCCGCCGCCAGTTTGGACAGCGGATTGGCCCGCGCCAGCAGGGCGCTGGAGCGCGGGGGCACCATCACATCAACGCTCACGGGGTCATCCGGCTTCCCTGCGGCAGCAGCCCGACGTCGGGTTCCGGCGCGGCACTGTCCGGCGCGGCACTGTCCCCCACAACACCGTCCCGCACAGCACCGACCCGCGCGGCACTGTCCCGCACAACGCCGTCCGGAGGCCCGGCCGTGGGATCCGGACCGGCACGCCCACCCTGAGCTGCGGCCACGGCCGGCAGTTCCAGTCGCGCACCGCCCAGCACGCGGGTGAATTCCTGGTCGTGGGTGACGGATACGACGGCGGTGCCGGCATCAAGCAGCTCGGAGAGCAGGCTGGCAAGTTCGGCCCAGGTGTTGGCATCCTGGCCGAACGTCGGCTCGTCCAGGATCAGCACCTGCGGGCTGGCCGCGAGCACTGTGGCCACGGACAGCCGGCGTTTTTCCCCGCCGGACAGGGTGTACGGGTTGGCCTCTGCCAGGTGGCTGAGGCCGAGCCGTTCCAGCAGCTCGTCAACGCGCCCCGCCCCGTGCCCGAGCAGCCGCGGGCCAAAGTGCAGCTCATCCAGCACCCGGCCGGTGACAAACTGGTGTTCCGGCTCCTGGAACACCGTGCCGATCCGCTCGATCAGCTCCGATCCCTTCCAGCCGAACGGATCGGGCGCCGCGCCGCGGACAAGGCTTCCGGCCGCGGCCACCGTCCCGCCCGCGGGCGGCAACAGTCCGCCCAGGGTCAGCGCCAAGGTGGATTTTCCGGCGCCATTGGGGCCGGTGATGCTCAGCGCCCGGCCGGCCAGTACGGCGGTGCTGATCCCGGAGGCCGCCGGCACCGCCGCGGCCGCGTTCCTGGTCCGGCCGGTCCGCCCGCGGACACGCCTGCCGCCCTGGACCCGGGACACAGCCAGATCCTCCGCCCGGAGCAGCACCTCGGCGGAACCGCCGGGGGCGCGGGGGCGGACCGGGGGCAGATAGCCGGGCACCCAGACTCCGGCACGGCACAGCATCTCCCGCGCCTCGGCAAGAACCCGCGCGGGTGGTCCGTCAAGGAGCACACCGCCGCCGCGGTTGTGATCCCCGCGTTTGTGATCCCCGGGCGCGAGGACGATGATGCGGTCCACCACGTCCAACCACACGGCCACCCGATGCTCCACGACGACCAGCGTTGCGCCGGTCCGCTCCAGCATGCGGCGCACCGCGTCCCGGACCTCCAGGACGCCCGCCGGGTCAAGGTTCGCGGTCGGCTCGTCCAGCAAGAGCAGGCCGGGCTGCATCGCCAGGATTCCGGCCAGGCCCAGCCGCTGCTTCTGGCCGCCGGAGAGGGTGGAGGTGGGGTGGTCCAGGGGAAAATCGAGGCCCACTGCCTCCAGCGCCTCCCGGACACGGCGCCAGATTTCCTCCCGCGGCACGGCCAGATTCTCCGCACCGAAAGCAACGTCGTCGCCCACGCGGGAGAGCACCACCTGGGCATCCGGATCCTGCTGCATCAGCCCGGCCCGTCCGCGGCCCGCGGCCGGACGTTCCCCGTCGATGAGCAGGGAGCCGGACTCGGCGGCGTCCTCGTCCGCCCCCAACACACCGGCCAGCGCGAGCAGCACCGTGGACTTGCCCGCACCGGAAGGACCCAGCAGGAGCACGCGCTCCCCGGGCGCGATGTCCAGGTCCAGGTCGTGGACCGCCTTCGCGGCCCGCCCCGAATGCTGCCAGCCCCAGCCCCGGGCCACGATGGCCACCGGTCGGGTGCCCGGAAGCGGGAGGCGGGCCCCGCCGTCGTCGTTCGCCATGTCCTAGAGCGCAGGCTCCGTGGCGGCCCGCCGCGAGGCAAGGTTGCCCAGGGCGCCGGTCCGGGCCAGGCCGCGCACCGCCAGCCAGGAGAGCAGGCCAGCGATGAGCGCACCGGAGATGGCACCGAAGATCAGGTAGACGGTTTTCCAGCCCAGTTCCCACTCCGCGTTGTAGCCCAAATTGTCATTGATGCCCATGCCCACGCCCGCCAGCGCACCGGAGAGCAGCGCCACCGGCAGGGTGAAGCGTCGGTAGCCGAAGGCCGCGAAGACGAGCTCCGCACCGAGCCCCTGCGCCAGCCCGGAGAGCAGGACCGTCAGGCCGAAACTGGAACCGAGCAGCGCCTCGACCACGGCCGCGAGCAGCTCGCAGTAAAGCGCTGCGCCCGGTTTGCGGATGATCAGGCCGCCGATGACGCCGGCTATCAGCCAACCGCCGCCGTACAGCCCGCCCGCCGGGGGGAAGGCGGCGGTGATGATGGCGATGCCCGCATAGCCGGCGGACCAGGCCCAGAAGATAACGCCGACGGCGACGGCCACCACGGAGGCGACGACGATATCCACGACGCGCCAGGTGTAATTGGTCCTGATCGGCTGGGGGATGGCGGGTCCGGCAGCAGCTGCCGGTCCAGACGGGGCGGTTTTGCCCGGCTTTGACTCACTCATTGGTCCTCCTTCGCAGGAGGGGCGGCGGCGCGGCACAGGCCACCCGCCGAAGAGAACTCGACTCCCTTCGCCGGTACTAGCCGGATCAGGTTCGAGGGTCTGCGGTTGTCCGCACTCTCAGCGCCCGTCCGTCCGGTGCCCTGGATTCCCAGGACCGGGTGGCGGCGCTCCCCTGTCGTATATTTCTGACATTGAATTATGGTGCTGCTGGTGCAGCGTCTCCAGTTTATACCTGAACCGCCGCTCCGCCGCTCCGCCGCTCCGGCACCCCGGCACTACCGGACTGTTACCGCCGGCGGTCACGGTCTCAGCGCAGGTTCTGCTCGGGTATTCCGGCGGTCTCTTCGCCCTGGTGGATGGGCACATTACTGCGGTGCGCCCGGCCGTGATGAAGCTGCAGCGCGCTGGTGACCAGGGCAAAGTGGCTGAACGCCTGCGGTGTGTTGCCCAGCTGCCGTCCGGCCCGCGGGTCCCATTCCTCGCTGAGCAGCCCCACGTCGTTGCGCAAGGCCAGCAACCGTTCGAACAGGGCGACCGCCTCCTTGCGTCTGCCGGCGCCCTGCAGGGCATTCACCAGCCAGAACGAACAGGCCAGGAAGACGCCCTCCCCGCCCGGCAGCCCGTCGTCGCTGGACTGCGGACGATAGCGCAGGATGAATCCGTCCTGGGTGAGCTCGCGCTGGACCGCGTCGATGGTGCCGATGACCCGCTGGTCGTCCGGGGGCAGGAAGCCCACCCGGGGAATCATCAGCAGGCTGGCATCCAGCTCCTTGCTGTCGTAGGACTGCACGAAGGTATTGCGCTCCGCATCGAAGCCGTGGCTCATGACGTCCGCGTGGATGGTCTCCCGCAGCGCCTCCCACCGGTCTGCCGGCCCCGGCAGCCCTGATTCGCGGACTCCCTTGACCATCCTGTCCGCCGCCACCCAGGCCATGACCTTCGAATGCGTGAAGTGCCGGCGGGGTCCGCGCATTTCCCACAGCCCGTTGTCCGGCTGGTCCCAGGCCCCTTCCAGATGCTCCATCAGGACGGTCTGCAGGTCCCAGGAATCGTCGTCCGTGGTCAGCAGCGCATTGCGGGTCAGCGAGAGGCCATCGAGGACTTCACCCCAGACATCGAGCTGGAGCTGGCCCGCGGCCGCGTTGCCGATGCGCACCGGTTTGGAGCCCTCATAGCCGCCTAGCCAGCCCAGCTCGGTTTCGGGCAGCCGGCGGTGGCCGTTGATCCCGTACATGATCTGCAGGTCCGCCGGATCGCCCGCCACCGCCCGCAGCAGCCACTCACGCCAGGCGCCCGCTTCCTCCGTATAGCCGGCGGCCAGCAGGGACTGCAGGGTCAGGGTTGAATCCCGCAGCCAGCAGTAACGGTAGTCCCAGTTCCTCGGGCCGCCGATCTGTTCCGGCAGCGACGTGGTGGCGGCGGCCACAATCCCGCCGGTGGGGTTATAGGTCAGTGCCTTAAGGGTGATCAACGACCTTTGCACGGCCTCCTTATAGGGCCCCCTGGCCTGGCTGCGCTCCGACCATTCGCTCCAGAACTCTTCGGTACGCTCCAGCGACCGCCGCGCCGCGACCGAATGCGGCCGGGGCAGATGGCTGGGCGTCCAGGTCAGCACGAAGGGCACGGACTGCCCGGCACGGACGGTGAAATCGCTGATGCTGCGGAAGTTTTCCCCCTTGACCGGCACCGGTGTCACCAGGTACGCCGCGTCCGGTCCGGCTATCGCCCGGATCCCGTGCGGCTCCTTCTGCACCCAGGGAACAACGTGGCCGTAGTCAAAACGCAGCCCAATGTCCCCGCGCATCCGCACCGTGCCGCTGATCCCCTCCACAATGCGGACGACGTCGACAGCGTCGTCGCGTGGCGGCATGAAATCCGTGACCAGCACCTTGCCCTGGCGTGTTTCCCATTCCGTTTCCAGGATCAGCGTGCCCGGGCGGTAGTGGCGGCTGGTGCACATCCCGCCGGACGCCGGAGCCAGCAGCCAGGAGCCTGCCTCCGGCGTGTCCAGCAGCGCCGCAAAGCAGGCGGGCGAATCGAAATGCGGCAGGCACAGCCAGTCGATGGAACCGTCCTTGCCGATCAGGGCCGCAGTGTGCAGGTCCCCGATGATGGCGTAATCCTCGATCCTCATCGCGGCTACCGTCCCGCCAGGTCCAGAACAACCTTCACATCGTCCGGGCGGCGCGCAAAGGCGTCCGCGAAGTCGGCCAGCGCAACCCGCCGGGTGATCAGCCGGCCCAGCCAGCCGGCGTCGGCCTTCAGCAGGGCCTTTACCGCGGCCTCGTAATGCCGGCGGTTCGCGTTGACGCTGCCGAAGACCACCTCGTTGCGCAGCACCTCCGCGCGGTTGAGCCCGCCGACGTCCACCGGCAGCGTCCGGCCGGTGCTGGAGACCCCTGTCAGGCAGGCAATGGCGTCCCTGCCGCCGCGGGTGATGGTCTCCATGATCACCGAGGCGACACCCGTGCACTCGACCAGGACGTCCGCCCGCACGCCCGAATCCGTCAGCGTATCCGTGTGGTAGGTGGCACCCAGGTCCTTGACCAGTCCCGGCTTGGGGCCATCTTTGACGCGGTCGTAGACGTGGACCTCAAGGCCACGCTGGACGCCCAGCAGCGCCGCGAGCAGACCCACCGGCCCGGCGCCGGTCACCACCGCCACCTTCGGATCGTAGAAGGCGCGCGCGCCGATCCGGTCAATCTGTTCCCAGGCCTTGGCCACGATGGTCGTCGGCTCCAGCAGGACCCCGACGTCGGCAAGGGTAGAGTCCAGCCGGACCATGCTGTCCGGCCTGCCCCGCCACGCTTCCCGGGCGAAACCGTGCAGGCCCTTGATGCCGTGTTCGGTGTACTGACCGTTGCGGCACATATCCCACTCCCCCACGGCGCAGGCGGGGCAGGGCACCGGGTCCGGGCGCCGGACTATCCCGACCACCAGATCCCCGGCGGTCAGCCCGCTGTCTTCCGGGGCCTCGCGGACGCGGCCCAGGTTCTCATGCCCCAGCACCAGGAAGGACTCCCCGGCCGGTGCCTCGCCGTACTCTGCCCCGACGATTTCCGTGTCCGTCCCGCAGAGGCCCACTGCGAGGGTCTCCACCAGCACGGACCCCTCGCCGGAGGCCGGATCCGGGACATCGCGCAGCTGGAGCGAATCCTTGGTTCCGGGGGTGATGGTCAATGCCCGCACGTGCGGCCTCCTGGTGGGTTCCGGTGGGTGTCAGTGTTCAAACCTCAGCGCTCAAACCTCAGTGCTCAAACCTCAGTGCTCAAACCGCGGGCCACCCGAATCGGGATCGTCCGCGGCCGGATCGGCCGGACGGGGCGCGTCCGGGGCGGTGCCGTCACGGGGCGAGGCGGCCAGTCCCGGCTGGCCGATTCCGGCGAAGCCGATGACCTCGTCCAGGCCGCCGGCCATCCGTTCGCCGTCGGGTTCGCCGGCTCCCGCAGCGCCGGATCCCGCACCGCCCATGCCGGCAGCGCGGCCCGCGCCGGCATTGTCCGAAGCAGCCACTTCTCCGCGCCAGGCCCCGGACTCCGTGCCGCGGTTTTCAATGAACTCCTTGAACCGCTTCAGGTCCGACTTCACCTGGCGGCCGTCCACGCCGACGGCGGAGCCCACCTTTTCGACGAGGGATTCCGGATCCCAATCCAGCTGTACGGTCACCCGGGTGCTGTTCCCGTCGAGCCGGCCGAACGTCACCACGCCGGCGTGGGATTTGCCGTCCACGCTCTTCCAGGCCACCCGCTCATCCGGGCGCTGTTCGGTGATCTCGGTATCAAATTCACGCAGCACGCCGCCCACGCGGATGACCCAGTGGCTGGCGGTATCGGAGGTCTGCGTGATGGATTCCACGCCATTCATGAAATCCGGGAAGGATTCGAACTGCGTCCATTGGTTGTAGGCCGTGGTCACGGGTACCGCCACGTCGATTGACTCCTGAACGGTCGTCATGATGTCTCCTCTTCGATGGAAGCCGCGCCGTAGTTGGGGGGCGCCGCCGGCGTCCCCCTTCCTTACGGTACCCATGGCGCCGCTTCAGATCAACAAAACACTAAGCGTGCTGATATTCTGCACCGGGAAGGCGGGCCCCCGGCCGGGCGCCCCGCCGCCGCGGGCCGCCGCCGTCGTCGTCCGCCCCCTGCCGTGGAGCGCTAGGCTGGGGGCAGGACGAACATTGCGAGCCAAAGGAGTAGGGCATGAATCTGCTTTTCAAGCTGGTGGGCACGGGCGTCAGCATCGGCGCCGGGTTCCTCGCCAACAAGGCCGTGGACGCCGTGTGGAAAAAGAGCACCGGCAAGGAACCGCCCAAGGACGGCATGGACCTGAACCACAGCCTTCGCTCGGCGCTGACCTTTGCCCTGGTGTCCTCCGTGGTGGCCGCGCTGATCCAGGTTATTGCCGGTCGCAGCACGCAGCGCGCCATCGCCCGGTTCAACAAAACGCCCGGCGAGGTTTAGCCCTAAGAGTCCCCGTCGCGCTGTCGGGCCCGCCCGGCACTTCGCGGCGGCCGCGTCGCGCGCACCCGCTGTTCGTCCCGGGCCTCCGGCGCATCGTGGGGCAGGGCGGACTGGTGTGAAAGGGCTGCCGCCCGCACCACCTCGTCCAGCTCGTCCAGGCTGAGCGTTTCGTGGTGCAGATGCTTGCTGCGGTAGCCGGCCCGGCCCACCATATGGGCGGAGACGGGCACGGTGAGCAGTTGGAAGATCCACGCCACCAGCAGCGCCGGCAGCGCGGCCCAGCTGCGCAGCTGCAGTCCGACGGCGGTCAGCAGGAGCAGCAGCCCCAGCACCTGGGGTTTGGTGGCGGCGTGCATCCGGCTCAGCAGGTCCGGGAAGCGGACCAGGCCGATCGCGGCGGCCAGGGACATCAGCGAACCGAGCAGGAGGCAGACGACGCTGGCCGTATCAAGGATCACCTCCAGTGCGTCCGGGTTTGGCGGCATGGCCTATCCCCTCCGGTCCGAAACGTAACGCGCCACCGTGACCGAGCCGATGAAGCCGATCACCGAAATGGCCACCAACAACACCAGATTGTCCAGGTTGCGGCTCACGGCCATGTTGGTGGCCAGTGCGGCCCCGACGATGGCCAGCAGCACGTCCGCCGCCAGCACCCGGTCCAGCAGCGACGGTCCGACGGCGATCCGGTAAAAGGCGCCGGCTGCCGCCACCGAAAGAATGACCGCGACGGCGACCAGCACCGGACCGATGACGGTCACGAGCGCACCTCCGCGGCAGCCGCGGCAGCCTCGGCGCGCAGCGCGGCGAGCTCTTCCCGGCTTCCCATGATCCGGATCAGCCACGCCTCCGCATTCCGCACCTCATGGCGCACCTGCGCAACGGCCGCCCCGTCGGCGACGTTGAGCGCATGCACGTACAGCGTCGGGGTTGAGCGGTCCACCTCCACCACCAGGGACCCCGGGATCAGCGAGATCACGTGCCCGGTGGCGGTGATCATCAGGTCCGAATGGCTGCGCAGCGGAACGGCGATCACCGCGTTGCTGATGTCCGACCCACGGAACAGCGCCAGCCAGAACACCTCAAGGCTGGCCGCCACCACCCGGGCCAAGAAGACCGGGGCAAAAACCAGCGCCCGGAAGATGTTGAAGCGCCCGCCCAGCTCCACCGGCGGCAGGTAGAACAGCCGGGCGACGGCCAGCGCGATGAGGGCGCCGAAGGCCAGGTTCCCGATGCTGAAATCCTGCCAGAGCGCGCCCCAGACAAAGACCAGCCAGAGAAGCAGCGGCAGCTCCTGGCGCAGGGATATCCGTTTGCGCCGCATTTGTGCAGTACCCATCCCTGGACCGCCCATCCCTGGACCGCTCATTTGTGCACCGCCGTTTCTCCCAGCACAGATTCAATATAGGCAGTACGGTTCAGCATTTCCTTAGCGGCCGAGTCGCTCAGCTGGAACAGCGGTCCGGCAAACACCGTCAGCGCCAGCCCGAACGCCACCAGCGCCATCGCGGAGCCCACCATCATCCTGGGCAGCAGCGGCACATCGCCCTTGCCGGCGAAACGGCCGGTTTTGTGGCCGCTGACGTATCCGCTGGTGCGCACCGCCGTCGTCCGTCCGTCCGCACCGTCCGGACCGGTGGCCAGCAGCACCGGATCCGGGAACTCCGCGTCCTCCGGCTTGCGCCAGAAAGCCAGGTTCCAGACCCGCGCCATGGCCAGCAGGGTCAGCAGGCTGACCACGGCACCGCTGGCCACCAGAACATAGGCCAGCGGTGTCCCCAGCGCGGCGCCGGCCTGCAGCAGCCCCAATTTGCCCAGGAAACCGGAGAACGGCGGGATGCCGGCCAGGTTCATCGCGGGAATGAAATACAGCACGCCCAGGATCGGCGAGAGCTTGGCCAGCCCGCCCAGCCTGTCGATCGAGGCCGTGCCGCCGCGGCGCTCAATCAGCCCGGTGACCATGAACAGGCTGGTCTGGACGGTGATGTGGTGCGCCACGTAGAACACTGTGGCGCCCAGGCCCAGCACCGAGGAGATGGCCAGCCCGAACACCATGTAGCCGATGTGGCTGACCAGGGTGAAGGAGAGCATGCGCTTGATATCCGTCTGCGCCAGGGCGCCCAGGATCCCGACCATCATGGTCAGCGCCGCCACCACCATCAGCAGCGTGTCCAGTTGGCCACCCGGGAACAGCAGCGTCTCGGTGCGCACCATGGCATAGACGCCGACCTTGGTCAGCAGCCCGGCGAAAACCGCGGTCACCGGCGCCGGCGCTGTCGGGTAGGAGTCCGGCAGCCAGAAGGAGAGCGGGAAAACGGCCGCCTTGATCCCGAAGGCCGCCAGCAGCATCAGGTGCAGCAGGTTCTGCGTTCCCGGGTCCAGCTGGCCCAGCTTGATGGCCAGATCCGCCATGTTGATGGTGCCGGTGGCCGCGTAGATCATCGCAATCGCTATCAGGAACAGCAGGGAGGACACCACGGAGACCACCACGTAGGTCACGCCCGCGCGGATCCGGGGCCCGGTGCCGGCCAGGGTGATCAGCACGTAGCTGGCGGTCAGCAGGATCTCAAAGCCGACGTAGAGGTTGAACAGGTCTCCGGAGAGGAACGCGTTGGAGACGCCGGCCACCAGGATCAGGTAGGTGGGGTGGAAGATCGAGACCGGGCCGTCCTCGTCGCCGTCGGCCGCGCCCTGGCCGGTGGCGTAGACCAGCACCGCCAGGCTGACGGTGGAGGAGACCACCAGCATCAGCGAGGAAAACTGGTCCACCACCAGCACAATCCCCCACGGCGGCAGCCAGCTGCCCAGGCTGACCGAGATGGCCCCGGTGCTCCAGACGGACGCCAGCAGCCAGGCCTCCAGCAGCAAGGTGGCGGCCAGCAGGGTGATGCTGACGGTCCGCTGGGCCCGTGGGTGGTGGATCAGCAGGAACGTCAGGGCGGCTCCGAGGAAGGGCACGACGACGGCGAGCGGGGCCAGGCTGGCGGCGTTCACCGGGTGCCCCCGGACTTGGCGTCCTTCTTCCGGCCGCCCCTCTTCCGGGTTGGTTTCGTGGCCGCGGGTTTCCTGGCGGCCTCGCGCCTTTTGGCGGCGATGACCTCCTCCGCGAAGACGAATTCCGAGGTTTCCTGGCCAATCTCCGCATCCTCCTCCGCATCGAAACTGTCCTGCCTGGCCACACGGCGGTCCTCGATGTCATCGCGCACCTCATCCAGCCGGCCCAGCACCCAGGAGCGGTAGATCAGGCCCAGCATGAACGCGGTCACGGCAAAGGAGATCACGATGGAGGTCAGGATCAGCGCCTGCGGCAGCGGGTCACTGTATGCCCCGGCCGGAATGTCCTTGCCGAACAGCGGGGCCAGTCCGGCGTAGCCGCCGGTGGAGAGCAGCAGGATGTTGGTCCCGTTGGCCAGCAGCATAAGCCCCAGCAGCACGCGGGTCAGGCTCCGTTCCAGCAGCAGGTAGATCCCGGCCGCGTAGAGCACGCCCATCACGATCAGCAGGGTCAGGTTGGCACTCACCGCTCCACCTCCAGGGATTCGCCCTCGCCGACGGCCACGGCAGTGGCGGGACGCCCCTCCCGTTGGAGGCGCGCCTCCTGGTGCTCGTCCAGCTCGGCGCCCAGGCTGCGAAGCACGTCAAGGACCAGGCCGACGACGATCATGTACACGCCGATGTCGAAAAAAGTGGAGGTGACAAATTTGATGTCGCCGAAGACCGGGAGGTACAGCTCGATGACCGCGCTCTGGAACACCTGGCCGCCCAGCAGCAGCGGTGCCAGCCCGGAGAGGGCGGCGGTGCCCAGGCCGCTGCCGAGCATGATGCCCGCACTGACCGGCGCGGCCTCGGCGAGCTCAAACCGGCCGCCCGCCAGGTAGCGGATGGCCAGCGCCATCCCGGCCATCAGCCCGCCGGAAAAGCCGCCGCCGGGAAGGTTGTGTCCGGCCAGCAGCAGGTAAACGGAGAAAATGATCATGCTGTGGAACAGCAGCCGTGTGACCACCTCGAAGATGATGGAGCGGCGTTCCGGGGCCAGCGTCCGCCCGGCCACCAGCCAGGCGTCGCGGGCGGCGGTGGCGAATTTCCGGGCCAGCGCCAACGCCGCCGCCCCGCGGACGTTGCCCAGCTCGGCGGGGTGCTGGCGGTCCACGCTGCCGGCCCGCACCGTGTCCGCCCGCGCCAGCCGGGCGCCGCGGCCGCGCACAAAGATCAGGCTGGCCACGCCGGTGGCGGCGATGGCCAGCACGGAGATTTCGCCGAAGGTGTCCCAGGCCCGGATGTCCACCAGCGTGACGTTGACAATGTTGAGCCCGCCGCCGCCCTCATGGGCCAGCTTGGGGAACTGCAGGGACACCGGGAGTGCGGTCCGGGACCCCATCGCGGCCAGGGCGACGAAGACCATGGTGGCCCCGAAGGCCACACCGATCACCAGCCGGATGACCCGGTGGGATCCGCTGGTCCGTTCGCGCAGCCGCGCCGGCAGGCTGCGCATCGCCAGCACAAAGGCCACCAGAATGATGGTTTCCACCAGCATCTGGGTCAGCGCGAGGTCCGGGGCGCCCTGCAGCGCGAAGATCAGTGCCACCCCGTAGCCGGTAACGCTGACCATCAGCACGGCCAGGAAGCGCTTGTTGGCCCGCGCGGCGGCGAGCGCACCCAGGATGACGCCGATGCCGGCAATGATCTGCACCGGCGACTTCGGATCAATGAAATAGCTGGTTGCCGGCAGCGGCCAGCCCGCCATGGCCAGCGCCACCAGGATGGCGGCCATCGCGGTGCAGAGGATCACGGCCAGATAGAAGAACAGGGAGCCGCGCTGGGTCCGCCCGGTCACCCAGACGGCGGCGGCATCCAGCCCACGGATGCCGTACCGGTAGCCCTTTTCCGCGTCCAGCAGCGGGCGGACCCGGTCCTGGACGCCCGCCACCCGGCGGCTGCCGATGGCCATCAGCACACCGGCGGCCAACGTCACCCCCGTCAGCGCCAGCGCCGGGGTGAAGCCGTGCCAGAGGGCCAGATGGAAACCCTCCCCCGGTGTCTCCGGGCCGAACAGCGCCGCATACGGGGCAACCCAGCCGTCCACCACCGAGGGAAGCAGCCCGTAGAGTACGGTCAGCGCGCTCAGGATGGCCGGCGCGGCCAGGAATTCCCACGAAACCGGCTTGAACGCCGTCGTCGTACCCTCCGCCTTGCGGGCAAAGCCGCCCCAGAGGAACCGCGCGCTGTAGGCAAAGGTCAGTACCGATCCCAGCACCAGCCCCACCAGCACCACAATTCCCGCAGCGCTGCCGGTGGTTGCATGGTTATTGAAGGCATTGCCCAGGAACGCCTCGTAGATGGATTCCTTGGCGATGAAGCCGGCCAGCGGCGGGATTCCGGCCATCGAGGCGGCACCGATGACCGCCACCACGCCCAGGGCCGGCGCGGAGGCGAACACCCCGGAGAGCCTGCGGATATCGCGGGTCCCGGTGTGGTGGTCGATGATGCCCACCACCAGGAAGAGCGTGGCCTTGAACAGCCCGTGCGCCAGCAGCAGCGCCAGCCCCGCCACCGCCGCCTCCTGGTTTCCCAGCCCGACGACGACGGTCAGAAAGCCAAGCTGGCTGACGGTGCCGTAGGCCAGGATGAGTTTCAGGTCATGCTGGCGCAGCGCCCGCCAGCCGCCCACCAGCATGGTCCCCAGCCCCAGCACGCTCACGGTGACCTGCCAGTACGGCGACCCGGAAAAACCCGGGGCCAGCCGGGCCACCAGGTAGATGCCGGCCTTCACCATCGCGGCCGCGTGCAGGTAGGCGCTGACCGGGGTCGGCGCGGCCATGGCCGCCGGGAGCCAGAAATGGAACGGAACGAGGGCGGATTTGGTGGCCGCTCCCACCAGCACCAGTACGACGGCGGTGGCCAGCAGGGCGCCCGTGCCGCCGGCGGCGTGGGTGGCCAGCGGCCCGGTCTGCGCGGCGGATTGTTGGGCCGCCGCCGCAATCAGCGTGGAGATCCGGTACGTTCCGGCCAGCTGGCCGATCATGATCAGTCCCACCAGCATGGCAAGGCCGCCCAGGGTGGTGACGATCAGGGCCTGCAGCGCCGCACGCCGGGCCGCGATCCGGGTCCGCGCGTAGCCGATCAGCAGGTAGGAAAGGACCGTTGTCAGCTCCCAGAACGCATACAGCAGGATCAGGTTGTCCGCGGTGACCAGCCCGAACATGACCCCGGCGAAAGCCAGCAGCTGGGATCCGAAGCCGGCCATGCCGCCGTCGTCGGCCTTGAAATAGCGGGCGCAATAGGCCAGCACCAGCGCACCGACGCCCAGCACCAGCAGGGACATCAGCCAGGCCAGCGCATCCATCCGGAACGCCAGCTCCAGCTGCAGGTCCGGGACCCAGGGGATCAGCTCGGTGGGCGGACCGGTTGCCCCGGGGGAATAGACCGCGTCGTGCTGGAGCAGCAGCCAGAGGAAGCTGCCGCCGGGCACCGCCGCGAGCCCGTAGAAGGCGTGCCGCCCCCACCGGGCGAAGAACCAGGGCGCCGCCAATGCCACTACGAAGTGCAGGGCAAGGACTATCAGCACGATTGGCTCCGCAATACTGGGATTCGTTTGTCAATGTCGCCGGTTGCGTCCAGTTTATCAAGGCGGTGCTTTAGCAAGGCGGTGTTGGCGGGCAGGACCGAAAGTACTTGCTGCGGAATATATGCACGCAGTGGTTACCGCGCCGGGGCGCCGCCGGGGACGGGGACGTATAGCATTCTGGCTATGAGCGAAGTCACACCGGCCACCGAGTTCCCGGGCATGCCGGAAGCCGCGGCACCGGCCGGCCGGGGCCAGATCCTCGCCTGGGCCTCGTGGGACTGGGGGTCCGCTGCGTTCAACGCCGTGATGACCACATTCATCTTCACCGCGCTGTACCTGACCGGGGACGCCTTCGGCGGGTCCGACCATGCCTCGGCCGTGCTGGCGTTTTCGCTGTCCATCTCCGGGCTGGCCATCGCCCTCTTTGCGCCGGTGGCCGGCCAGCGCTCGGACCACAGCGGACGGCGGAAGCTCTGGCTGGGCATCAATACGCTGATGGTTGCCGTGCTGACCGCCAGCTGCTTCTTCGTCCAGCCGCACGAATCCTTCCTGCTGTTCGGCTGCCTCGCCATTGCCGCCGGCCACGTTTTCGCGGAGCTGGCGTCGGTGAACTACAACGCCATGCTGCTGCAGATCTCCACCCGTTCCACGATCGGGCGGATCAGCGGGATAGGCTGGTCCGCCGGCTACCTGGGCGGCATCGTGGCGCTGCTGATTGTCTACTACGGGCTGATTGCGCCGAAGGTGGGCCTGTTCGGGGTGACCGCGGCGGACGGCATGACCTACCGGGTGGTGGCGCTGTTCTCCGCCGCGTGGATCATCATCTTCTCCATCCCGGTGCTGCTGGCCGTTCCGGAAGTCAGGCCGGATGCCCAACTGCCCAAACTGGGATTCCTCCAGTCCTACGGCGAGCTCTTCCGCACCATCGGACGGCTGGCCCGCACCGAGCGGCACACCCTGTACTTCCTGGTCAGCAGCGCGGTCTTCCGGGACGGCCTCGCGGCAATTTTCACCTTCGGTGCCGTAATCGCCGTCGGCAGCTTCGGATTCGCCAAGGCGGATGTGCTGATCTTCGCGATTGCGGGCAATGTGGTGGCCGCGGGCGGGGCCATCTCCGCCGGATTCCTGGACGACAAGCTGGGGCCCAAGGCCGTCATTGTGCTCTCCCTGACGGGGCTGCTTACCTCCGGCACTGTGCTGCTTTTCGCGCAGGGCAAGACCATGTTCTGGATCTTCGGGCTGCTGCTGTGCCTGTTCGTCGGTCCCGCACAGTCCTCCGCCCGGACCTTCGTGGGCCGGCTGGCACCGGCCGGCCGGGAGGGTGAGCTGTTCGGACTCTACGCCACCACCGGACGCGCGGTGTCCTTCCTGGCCCCGGCCCTCTTCGGTGCGTTCATCGCCTGGTTCGGCGCGCAGCGCTGGGGCATCATCGGTATTCTCCTGGTCCTGCTCGCCGGGCTGCTGCTGCTCCTGCCCGTCCGGTCCCCCGCCCCCGTCGAGGCGTGAGATAACGACGCTTTGCCCGCCATTTTCGCGTCACAATCTCACGCCTCAACTTACGGACGCCAGCCTCGGGCCGTAAGGGCTTCGGTGACCCGCTGAACCGTCGCTGTATCGCCGAATGCGGCAATAAGTCCACTCGAGATGCGGACCTGGCGCCAGCCCAGTTGGGCCATCTGGTGGTCGCGCCCGTCGTCGATCTCCTTTTGCCGCGGCGAGCGGTGGTGCGCCCCGTCGTACTCCACGGCCACTTTGAACTCTGGATGGGCAAGATCCGGCCACGAAATGTGCTGTCCCGTGGCATCCTTCACGACGAAATTCAATGTCGATTGGGGCAATCCGGCCCGGACCAGCGCAAGCCGCATTTTGGTTTCCGGAACTGAATCCGCGCCAACCCGGATTTCCTCCGTCGCGGCCCGGGCCAGCCTGATTCCGCGCCGCCGGGTCTCGGCTAGTACAGCAGCGGCCAGTTCGGGCAACGGCACCAGCGGAAGCCTTGGCTGCTGGAAAATCCGGTAGTGCTCGCAGACGAGGTGATCCCCTGCAGCAATCAGGTCATCGAGGTCCAATATGTCCGCGAGGTCGAGCCACGTCCGCAACGGCGAAGTGACCCGGATTCCCCTGATCACACGAACGTCCCCCAACCCCAGGGTGGCACTATGGCCGACGATGCCCCGCCGCTGGGTGCGGCAATGGCCCGCCGGCCGGGTGATATGCAGCTCGAAGGCGCGCTGCAGCGCCCGAGGTAGTGGAATGCGCCACAGCACAGCGGCCGTGCAGTGGCTCGCAACGCCGTCGGGGGTTAGGGCGAGGACGGGACGGAGCCGGTCCACCAGTTCCTGGTCCACACCCCACGGCACACGAATGCCGCGGCTCGCGGTGACCAGCTGCGGGTCCCGGGTCCGCCGCCGGGCGACGCCCAACGCATCGGCCTCGGAGAGCATGAATGAGCGCCCACGAAGTGGTTCCGGAAGCTCAGCGGGCGTTCGCATGCCCCATTGTTGCCCGGGTCGGGACACGGTTTTGCCTTATCCACAGTTTGAGTTGTGAGGTAATGACGTTTTGATCGCTGTTTAGCGTCATTACCTCACACCTCAACGGCGGAAGGGGCCTGCGGAACGGCTCAGATGGGGGTGCGGTGGAAGTTCTGGTGGGACCGGGACGCCGTCGGACCGCGCTGGCCCTGGTACCGGCTGCCGTATTCGCCCGTACCGTAGGGGTGCTCGGCGGGTGAGGAAAGCCGGAAGAAACACATCTGCCCGATCTTCATTCCGGGCCAGAGCTTGATGGGCAGCGTTGCCACGTTGGAGAGTTCCAGGGTGACGTGGCCGGAAAAGCCTGGGTCGATGAACCCGGCGGTGGAGTGTGTGAGCAACCCCAGCCGGCCCAGCGAGGACTTACCCTCCAGCCGCGCGGCGACGTCGTCGGGCAATGTCACCGCTTCGTAGGTGGAGCCCAGCACGAACTCGCCCGGATGCAGGATAAACGGTTCCTCCGCCGCCACCTCGACCAGCCGCGTCAGGTCGGGCTGGTCCTCGGCCGGGTCAATGTGGGCGTACTTGTGGTTGTCGAACAGCCGGAAGTACCTGTCCAGGCGCACGTCAACGCTGGACGGCTGCACCATGGAGGGGTCGAAGGGATCCAAGACAATGCGCTTGGCGTCAATTTCGGCGCGAATATCGCGGTCTGAGATCAGCACCCTCTAAAAATAGCGCATTGCTCCCACCCGCGTTCACAGCTGGCGCGGGTGGCCCCCGTTACCCCCCGGGGACCTACTTCGCCGGGGCGCCGATTTCGGTACGTACCGCAAAGAGCTCGGGAAAGAACGTCAGCTCCAGGGCGCGCTGCAGGAAGCCGACGCCGGAGGATCCCCCGGTGCCCGTTTTCATGCCGATGGTCCGCAGCACGGTCTTCATGTGCCGGAAGCGCCAGAGCTGGAAGTTGTCCTCCAGGTCAACCAGTTCCTCGCAGGCCTCGTAGAGGTCCCAGTGCTCCCCCGGGTTCTCGTAGACCACGCGGTACAGCTGCACCAGTTCCTCGCTGAAGACATGGGCCTTGGTGAAGTCCCTCTCCAGCAGCTCCGGCGGGACAGCGAAACCTCGCCTGGCCAGCAGGCGCAGGAATTCGTCATAGACGCTCGTTTGTTCCAGCGTCTCCTTCAGCAGGTCATGGGCGGCCGGGGTGGAGGCGAAGACCTTCAGCATTTCGGCGTTCTTGTTGCCCAGCATGAATTCGACGGCGCGGTACTGGTAGGACTGGAACCCGGAGGAGGCGCCCAGATCGCCGCGGAATTGCGCGTATTCGGACGGCGTCAGCGTTGCCAGCACGGACCACTGCTCGGTCAGCGAGCGCTGTATGTGCTTGATCCGCGCGATCCCCTTCATCGCCACCCGCAGGTCATCCGCCATCAGTGCCCGGCGGACCGCCCGGAGCTCGTGCAGCACCAGCTTCAGCCACAGCTCCGAGGTCTGATGCTGGATGATGAAGAGCATCTCATCGTGGTGCTCGGGCTGGCTGACAGGGTGCTGGGCGGACAGCAGTTCATCGAGCGCCAGGTAGGAGCCATAGCTCATCTTGTCGCGAAAATCCGTTTCAATTCCGGTTTCCATCTTCCGCGTATTCTCGTTGACCGCCACCGCTGATCCTTAAATGTAGGTGCACCATTGCAGGATCCAAGCCTACGCCGTCGCTCCCGCCCGGACGGCCCCGCCCGGTCGGCGCACCACCGGACGGCCCCGTCGCGACAGGGACCGGGAACGGGAAAGGGAACCCCGCCCCGCACCGGACTAAAGTGGACGCATGAAGATTGAAGAAACGCCGCTGCCCGGTATCGGAGTCCGCCGGGAGCTGATGCTGGCTAATGGCCGGCGCGTAGGAGTGGTCACGCTCCGGGACGGGCAGACCGAACTCATCGTCTCCCGCATCGACGATCCGGATGCCTGCGCCGCCTCCATACCCCTCAGCGCCGAGGAATCCGCGGCCCTGGGCGGACTGCTCGGCGGCACACAGCTCATTGCCCAGCTCACGGCCGAACATAAAGACCTGCCCGGGGTGACCACCCAGCAGTTCCACATCGAGGAAAACGCCCGTTACGCCGGACGCACCCTCGGTGACACCCAGATGCGCACGCTGACGGGCGCCTCCATGGTGGCCATCCTGCGCGAGGGCAGCGTGATCGCTTCCCCGCGTCCGGACCAGCTGCTGAAGCCCGGCGACGTGGCAGTGATCGTGGGTACCGAAGCCGGACTGGCGGCGGCCGCGGACATCCTGCAGTCACACTAGAGCGCCCGGCGGCCGGACCCGTGAACGCAACCACGCTCTCGCTCATCCAGCTCGGCGTCGTTTTCTTTGGTCTGGGCGTGTTGGGCCGGCTCGCCGGAATGATCGGCATGTCCCCGGTTCCGCTGTACCTGTTGGGCGGGCTCGCCTTCGGCCACGGCGGCCTGATCGATCTGGCAGGCATCAACGACTTTGGCCACATCGCCAGCGAAATCGGCGTCATCCTGCTGCTGCTGATGCTGGGCCTGGAATACTCCGCCAAGGAACTGGTCACCGGACTGCGGCAGTCCTGGATGGCGGGCGTGCTGGATCTGGTGCTTAACATGCTGCCCGGCGCGGGCGTGGCACTGCTGCTCGGGTGGGGGCCGGTGGGCGCCCTGGTCATGGCGGGCGTCACCTACATCTCCTCCTCCGGGATCATCGCCAAGGTGCTGGGCGATCTGGGCCGGCTCGGCAACCGGGAAACGCCCACGGTGCTGTCAGTGCTGGTCATCGAGGACCTGGCGATGGCCGCCTACCTCCCGGTCCTGACCGCCGTCCTCTCCGGCGTCTCGCTGGCCGGAGGGCTCACCGCCGTCGGCATTGCCCTGCTCGTGGTCACCGCGGTGCTGGTGCTGGCGCTGAAATTCGGCCACCTTGTGTCCACCGTCATCGACAGTCCGGACCGCGAAACGTTCCTGCTCAAACTCCTCGGCGCCGCGCTGCTGGTGGCCGGTCTGGCCTCCGCCATGCAGGTCTCCGCCGCGGTGGGCGCGTTCCTTCTGGGCATCGCCATCTCCGGGGCCACGGCCCACAACGCCACCCGGGTCCTGGAGCCGCTGCGGGACCTGTTCGCCGCCACCTTCTTCGTCGTCTTCGGCCTGAACACGGACCCCACCTCCATTCCGCCGGTCCTGGGCTACGCGCTGCTTCTGGGACTGGTCACGACGCTGACGAAGCTCTTCACCGGCTGGTGGGCGGCGCGGCGGCAGGGCATCGGCAGGCTCGGCCGCGCCCGAGCCGGGGCCGCGCTGGTGGCCCGCGGCGAATTCTCCATCGTCATCGCCGGGCTGGCCGTCGCCGCGGGCAGCGTGCCCAAGGAGCTGGCCGCACTGGCCACCACCTATGTGCTGATCATGGCGGTTTTCGGCCCCGTCCTGGCCCGGTACATCGAACCCCTGGCCAACCTGCTTCCCGGACACAGGGCGGTCCAGCCGGCCTAAGGCCATGGCCGACGACGGCGGCGGCGGCACCCCCCCGCCTTCGGCCTCGGGCTGTATCTCCAGCGAACGGGCGCTAACCGTCGGCTTGCGGCCTTGAAGCGAGCAGTTATCGACCGTTCGGCCGGCAGCGGGAGCACGGGCGGCTTCGGTTGATTCGGGGCTCCGCCGTTCAGACACCCCGGAGGTGGCCGCCCCTGCCCCTGGCTCCGAGCGTTGCCAATTGCGCCCGGTAGCCGGGCAGATCGACCGCCCGGTTGATCCGGGCCGGGTCCCGCAGCACCTCCAGCCTGGCCAGGTCAAGGTGCCCGGCCAGGACCTGCTGGAGCTCGGCGAGGATCTGCGGGCGGCGCATTCCCGCGTCCTCCAGCCGCAGCGCCGCGGCAGCCACCTCGGCGGGCGTTTGGTGCCACAGCTGGTTGACCACCAGTTCGCGCACCGCCGCGCGGAAGGCGAGATCGCCGTCGTCGTCCGTTACGGGCAGCGCATCCGCTGCGATGGCATGGAATTCGGGCAGCTCCCCCAGCACAAGCAGCCGCAGCTGGGCCGGCTTGTTGGCGTTGAGCTGGGGGTAGTCCGCCGGACCGATCCGGGTGCCGAAGTACGGCATCGCCAGCTGCCGGACCCGAAGCGCGGTCTGCATTTCCTCCAGGCTGCCCGGGTTCAGGCCCTGCAAGAACAGCTGGCCGACCGGCACGTGATCCCCGCCGTCCGCATCCCCGCCGTCCGCCGTCGCGCCTGTCATGGAACCCGGCGCCTCCTCCAGCCCCGCACCCGGCCCCTGGTCATCCGCATCGGCACCCTCCGCCTGCGCGCGCAGCCGGTTCAGGGAGCCGATGGCCTCCAGCCCCACTTCCCCGACGGCCTCCTCGGAGAGCCCCTCCTGCTCGCCGCACCACGGAAGCCACCGCTGCACGAAGCCGGGGAGGGCTGCCACCTCCGCGGCGTCCAGCATCACCTTGCCCGGCAGATACCATTCCAGGAAGGTGCGGATCTTGGTGGGGCTGATGCGGGTGTAGCGGTCGTCGTCATAGCCGTGGCTGAACTCCAGGTACCGGTCCGCCAGGCTCCGGTTGACGCCTACCGGCCGGGCCTTCGCTTCCTCCTGGAACTGCCGGGCCAGCTTCGCCTTCGCCACCTCAAGCCGATCCCGCTCGTCCCGTTCCTCGATCTCCAGCCGCTTGAAGTCCAGCTCGGTCAGCCGCGGCCGCTCCGCGTCCTCGCTCCGGCGGCCCAGGCAGGCGTAGGCGAAACCGCGCAGCTCGGCAAAGCCCTCGCTCAACTCCGGGTCCGAGGTCATGTCCGTCGCCGCCAGCGCCCGGCGCGCCCGCTCCACGGCCGTCTCCACGTCGAGCTCCTCCGGAGCCAGCAGCAGCGGATCCGCGGTCGCCTCAGCGGCGAGGTCCTTCAGGTGGCGCACCAGTCCGGGCAGCGGTACGAGGCCAAGCGCATAGCCGCCCATGTGGTTGGTGTCGATGGCCACGGAGAGCGCAAACTTGCGCCGGGCCGCCCGGAACTCGAACACCAGCAGCGGAAAGTCGCCGAAGACGTCCACCAGTTCGACCGCCCGGGTCACCTTCAGGGAGCGCAGCGGTCCCGCCCAGGCCGGCTCCTGATGTCCCCGCAGCTGCAGGATCCCGGCGGTGTTCTCCGCGATCCGGGCCGCCTTGTTCACCAGCGGCGTGTTGCGGGGATTGTTTTCCCGCGGCCAGGCGGTCGCGGCCAGGGCGGTGAGCAGGGCCACCGAACCGGGAAGCGCCAGCCGCTCGGCGTGCTCCACGACAGCGACAAACAGCTCCGTGTCCAGCACCATGCTGGGCCCCTCGGCGTGCTCCATCCAGGCCACCATGCCGCTGGCCAGCTCCAACGGCTTCTGCGGCAGGGGATTCTGGTCCTGCGCCGCGAACAGCGGCACCGCCTTCCGGTACAGTTCAAGCGCGGGATCCGCGGGCTTCCGGTCGACGGGCCTCCGGCCGACCGGGCTGCCTGCGGTGGGCTTACCGGACTTGCGCTTCTTGCTCACGGGAGTCATCCCTGAAGTCTTCCACGACGGCGGCGGCCCTGTCAGATGCGCGGTCGGATGCCCGACGATGCCCGACGGCGATCGCACCCGATTGCGTGAATATGGCCCGCGCGTATTGTGGTTTATCTAATCGTTCGTCCCATAAAGGAGAACCGATGGGTTTTGACCAGTACCACGAGCCGGCCGCGGAACTGTCCGCCGAGACCAGGACCTTCGCCCGGATGTGCGCGAACCTGACGGAGGAGGCGGAGGCGATCGGCTGGTACCGGCAGCGGATCTCCGTTGAACCGGATGCCGATTCCCGGGCGATCATGAACGACGCCCTGGGCGAAGAGTTCAAACACTTCTGCATGGACCTGGAATTCCTGTTGCGTGCCACGCCGCTCTGGCGTGAGACCGCCCGCGGCATTCTCTTCCAGGACGGGGACATTGTCACCAACGGCGAGGCCGCGGAGTCGGCCGCCGGGGGTGGAGCTGCGCCGAAGCAACCGGGCTCCGCGTCCGACTCGTCATTGGGAATCGGAAATCTGAGAGGTGGAGAACTGTGAGCATGGACCATCTGCTGCGACGCCACGCACCCATCTCCGACTCCGGCTGGGAGCTGCTGGACGGAGAAGCCACACAGCGCCTCACCGTCGCGCTCGGAGCGCGGCGGCTGATCGACTTTTCCGGCCCGCATGGTTGGACCTATTCGGCTACGAACCTGGGCCGGACGGACCCGATTGCCGAAACTCCGGTCGGCGGCGTGCGTGCGGTTCGGCGCCGGGTGCTGCCGCTGGCCGAGGTCCGCGCCCCCTTCAGCATCGACCGCGCGGAGCTGGCCAACAATGACCGGGGCGCCGCGGACGTGGACCTCGACAGCCTGGACGTCGCCGCCCTGGAGATCGCCACCGCGGAGAACATGGCCGTCTTCCACGGCTGGAAGGGCGCCGGAGTCACGGGGATAGCGGAATCCTCCCCGCACCCGCCAGTCCCCCGCGTCGAGGACTTCAACGACTACCCCAAAAGAGTGGCCAAAGCGGTCGCCACCCTGCGCCAAAGCGGCATCAGCGGACCATACGGCCTGGCTCTGGGTCCGGACGACTACACGGCGGTGATGGAAACCACCGAGCACGGCGGCTATCCGCTCTTTGACCACGTCCGCAAGATCCTGGCCGACGGCCCCATCGTCTGGGCACCCGGCGTCCGCGGCGCCGTTGTGGTCAGCCTGCGCGGCGGCGACTTCCTTTTCGAATCCGGGCAGGACCTGTCCCTGGGCTACCACCACCACGACGCCGAGTCCGTCCACCTGTACCTGGAGCAGTCCTTCAGCTTCCGCGTCGCCACCCCGGAGGCCGCGATCGTCCTTGCCGCGGAGTAGTGCGACTCCCGCTTAGAGACTGAGGTGAAGCCGAAGGGCGTCATCGACGTCGGCCCTCCGGCAGCACTACCCATTTGCTTCCGTGTCCTCGGAACAGGTCGATGCAGTGCTCGCGGCACTGGCAGGATATTTCCTCGACAGTGCGCGCCAGCCCGCTCCACAAGGCATCCCGACCCTGCGTGACTTCCAGCAGGCTGAGGGAGCGGCATGCCTCGGATGGCTGCGGGAACGGCTGGAGGGCACGGACGGCATGCCGCGGTTCTGAGAAGGCGCCGGTTTGCGGTAATGTAAATCTCGTTGTTTTTGCAGGGATTATTGTCCGGATAATTGGACGGTCCCGATGCGGGCGTAGCTCAATGGTAGAGCGCTAGCTTCCCAAGCTTGATACGCGGGTCCGATTCCCGTCGCCCGCTCCACAGTTTCCCATTACCATACGGGCCTTTGCCCACATCCCTCTGACCGTCACGGACATCAACCGTTTACGGGCGCTCCATGACGATACCGTCGGCCTGCCGTCGGCCTCATCTACCACCTGAGCGATTCCCTGTTCGGCCTCCACCCGGCCCCGACCGCGCGCGCTTCCCTGCGGCGGCATGCCCCTGATCAGGGTGTACGCTCAAGCAACGGAGCCAGCCCGGCTCTACCTAGGGAGCGACAATGTCCGACAAATCCCCCCGACAGGCTGCGACGAAAAAGTCCGGCAAATCCATCAAGGAAAAACGCGCGGACAAGAAGGCCACCGAAGCCACGGCCAGCTCCACGGAAAAGCTCGCCAGCACGAAGAAAAAGTGACTCCTCCGGCGAACCCACTGGTCCTGGGCGTTCTTGCATCGTCGCGGAAGGCCGACGAGCGGCGCCTTCCGATCCACCCCAGGCACCTGGAACGCATCGATCCGGAACTGCGCGCCCGCATCATCCTGGAAAACGGCTACGGCGAACGGTTCGGGCTTTCCGACAGTCAGCTGGAGCCGCTGGTGGGGCGGATCTGCCGGCGCGGGGAGCTGATTGCGGCGGCCGGCGTTGTGCTGCTGCCCAAGCCACAGCCGGCGGACCTGGCGGAGCTGGGCGATGGCCAGATCCTCTGGGGCTGGCCGCATTGCGTGCAGGATCGCGAAATCACCCAGCTGGCCATCGAGAAGCGGCTGACGCTGATCGCGTTTGAGGCGATGAACCATTGGGCCAGCGACGGCGGATTCGGCCTGCACGTTTTCCACAAGAACAATGAGTTGGCCGGCTACTGCTCGGTGCTGCATGCCCTTCAGCTCCGCGGCTTGACGGGCGACTACGGACGTCGTCTGCGGGCGGTAGTGATCGGCTTTGGTGCCACGGCCCGCGGCGCGGTGACGGCGTTGAATGCGCACGGCATCCACGACGTGCAGGTGCTGACCAACCGCGGAGTTGCCGCCGTCGGATCCCCCATCCACTCCGTCCGCATTGTCCAGTTCGACCACGACCAGACCGCCCCGTACCTCAGCCATGTGATCACCGATCGCGGCCGGATTCCGCTGGCCCCGTTCCTGGCCGAGTACGACATTGTGGTCAACTGCACCCTGCAGGACCCCAATGCGCCGCTGATGTACCTCGGGGAGGGGGACCTGGACGCCTTCGAGCCCGGCGGCCTGATTGTCGACGTCTCCTGCGATGAGGGCATGGCCTTTACCTGGGCGCGTCCGACGACGTTTGCCGCACCAACGTTCGAGGTCGGGGACCACATCAGCTACTACGGTGTAGACCACAGCCCGTCCTATCTGTGGAACTCGGCGACCTGGGAGATCAGCGAGGCGCTGCTGCCCTTCCTGGAAACCGTGTTGGCCGGTCCCGCGGCCTGGCAGGACAGCGAAACGATCGGCCGCGCCATCGAGATCCGCGACGGCACCATCATGAACCCAGGTATCCTTGCGTTCCAGCATCGGTTGCCGGACTATCCCCATGGGCCCGCAGCGGAGGCCTGACGGAATCGGTCCGGGCGGGCCACACGCGTAAGCCGGGCTGCCCCCGTCAGTGCGCCGGGCCCAGGCCGGCGTCCGCACTCCGCCGGCTTTGCACAATAAGCAGCGGCCGCCGTCGGCTGCGCAGATCCATTTTCAGCTCAAGCTGGCCACGCCGGGCCAGCACGACGGCAATCACGGCCGCCGCCACAGCGGGCACTGCGCCGGCGATGAACATGGCCCACGGCGCCCCCAGATGCTCGGCCAGAGTGCCGATCAGCGGCCCGCCAATGGCCTGGCCGCCGATCAGCACCATGATGTAAAGGCTCATCACGCGCCCCCGGATCAGCACATTCGTGGACGTCTGCACCAGCTGGTTGGCGCTGGTGAGGAAGGTCAGCGCGGCGAAGCCGGCCATCACCATCACCGCGCAGAACAGCGGCAGGCTCGGCGCGGCGGAGCTGACGGCCAGCAGCGCGCCGTAGGCCCCGGCCGCGCCGATGACGGTGCGCAGCCGCAGCGTGGCACGCCGTGTCGAGGCGAGCGCCCCGGCCAGCGCGCCGACGGCCACCAAGGTGTTCAGCAGTCCGTAGCCGGCCGCGCCGCTGCGGAATACGTTGTCCGCGTAGGCCGCCATCATGACCGGCAGGCTCATCGCGAAGACGGAAATGAAGGCTGCCATCACGGCCGGCCAGAGGATGGTCGGCTTGCCCAGGGCGTAGTCCAGGCCCTCCCGGAGCTGGCCCTTCGACCTTGGGACCGGCGTCGAGCGGACCAGTTCACCCTGCCGGAGGCAGCCGAGCATGACAACGGTGAAGCAACAGGCGACGGCGTTCACCGCGAAGGCCCAGCCCCCGCCGACGGCGGTGATCAGGATTCCGCTGACGGCCGGACCGATCATGCCGCCCAGCTGGAAGATGGAGGAGTTGACGCTGATGGCGTTGCGCAGATGCGCGGGGCCAACCAGTTCGTTGACGAAGACCTGGCGCGCCGGCTGGTCGATCACGGTGACCAGTCCCAGCACGAAGGCGATGGCGTAGATGTGCCACACCGCGATTCCACCGGTCAGCGACAGCACGGCCATCAGGGTGGCCAGCAGACCCGCCGCGCCCTGGCTGATCATCAGGATCCGGCGCTTGGAGTAGCGGTCCGCGACGATTCCTCCCAGCGGCATCAGCAGCAGCGAGGGCGCGAATTGCATGGCCACGGTGATGCCGACGGCGGTCACGCTGCCGGAAAGCTCCAGCACCAGCCAGTCCTGGGCGATGCGCTGCATCCACAGCGCAATGACGGCGACCAGGTGTGCGGTGGCAAAGAGCCGGAAGTTGCGCACCTGCAGGGAGACAAAGGTGTGCCGCCACGGCGGGCGGGCGGCTAGGAGGTTGATGGGTGCGGTCAGGGCGGAGGTTTGAGCCTGCGCGGGTGGGGGTGTCAAGAGACGTCCTGAGCTCGTTCTGATGGGGGTCATAATTACCGTAACCAGCTGGCGGACCATTCTGAAGACTTATGCTGGCTATAACTAGCATTACGGAACGTAATGCTAGGGCCAGTCCGAAGCAGGGCACCGCAGAAAGGGCGCCGATGTTTGATCCCGTTCAACTCATGAGTTTCCTGGCCGTGGCGGACACGCGGAGCTTCACCCGGGCCGCCGAACGGCTGGGACTGAGCCAGCCGACCGTCAGCCAGCACGTGCGGAAGCTGGAAACCGCGGCCGGGCGGCAGCTCATTTCCCGTGACACCCGGGAGGTGCAGCTGACGGACAACGGCGACGCCATGGCCGGTTTTGGCCGGACCATCCTGGCCGCCAATCAGAGTGCCTCGCGCTACTTCTCCGGCGCCGCAATGCGCGGGCGGCTGCGCTTTGGCACGGCCGATGACCTGGCGATCACCGGGCTGCCGCGCATCCTGCGCGAGTTCCGCCAGCTTTATCCGCAGATCAACCTCGAGCTGACCGTCAGCCAGAGCGACCAGCTGCACCGGCGGCTCAAGTCCGGCCAGCTGGACCTGGTGTTCGTCAAATGGGTGGCCGGGGCGCAGGAAGGGACCGTCGTCAAGCATGACTCGTTTTCCTGGGTCGGTCTGGAGCAGACGGTGCTGGAACCCGGCAAGACGGTGCCACTGATTGCCTATCCGTCTCCGAGCCTGAGCCGCAAGCTGGCCATCGACGCGCTGGAACAGGTGGGGCGGACCTGGCGCATCACCTGCAGCACCAAACAGATCAGCGGCGTGCTGGCCGCCGTCCGGGCGGGGATCGGCGTCGCGGTGATGCCGACGTCCCTGGTGCCGGAGGACCTGAAGATCATCACCGAACGCTTCGGACTGCCGCCGGTCGGGGACGTCGACTTCACCCTGATCCGGAATCCGCTGGCCAACACGGACGTTGTCGACGCGCTGACCCAGGCCATCATCGGACGCAAACTGACACCGCACACCCGCCAGCAGTAGTCGGGCGCTAAACTGGATGCGTTATGAACAGAACCATATTTAAGTCCAAGATCCACCGCGCGACGGTCACGCACGCGGACCTTCACTATGTCGGCTCGGTGACTGTGGATGAAGATCTGCTGGACGCGGCGGACATCCTGCCCGGCGAGATGGTCTCCATCGTGGACATCACCAACGGCGCCCGGCTGGAAACCTACACCATCGCCGGCGAACGTGGTTCCGGCGTGATCGGGATCAACGGCGCCGCAGCGCATCTGGTCCACGAGGGCGATCTGGCCATCCTGATCAGCTACGCGCAGATGACGACGGCGGAGGCGCGCGACTATGTGCCGACGGTGGTGCACGTGGATGCCCGGAACCGGATTGTGGGCCTCGGCACCGATCCGGCCGAGGCGCTGACTCCCGGCCTGGTCCGGCCGCCGCTGGCCACCGCCCGATAGGGCTCCCTATACGCCGAATAGTGACCGGTTGGCGCGAGGGCGAGGATTCCCGGCATAGGCTTGGGCCGTGAAAAAGACTCGTGCCGCGAATCCAGCGGCGGCGTAGGCATGCTGGGAGTCCTTTCCGGTTTTTCCGTCATTTGGGTTGTCATCCTTTTCGGCTACGTGATCGGGCGGCTGAACGTTCTGGGTCCGGATGCACAGCGCCTGCTGAGCCGGCTGGTCTTCTTTGTTGCCACCCCCTGCCTGATGGTGGAGACCCTCAGCAAGACCAACCTGCGCGCCGTGTTTTCGACCTCCCTGGTGGTCGCTGCGCTCAGTGCCTTTGCCGCCGCCGGCTGCTATCTGCTGATCGCCGAGGTGTTCCGGCGGCGCGACTCCACCACGGCACTGGTCGGAGCGATGTCATCCTCGCTGGTGAATGCGGCCAACCTTGGCATTCCGATCGCCGTCTACGTGCTGGGCAACGCCTCCTTTGCCGCACCGGTACTGATCTTCCAGCTGGCATTCTTCACACCGCTGTTCCTCTTCCTGATGGATGTGGCCAGCAGCGGCCGCCGGGCCTCGTTGAAGAACTTCCTGATCCAGGTGCCAAGGAACCCCATCCTGATTGCCTCTTTCATCGGCCTGGTCATCGCTGCAACCGGCTGGCACCCGCCGGACCTGGCCATGCAGCCCTTCAACCTGGTGGGCGGCATCGCGGTTCCCGGCGCCCTGCTGGCCTTCGGCATATCGCTGTATGGGTCCAAACCCCTGCAGCATGCCGGTGTCCGCACCGATGTGCTGCTGGCAACGGCCGTCAAACTGGTGTTCCAGCCGGCGGTTGCCTTCCTGCTGGCCAAGTATCTGCTGGGTCTTGAGGGGCACGCACTCTTTGCCGCCGTCGTCCTGGCGGCCCTGCCGACGGCGCAGAACGTCTTTGTCGCCGCGGCGCGCTACGATCAGGGCGTAGCGCTGGCCAAGGACACCGTCCTGCTGACGACCGCCGTCGCGGTGCCCGCCCTGGTGGTGGTTTCGGCGCTGCTGGCGTAGCCGCCGGGCCCAAAAGAACTTCCCCACATCCTTGCCGGCCGGGTTCGGCCGTGCGCTATGGTTTTGCACATGGCGACCAAAAGTACGGCTGAAAAGATCGCGGCGCTCCAGCAGGGATACACCTTTGCCGGACCATCCATCGGGCTGGGAGCCGCGCTCGTGGACGGCGAGCTGCACAAGGAAGCGCAGATCGGTCTCCCGCTGCGGATGATGAACCGGCACGGGCTGGTTGCCGGCGCCACCGGAACCGGCAAGACCGTCACGCTTCACATGATGGCCGAACAACTCTCCGGGGCGGGTGTTCCTGTCTTCCTGGCGGACATCAAGGGCGATCTCTCCGGTCTGGCTACGGCCGGCACGGCCAGCGACAAGCTGACAGCCCGGACCCAGAGCCTGGCCCAGGAATGGTCCGCCAAGGCCTTCCCGGTGGAGTTCCTGTCCCTGGGTGGGGACGGCAACGGGGTTCCGGTCCGGGCCACGATCACCTCCTTCGGCCCCATCCTGCTCTCGCGCGTGTTGGGCCTCAATGAGACGCAGGAATCGAGCCTGCAGCTGGTCTTCCACTACGCAGACACGCAGGACCTGGAACTGTACGATCTCAAGGACCTGCGCGCGGTCATCCAATTCCTGACCTCGGAGGAGGGGAAGGACGCCCTGGATGAGCTGGGCGGGCTGTCAAAGGCCACGGCGGGCGTGATCCTGCGCGAGCTCATCGGGCTGGACGCCCAAGGCATGGCCGGGTTCTTCGGCATGCCGGAGTTCGACACGGCGGAATTGCTCCGCACCGCTCCGGACGGCCGCGGCGTGATCACCTGCCTGGAGTTGCCCAGCGTGCAGGACAAGCCGCTGCTTTTCTCCACCTTCCTGATGTGGCTGCTGGCGGACCTGTTCCGTGACCTGCCCGAGGTCGGAGACCTGGACAAGCCCAAATTGGTCTTCTTCCTGGACGAGGCCCATCTGCTTTTCAGCGGGGCCAGCAAGGCCTTCCTGAACGCCATCACGCAGACGGTGCGGCTGATCCGCTCCAAGGGCGTCGGCATTTTCTTTGTCACCCAGACGCCAAAGGATGTCCCCACCGACGTTTTGGGACAGCTGGCGAACCGCGTCCAGCACGCGCTGCGGGCTTTCACGCCCGACGACGCCAAGGCCCTCAAGGCCACGGTGTCCACCTTCCCCGTCAGCGACTATGACCTGGAGGAGGTCCTGACCTCCGCGGGCATCGGCGAGGCTGTGGTGACGGTGATGAACGAGAAGGGCGCCCCGACGCCGGTCGCCTGGACACGGCTGCGTGCCCCGGAATCGGTGATCGGTCCGAGCGCGGACGGGCTGGTCAAGGCCACCATCGCCGGGTCCGCCCTGCTGGCGGAGTACGGGACCGAGCAGGATCCACTCTCGGCCTATGAGAAGCTGGCGAGCCGTGCCGCAGCGCCTGCCACCGGCCCCTCGGTCGGGGCGCCGCCGCGGCCGCCGGCTCCGCTGCCCGCTCCGGCTCCGCTTCCCGCGCCCCGGCCGGAGGGCACCGCCTTGGGCGGGGAGATCCTCGGCGCGCTGGGCGGCGCGCTCGGTGGAGGGCTGCGGAGCATGGTCCGCTCCATGGGCTCGAGCCTGGCACGGGACCTGATGCGGGACGTCTTCGGCACCGCTCCGCGGCGTCGCCGGCGGTAATCTGGCGGACCCTGCACGGACTGCGGCCGCGGAGCCGGTATCGTTGGCTTCGTGCAAAACGGCTCCAGACTCATCAAGATCGCGGCCGGCTGGCTGCTCGGATTGATGCTGGCTGTGGCCGCCGCCGTGTTCACCATCTCCCTGGTGAACACCAACTACTTCGGACCCCAGCAGTCCGTGCGCGACTATATGCAGGCCCTGCGCGACGGCGACGGCGCCAAAGCCCTGGGTCTGCTGCGCGCCCCGGTCCCCTCAGCCAACCCCGCCATGCTGGATGGCGACGGTCTCAAGGCCGCCGCCGCCAAACTCGGCGATACGCACGTCGGCAACCCGGAGAACCTGGACGGCGGCCGGGTGAAAGTCGCGGTCAGCTACACCATTGACGGCGCGTCACAAAGCACCGATTTCACCCTGGAGCCCGCCGGCAAGGAGTGGCTGTTCTTCAACACCTGGAGCTTCGTCCCTGCCGCGCTGCCGACGATTGATGTCTCGGTAGTTAATGAGAACCAGGCGTCGGTAAACGGTGTCCAGGTGAACATGCCCTCCGGCAAGAACAGGTTCGCCGTGCTGTATCCGGGACAATACAAGGCCGACTTCCAGAGCAAATACTTCCAGGCTCCGGCCGTCAGCACTACCGTCACGGCCCCTGAAACCAAGCCGACCGCCGTCGCACTGGCCACCGGGCCCTCCCCCGCCCTGCTGGCCGAGGTGGACGCCAAGATCCACCAGTACCTGGATAACTGCGCCAAACAGCAGGTCCTGCTGCCCACCGGCTGCCCGTTCAGCAACCGCACGGACAACCGAGTGCTGGGCCCCATCAAGTGGAGCATCGCCAGTTACCCGAAGAGCAGCATCTCAGCCTACGGCGGGAAATGGGTGATGGCGCCGCTGACCGTCAAGGCGCAGGTGGAGTACCAGGAGCAGCAGCTGTTCTCCGGGAAGGTCGCGGTTGTGAAGGATGCGCAGGACTTCGGCTTCACGGCCAAGCTGGACGTGACGGATTCCAGCATCACCGTGACCCCGGTGGTGGACTACTGAACATGGACTACTGAACTCAGTCCATCCCGCGCAGGTCCAGGGTCAGTTCGGTGGCTCCGTTCGCGTCCAACAGCACCGGAATGCCCCAGTCCTGCTGGTAGAGGTGGCAGGCCGCATGGTCGGGGATCTCACCGTCCGCGGTCTCCGGCCCGTCGCAGGCGGCCGCACGCGCGGTGATGTGCAGCACGCCCTCGGGGACGTCGACGGAGAGCGTCAGTGTGCGGGTAAGGCCCACCGACGTGCCACCGCCGGCCGCCAGCAGTTCCGGCGGCGTGGAGGAGATCTTCAGCTGGGTGGGGTCCCCCCAGCGGTCGTCCAGCTTCTGCCCGGTCGGGGCCGAAAAGCGGACCGTCAGGGCCAGCTCGCCGGCGGCCACCGGTGTCTTGGGCCGCTTCGTCTGGGCGGCGCCCTCATCCACCTGCAGCGCTTCCTTGGGAACGGGCAGGCGCACCAGCTGGTGCTTGTTCGCCTCCACCACGATCAGCAGCGGAATCTCCCCGCTGATGTCCAGCAGCACATCCGACGGTTCCGCGAGGCCGCGGGCCAGCGTGCTGACCGTCCCGGCCACCGGGTCATACCGCCGCACGGCGCCATTGTAGGTGTCAGCCACGGCGATGGAGCCATCCGGCAGCACCGTCACGCCGAGCGCGTGCTGCAGCATGGCCTGGTCCGCCGCGCCGTCGCGGAAGCCGAAATCGAACAGGCCCTGCCCGACGGCGGTTTCCACGGTGACCGTGGGCGGCCCCGACGCGCCATCGCCCCCGCCCGCGGTCAAACTGCCCCGCAGTTGTTGCACGATAGGGGCCCGGTTCATGCCGTTAGTGCGGGACAGTTGCCCGGTACCGGCGGCGTCCGCGCTTCCGGCGGCGGCGCCGATGCGCAGCACGCGCAGGGCCGAGGTTTCGGAGTCCGCCACCCAGATGTTGCCGTCCGCGTCCTCGGCCAGCCCCGAGGGCTGGGCGAACCAGGCCTGTTCCGCGGGTCCGTCCAGCAGCCCCTCCAGCCCGTTGCCGGCCACGATGGTCAGGTGCCCGGTCAGCGGGTCAAGGCCAAAGATCTGGTGCACGCCAGCCATCGCCACGGCCACCCGGTCCAGCCTGGTGGACCAGACAACATCCCACGGCGAGGACAGGGCGACAGCCAGCGGGTCGGTGCCGAGATCCCCGGTCAGGGAGGCGCCGTCGTCGTCCACCAGGGCCGGACCCGCGTCCAGCAGCCGCTGCACGCCATTGCCGGCCAGCGTCCGGACCGAGCCGTCCGCCAGGCACACTCCGCGCAGCCGGTGGTTGACCGAGTCCGCCACCACCACGTCGTAGCCGGCCGCCGCGGCAACAGCGTCGGGCAGCAGCGTCAGGCCCTGCGGTTCATTGAACTGCGCCGCCTCCGCCGGGCCGTCCGCAAAGCCCTTGGTTCCGGTGCCGAAGGCCCGGACCACGGTCAGCAGATCCGGTCCGAGTTCGACCAGCCGGTGGTGTCCGGTGTCCGAGACCAGGAAATGTCCGCCCGGCAGCGGCAGCACCTTGCCCGGGAAACGCAGGTCCCCCGCCGTCGGCTCCGGCGCGACGTACGGGCCGTTCCCGCGGTGCAGCGTGCCCTTGGCCTCGTGCCGGGCCACCAGTTCCGGGATCAGCGACTCCAGCCCGGCCGCGTGTCCCTCGCCGGAGAGGTGCGCCACAATGTAGCCCTCCGGATCGATGACCACGAGGGTCGGCCAGGCGCGCGCGGCGTAGGCCTGCCAGGTCAGCAGCTCCGGATCATCCAGCACGGGATGGCGGATTTCATAGCGTTCGACGGCGGCGGCCAGCGCCACCGGGTCCGCCTCGTGTTCAAACTTGGGCGAATGCACGCCCACGGTCACCAGCACGTCCGCGTACTGCTGCTCCAGCGGGCGCAGTTCATCGATCACGTGCAGGCAGTTGATGCAGCAGAACGTCCAGAAATCCAGCAGCACGATCTTGCCGCGCAGCTTCTCCAGATCCAGGACCTTGCCGCCGGTGTTCAACCAGCCGCGGCCCTCCAGCTCGGAGGCACGGATCCGCACGTGTGCCGCAGTTCCCAACGCTTCGGTCATCCTCTGTCTCCTTGCTTCGCATCGCGCTCGGCCAGCTGGCTGAACATATCGTTGTAAGCGGTCAGGTCCGCGTTGTTATTCCGGTCCGCGGCCCGGTCCTTGCGTTTGGTTTCGCGTTCATCGGAGCGGGACCACATGATGGCCACCCCGATGGCGATCAGCACGGTGGGCACCTCGCCGATCCCCCAGGCGATGGCCCCGCCCGTCTGCTGGTCCACGATCGCGGAATCCCCCCAGCTGCGGCCCATGTTGCCGAAGTAGCTGCCATCCATCAGCGCGGTGGAGCTCATGATCGCGACGCCGAAGAAGGCGTGGAAGGCCATCGTGGCCAGCAGCAGCAGCAGGCGCATCGGGTACGGTGCCCGGCGCGGCACCGGATCGGAGCCGATCATGCTCAGGATGAACAGGTAGCCGGTGATGGTGAAGTGCAGGATCATCAGCTCGTGGCCCACGTGGTCGCGCATCGCATAGCCGAAGGCGGGCGAGAAGTAAAAGAGCACCAGGCTGCCGGCGAAGTTGGCGGCGGCAAAGAGCGGATGCGTCACCAGAGCGGAAAACCTGGAGTGCACAATCACCAGGATCCATTCGCGGATCCCGCGGCTGCCGTCCCCGCGCGGCGTCATCGCCTTCAGCGCCAGCGAGATCGGCGCGGCCAGCACCATGAACAGCGGGGCCACCACCATCAGCATCATATGCTCCACCATGTGCGCGCTGAACAGCACCTGGCCGTAGACGGCCGGGCCGCCGGAGGTGATGTAGACCAGCGCCGCCATGCCGGCCAGCCACGAAAGGGTCCGCAGCCAGGGCCAGCCGTCCCCCCGCCGTCGTAATTTGATGACCCCGGACAGGTAGGCCGCCGTCGTGATCAGCGCAAAGGCCAGCCAGAGCCAGTCGAGCCGCCATTCGGTGAACCAGCGCGCCGCGGTCAGCTCCGGAGGGAGGACGTAACCGCTCAGGATGAGGGCCGGCGGAGAGTCCGGGGCAAAGCTGGTGGGCTGCGGCGGGGCCGAGCGGCTCAGCGCGACGGCAATGCCGCTGGTGGCGCCCATGATGACCAGCTCGCCCAGGATCAGCTGCCAGAGGACGCGGGAGGCGGTCAGGACCGATCGGGCGTTGCGCCCCGGTTCCAGCCGTGGAATGATCCACTGCCGGTGCATAATGCCGATGCAGCCGAGCATGATGGTGGCCGCCGTCTTCACCAGGATCAGCTGGCCGTAGGGCGAATTGAAGAGGTCGTTCCAGCTGGTGACCCGGATGGCCGCGTTGACGACGCCGGAGGCAAACACCACGATGAAGGCGAAAAGGGCCATCGCGGAGAAGCGTTTGAGCACGGGACCGGTCAGCTTGCCCAGCGTGCCGGACACCACCGCCAGGGCAATGATGCCGCCGAACCACAGCGCGACCCCGGTGATATGCAACAGCAGCGAATTGACCGCGCCGTCGTGGTCGGTGCCGCTGGAGGAGTGGCCGATCAGGGCCTGCGGCACAATGCCCAGCATCGCCAGGATCAGGGTCAGGCCCAGCCCGGTCAGCGAGCGGACGCCGAAGCACAACGTGGTCACCACCGCGGCGAAGATGCACACGGACAGCCACGCCTGGCCGGTGGGCAGCGCCGTCATGTAGTAGACCAGCTGGCTGGTGTACTCCGAGGTGCCGGAGACGGGCTGCCCGGCGATGTCCGAGTAGGTAAGGATCAGAACGACGACGGCGGCCAGGGTCCAGACGACGGCGGCCACCGCGGCGAGGGTCATCACGCGGGTAAACGCGGGGTGTTCCGGCGCCAGGGGAACGCCGCCACCGGCGGCGGCCCCCCC
>JALYYI010000105.1 GCA_030946705.1 Actinomycetota bacterium | reverse complement strand
AGGTGCCACGATCGGCAGATGAAATCCGATGACCGCGTCAGCACGGAATTCCCACTCACTCCGGGCGCCAGTGGTGCCCAGGAAATCGTGACACTCTGGTCCGTCCACCATCCGGGCACGTCCCTGTTCGAGGCTTTCGCCTCCCGATCGCACATCACCAGTCCGGACGGCACCGGGCTTGAAGCCGAGACGATGGACCCGGTCCTGATCCTCACGGGTGTCTGCAACAGTGTGCCTATCGCCTTCTTCCATGAGCAGGCGTTGAAGTACCTTGAGGAGCGCAAAGCCACCGACTATCGGGTAGCCGACCTGTTCGCACCGCAGAAGGACTGACCTCTCCATCGCGCCCGGGTTCCTGAAGACGGAACCACTTCAATCCGCACAGATAGACGGCTGCCTACTGACGGGTCAGCTGGCGCGCAGCTCAAAGGGCCGGCCCCCGGTCGGCCTACCGGGCCTGTAACTCCCGTGATCAACTGGGAGCATGCATATTCTTATCTCCGGCGGGTCCGGGCTTCTGGGTAGTGCCCTGCGCGAGCACTTCACCGGCACCGGTCACAGGGTCTCCAGCCTTGTCCGCCGGGCGGCAAAAAGCTCCGAGGAGATCACTTGGGAGCCCTCCTCCGGCTGGCTCGACCCGGCCGTATTGGACAACGTCGACGCCGTCATCAACCTATGCGGCGAGTCCCTGGGTGGCCGTCCGTGGTCCCGGGCGTACAAGGAAGTGATGTATTCCTCCCGGCTGGATCCGGTCCACACGCTGGTAACGGCGCTCGGGGCCTGCGCCACCCCGCCCGCAGTGTTCCTCAGCGCGTCCGCGACGGGATATTACGGTCAGCACGACGCCGGTCCGGCATCTGAGGACGCACCGGTCGGCAGCAACTCGCTGTTGGCCGACATCTGCGATGCGTGGGAAGCCGCAGCCGCACCCGCCGCGGAGGTCACCAGGACTGTCATGGTCCGAACCGGAGTGGTCCTGGCGCCGCGGGGAGGTGCCCTGTCCAAATTGCTTCTGCCTCTCACTTTGGGGTTGGGTGGACCGCTCGGCAACGGGCGGCAGTTCTGGCCTTGGATCACACTTGCCGACTATGTTGCGGCCATCGATTTTCTCCTGCACTCCCCGGCCGCCGGGCCGGTCAACCTGTGCAGCCCCGAACCGGCCGCGATGGGGCAACTGATCCAGGCCCTGGGCCGGGAGCTCCACCGGCCCACCCGGCTCCCGGTCCCTGCGTTCTTGCTCCGGCTCGGGCTCGGCGAAATGGCGGAGGAGATGCTGCTGACCAGTACGATCGCCGTGCCGTCGACGCTGCTGGAGCTCGGATTCACGTTCGGCCAGCCGGACGCGGAGTCCGCCGCGCGCTGGGTGGCAGCACAGCGGTAGTCAATGCCGCGCACGTCGAAGTGGCTGCTCGCTGACCCACGGGCACTATTCCTCCCCTGTCCGCACACATCACGAGCATGAGAAAGATAACCACGCCGGCCGAGCTGTACGAGCTCCCGCATGAGGCCATCATTGTCGACGGCACCGATACGCCGATGCGGACTAAGTTCGGTTGGGGTGTCACTATCCTGGCCGGGCCTGAAATCGGATACGACCGGATGTTCGAAGAACCGACAGCCGTGATTCTGCCGGCAGATGTTGTGTGGGAGCCGGTGACCTGAACGCCATGAACCACACCGCTCATTTCACGTGCATCACCAGTAAGGGGAACACGACCCTGCCGCTGGACGGGAACCTGCACGACTCCCAGGAATCCGCGGTCCGCGAGGCTGAAACGCTGCGCTACCGTTCCGGCGACGGCTGCTTCGTTGACGTTTCTGCGGTCACCTTTGTGGAAACCGACCCGGCCGCCGGCACACCCCTGGTCACCGCTGTGCCCCGGCATCCGGCTGGCTTCGCCGTCGGGTCGCTCAACGTCCGTGAACCTGGCGGCGGTTTCCTCACCGGGCCCGTCTACCCGAGCGCGGATGCTGCACTGGTGGCAGCCCGGCCGGCCCGCACAGCCAACGCCGCCCCCGGCTGCGTCTTCGACGTAGTCGCCCTGACCATTGTGGACTCCGACCTTGCCCGTCACGCACCTATGGAAGTAGCCTCCCATGCCTGAACGCACAATTCCTGACCTGCGGGGCTGGTGCCAGTGTCCGGAGAAGACGCGCTTCGGTTCGGTGTTGCGCACCGCATCCCTGACCAGCATCCGCCCGTGATAGGCAGCTCGTTCAACATCCTCCGGCATTCGCCCGGAGACTTCCGGGACCACGTCAATGCCGACAGGCACCTCATGGGCGATGAGAACGTCCAACGGCTCGCTACCCAGGCGGACCACACCGTGCTCGGTGACCTCCTCGCCTTCCCACCAGGACTTGCCCAGTTTCCGGGTACGGCGATCCACCGAGTAGGCTCCGCCGAGCGCGCCGAATCGGAGCCCTTCCATCTCCCAGCGGTGCCCGCGGGGCGCGTAGAGCAGCCGTTCGCTGATGACGCCGAAGCCTTCGCCGTTCAGGGGCAGGGCACGCAGCTTCGGGTGCACGTCATGGTTGCCGTCGATGAAGAGCATTGAGATCGCGTGCTTTTCCGGCCAGCGGACCAGCAGCCGGGTGAACTTATCGTCATCGTTGGCCGCCAGCCACAGCACCGCCAGGTCACCGACATGAATGAGCGTGGTGAACCCGTCGCGGGCGGCACAGCGCACCACCTCACCATCCACGGAATACGACCATGTCAATCGCCGGCCACCAAGATCTTGCTCATGTAATCCATGTGTACGGAAACGGGACCGTCGTGCGCCGCCACGCGCCAGGCACTTTCGCCGCACACAGGAAGGTATGACTACTACTTCTGTTTCCCGCCAGCCCGTCGGCACCCCCGTAGGCGGACAGTTCGCCACCCACGCCCACGGCGTCGCCGATGTCTCCCTCTCCCCCGCTTCCGGCCCCACGGTGACCGACCGCTTCATGACGCGTGATGAGACGCGTGCCCGCCGCGCCCGGCTCCAGCAGCAGTTGGAGAACCAGGACCGGATCTACCAGCACGAGTCGCTCCAACTCGCTGCCGGCGCTCTGCTGGCGAAGTATCCGCACGCGGTGACGCTGCGGGTCTGGGAGAACCAGGACGGCGAGAACAACTACGACCCGATTTCCCTGGCAAACGCGGACGGCGGTCTCATCGAAGACATCCAGGAGGACGACGATTGGATCCGGGAGGAACCGCCCAGGATGGCCCGAACATCGAGGACCTCGTCTGGGCTCTAAACCCGTCCGATGACAGCTGGGTTGTAGGGATCGCAGGCATCCACGGACGCAAGCGCGCCGGGAAGATCATCGACATCACCTGCAGGCTGCTTTGGCTAAGGCAGCACCCTGGATCGCCGACGAGCACGGACCCAGGACCCGGTCCCTCACCGAGGATGAGCAGGATGACCTGGTGGAGGCAGCCTTCCATGGCCTCTCCTGCATCGAGGACGCCATCGAATCCTCGGACGACCACCGACACGCAACCGCTTTGCAGGAGCGCCTGGACCGGCTTAACACCCTGCTGACGAAGACGACCGAACCGGACGCCAGCTAGAGACCGACAGGGGCCGGCCCTGGTGACGGAACATCATCGCCGGGCTGGCCACTTCCTTGTCCGACCATCTTTCTGGTTCGCGGCCGCACACGAAGGGTAACGCGAGTCATCCATCCCCTCACTTTGCGGGGTAGATAGGGGATCTGACGCTGACGGGCGACTCCGTCACCAACGAGGTTCACCACGGATTAAATGCGCCATGCCCTGATGCAAGCCTTGACGGGGACAATTGACCTACGAAATAAACCAAGTGGTAAGGGACTGCCGATCCGAGTTAGTAAGAACCCAGGGGAACATGTCGCCCACCGGGGATCAGCGTCGGATCTTCACCTAAGACCGTAGCCCAGATCGGTACCTCACCGAAGTGCTGTACCTGAGCTCACCGGTTTCGGGGGGACTTCCGTCAGGGGTGAGGATCGTGGTTGTCATTGAGCCGCACCTGGGGCATGTCGATATGTCTACAATCGCCGTGCGATTGTCTATCCCGCGTGCGTAGGAGTTCCAATCCTCACCGGGACACGACACATGTTTTCAGTATTTCTGCATCGGGCGCACGCCGGCAGAGGTGGCATCATTCTGATCCTTCTTTCCGGTTACCGCATCTGCTGGGAATGACGCTGCACAGCCGCCGCCGTGCTGCAGACTGGGTGCCTCTTTGGAACACGAAGAACAGTCGAAATCTTTCCCTGGAGAATACCTCAGGCAGGCTGCGCTCAGCCCATTGTCGGCCCGTGTTTGACCGGGATTTCCCGTGTATGTTTTTCAAACGCGCGGTAAACGCGGGGTTGATCGAGTATCGGGCAAAAAGAAAACCGCCGGAACGGGGTCTCATCCCTTTGTTCCAGCGGTTTCGTGGTGGAGCTGAGGGGACTCGAACCCCTGACCCCCTGCATGCCATGCAGGTGCGCTACCAGCTGCGCCACAGCCCCAAACCCGTCTCTCCGATCCGGCGGTTTCCCTCCGGTCCGAAGCAACTTGTCAATCTTAGAACAGGAATTCAGCAGTTACCAAATCGGCGGGGAATCCAGGGATATCCGGCGCCCGCCTAGTCCTCCACAGGCCCGACCAGCGGCTCCGGCAGGGTGCCCGCATTGTGCTCGGTGAGTTTCCAGTGCGGCCCGCGGGCGGCTGCGGCGGCACCGCGGGTGGTTTCCTCCAGTACGGACCAATTGCAGTTGGACAGTCCGGCCAGGGCGCCCCAGCTTGCGTAGGGCAGTCCCAGCAACCGGGCCAGGCCGACCCTGGCCGCCCCGCCGTGGCTGGCGACCACCAGGGTGCCGGCAGGGGGCAGGTCCGCCACGGTCTCCAAAACGGCCGCGTTCATCCGTTCGGCCACCTCGGTCCGGGTCTCTCCCCCTCCGGCTCTGGAGCCGGCTTCGTCACGTTCCCAGCGGAGCACATCCTCCGGGTAGGACCGGCTGATTTCCTCGAAGGTCAGCCCCTCCCAGACACCGGCAAAGGTTTCGCGCAGGCGCACGTCAAGGCTCACCTCCAGGCCGGTGCGGACGGCAAGCGCCCGGGCGGTATCGCGGGCGCGCCGCAGGTCGGAGGAAATGATGCGGGTGGGCCCGACGGCGGCCAGCAGGGCCGCGGCCTTCTCCGCCTGGGCGCGGCCGACGTCGTCGAGCTCTATGTCCCTCTGGCCCTGGAAGCGCAGTTCCGCGTTCCAGCGCGTCCGGCCGTGCCGCCAAAAAATAACCCGCCGGTGGCCGCCCGCGTCAGTCGGGCCGATGCCTACCACTACTCGGCGGAGGCCGACTCTTGGGCCGCGGCCGAAGCTCCTGGCTCCGGGGCTGCGGACACGGCCCTGGCGGACGGATCGGCCCCGTCCAGCTGCAGGTCGATCAGCGGGCAGTCCTTCCAGAGCCGCTCGAGGGCGTAGAAGACGCGGTCCTCCTCATGCTGGACGTGCACCACGACCTCGATGTAGTCCAGCAGGACCCAGCGGCCTTCGGAGCGGCCCTCGCGGCGCACCGGGCGGAGGTTGGCCTTGATCAGTTCCTCTTCGATGCCGTCAACGATCGCGTTGACCTGCCGCTCGTTGGCCGCGGAGGCGATGAAGAAAATGTCGGTAATGGCCAGCCGGTCACTTACGTCCAGGGCAACAATGTCCTGCGCGAGTTTGGCCGAGGCCGCCCGGGCAGCAGTCCGGGCGATGGTGATGGAGCTCTCTGTGGCGGTCAAGGGTTTCCTTCAGGTTTGGCGTCTTGGCCCTAGTGGGCCAGTCCGATAATGAGCATGCTGAGTCCAGCGATGAGGGCAACGCCGCCAATAATGATAGCGCCCCATTGGAGTAGGCGGTTCCGCTGCACCCGTCCCAGGCCCGCTGTTACGGCGTCCAGCGGCTCCAGGCCGTGGGCGTTTCCCGCAGGCAGCGGGGGCATCTCGGCCGGTTCGTACGGCTGTGAGGGCGCGTGCGTGCGGATGGCCGGTACGGACTGAGCCGTCGCGGCCCTGCCAGCAGCGAGCCGGGCCGAGTTCCCCCGGGGGGCGCCGGCCCGCGGGGCACTGGTCCGCCCGGTGTTGGGGCGGGCGGTGTTGGGG
>JALYYI010000255.1 GCA_030946705.1 Actinomycetota bacterium | reverse complement strand
CGCGCCTTGGCCTCCGCCATCGAACCGGCGGAGATCAGCTCGTCAAAGCTGACCACCTCGGCCTTGATGAAGCCGCGCTGGAAGTCCGTGTGGATCACCCCGGCCGCCTGAGGTGCCGTGTCCCCGCGGTGAATGGTCCAGGCGCGGGTTTCTTTGGGCCCGGCGGTCAGGTAGGTCTGCAGCCCCAGCGTGTGGAAGCCGACGCGGGCCAACTGGTCGAGGCCGGATTCGTCCTGGCCGTTCATCTCCAGCATCTCCCTGGCCTCCTCGGGATCCAGCTCCACCAGGTCCGCCTCCAGTTTGGCGTCCAGGAAAATCGCATCCGCCGGCGCCACCAGCTCCAGCAGCTCGCGCTGGCGTTCCGGGCTGCCCAGGACGGCGTCGTCCACGTTGAAGACGTAGATAAAGGGCTTTGCCGTCAGCAGGCTCAGCTCGCGCAGGTATTCCATCTCCAGCTTGTCGCTGGCGACCGAAGAGAAAATCGTGTCGCCGCGTTCCAGTACGGCCTTGGCCTTCTCGATGGCCGCCAGTTCCCCGGCCTCGCGCTGTTTAAGCTTGACGGCCTTTTCCACGCGGGGAATGGACTTCTCCACGGTCTCCAGATCAGCCAGGATCAGCTCAGTATTAATGGTCTCCATATCCGAGCGCGGATCGACCTTGCCGTCAACGTGCACCACGTCGGGGTCATCGAACACGCGGATGACCTGGGCAATGGCTTCGGCTTCGCGGATGTTGGCCAGGAACTTGTTGCCAAGACCCTCACCCTCGGAGGCGCCCTTCACGATGCCGGCGATGTCCACGAAGGACACCGTCGCGGGGAGCAGCCGTGCCGAGCCGAAGACCTTGGCGAGCTGCTGCAGACGCGGGTCCGGCAGGCTGACCACGCCGACGTTGGGCTCGATCGTGGCGAACGGGTAGTTCGCGGCGAGCACGTTGTTGCGGGTGAGCGCGTTGAAGAGGGTTGATTTGCCGACGTTGGGCAGTCCGACGATGCCAATAGTAAGAGCCACGGTATCCAAGCTTACTTGAGTCCCGGATCCGGGCGTACGACGGCGGGCTGCCGCGGCCGGGAGCGGGCGGGCTTGGGCCGGGACCGTTCTGCTCAATGGGTTGCCGGGTCGCTGAGCAGAACCATGTTCTGCTCACTGAGGAGGCCGGGACAGTGAGCAGATCGGGCCGGACGGACCCGTCCTGCGGCGACCTGCCGTGTTTTGTCGGTACCGCGTGGGAGGGTTTTCCTATGGACGGATTCGTGGTTTTGCTGGCTCTGCTGATGCTGATTATTGGACTGGGCGCTGGTGCCGCACTGGCGGCGTGGTTTTTCCGCCGGCGGATGGTAGTTGTAGAGGGGGAGTTTGACGACGCCAGCGCACGGCTGGGCGAGGTATCCGCGCAACTGGCCGGGGCGGACGCCGAGCGAAGGCTGCTGGCCGCCCAGAACCGGCAGCTGAGTGAAAGAGCATCCACGGATGGTTCGGTGCTTCAGGCGCTGGGCCCGGTGGCGGAGAAGCTTTCCGATGTGCAGCGCCAGGTCGCCCTGCTGGAGCGGGACCGCGTGGAGCAATACGGACAGCTTGCCCAGCAGCTGCGGGATGCCAAGGACGCCGATGCCCAGCTTCTGCTGACCACCCAGTCTCTGGCCTCCGCTCTGCGCTCCAATAGCGCCAGAGGCAAATGGGGCGAGGTGCAGCTGCGCCGGGTGGTGGAGGCCGCCGGCATGCTGGCACACGTTGACTTCGAAGAACAGGTCCACTCGCTCACCGCCGATGGCGCGAACCGTCCGGACATGGTGGTCAGACTACCCGGGAACAAGGAACTCGTTCTCGATGCCAAGGTGCCGCTCTCGGCCTTCCTGCAGGCCCATGAGGCATCGGCGTCGGAGGGCCCGCAGGGGACGTCCCGCGCCAGCGAATTGCTGGCCCAGCATGCCAAGGCCCTCAAGGCACATGTGGACACGCTGGCCAACAAGAAGTATTGGGAATCCGCGGGTAACAGCCCGGAACTGGTGATCTGCTTCGTCCCGGTGGAGTCGATCCTCTCCTCCGCGCTGCTGGCGGATCCGGCCCTGCTGGACTACGCCATCTCCCGGAACGTGGTCCTGGCCTCCCCCATCAGTCTGCTGGCCATCCTCAAGGCCGTTGCCTTCAGCTGGCGCCAGGACGTCCTGACCGAGAGCGCCAAGGAACTCTTCGAGCTCTCCAGCCAGCTCTACTCGCGCCTGGGCAAGCTGGGCGAGGGCGTCGGGAAGTTGGGGGTGTCCCTGAAGGCATCCGTGGACAGGTACAACGTCGTCGTGGGGACACTGGAGGCCCGGGTGCTGCCCACGGCCCGCAAATTGAACGCCATGGATCCTGAAAGCCTGTCTGCCCCGGACAGCGTCGAGGTCATTCCGCGCTCGCTCACGGCACCTGAATTGGTCTACAACGAAATGTAGCAGCCCTGTCCGGTCAGGAAGCGGGGCGGTGGCCGCGGCCGCCCAGGGCGCGGCTGGTATCGCCGGCTTCCTTGAGCGTGGCGCGCAGTTCCTTCGGCAGCGAGAAGAGCAGGTCTTCCTCCGCCGTCACCACTTCCTCCACATCCGTGTAGCCATAGTCGGACAGCAGCTGAAGCACGTCCTGGACCAGGATTTCCGGCACCGACGCACCGCTGGTCACACCGACGGTTTCCACGCCCTCAAACCAGGTTTCGTCCACCTGGTTGGCGAAGTCCACCCGGTAGGAGGCCTTGGCGCCGTATTCCAGCGCCACCTCAACCAGCCGCACCGAATTGGAGGAATTCGCGGATCCGACGACGATCACCAGATCCGCGCCGGGTGCGATCTTCTTGATCGCGACCTGGCGGTTGGTGGTGGCGTAGCAGATGTCGTCGCTGGGCGGATCCTGCAGTGTGGGGAATTTTTCCTTGAGCAGCCGGACCGTTTCCATCGTTTCATCGACGCTGAGTGTGGTCTGCGACAGCCAGATCACCTTCTTGGGATCCCGCACCGTGACCTTGTCCACTTCGTGGGGTCCGTTCACGATCTGGATGTGCTCGGGCGCCTCTCCCGAGGTGCCCTCAACTTCCTCATGACCCTCGTGCCCGATCAGCAGGATGTCGAAATCGTCGTTGGCGAAGCGGACCGCCTCGCGGTGCACCTTCGTGACCAGCGGGCAGGTGGCGTCGATGGTGCGCAGGCCGCGGTCCGCTGCGGACTGGACGACGGCGGGCGAGACGCCGTGGGCCGAGAAGATAACCAGGGCGCCTTCGGGCACCTCGTCGTTTTCCTCGACGAAGATGGCGCCCTTGGCCTCCAGCGAGCTGACAACATGAACGTTGTGCACGATCTGCTTGCGCACATAAACCGGTGGGCCGTAGTGTTCCAGCGCTTTCTCGACCGCGATCACGGCCCGGTCCACCCCGGCGCAGTAGCCGCGCGGCGCGGCCAGCAGGACCGTCTTGGGTCCGCTGACCGGAGCCGCCGCCGCGACCTCGGCCGGGGACCGCCGCTTGCGCGGAACGGCAGGCATGGGCACGGAAACTGCGGTACTGGTCATGGTTCCATTCTAGGGGCTGGCCCACAGCGGCAGCCCGAAGACCCGTCCTGTCAGCTACGGGCGAAGATCCGGCCCAGTCCCCCAACAGCAACCATGACTCCGGCCACGACCAGCGCCACGACGATCCACCAGCCGAAACTCGCACTCGAGGCTGCCACGAACTGCTGCTTGAACAGGTCGGCCACCGCATTGCCGCTGGCGCTGTCCAGGACATTTTTGGCGAGCTGGTCCATGCCCAGTTTCCAGGCACCGGCCACGGCCGCCAGCCCCAGGCCGACGAGCAAAAGGGTGGTGGACCGCCGTCGTGCTATCACCAGCGCCAGCATGAGGGCCAGGGCCGCGGCGCCGGCAGCCCAATATCCCAGTGGGGCGTAGGTGGCCAGCTTGACGACGGCCGCGCGCTGATCCGCCCGGCCCACACTGATCAGCACCTGCGGCGGAGCGGAAACGGGGGCGCCCACGCCGGCAGTCACCTTTTTAACGACGAGGTCGAGCAGCGGCGCAACATCCAACGTGAGGCCGGACTGGTCCCCGGTGCCTTGTCCGGCGTCCGTGACGGTGAGCCGATGGCTGCGGCGCAGCGTCTCCGTCCACGCTGCCGGATAGCCCGGATCGGTTGTCAGCGACTTTGTCGCGGCCTCAACGATCGGCTGGACAATCGGCAGCAGCGCCGGGTCGACGTTCAGCTGGGCGAACACCGTTTTGGAGGCGGCGGCCGTAAGCGCAGCCTGGAATTTCGGGTCCGAGCCCAGCGGCGAGGCCATCGCCACAAATCCGGACTCCTGCACAATATTGCGGTCCGCCCAGATGGCCGGAACGGCCACCCCGGCCAGCAAAAGCGCGAGCAGTGCCGCGATGGCTGCGAAAAAACTACGCATTAATCTCCCAATAGGTCTTAGCCTGCACAACTGTAGCGGCTGGTTCTGTGAAGCGCTCATTTGCCGGATCGGTGCCAGCCAGTCCCGGCCTTCCGACGTACAGCTGGCTGTGGGACCATGTGTGCATGAGCCACGAATCAGAACCGGAGGCAGCGGATTCTGCCCAGGCGAAGGCCGCCGCGAAGGTCAAAACCGAACATGACCGGGCTGAGCGGGAGAAAGCAGAGCGCGAGACCTACCGCGGGACGTCAGCCAGCCAACTGCTGCAGGCCGCGGCCCGGCGGCGCCGGGATGCGGAGGAAAAACTCCAGAAACACCAGCAGGAAGCCCGGAAGCATTCCGCGGAATGAGGTCGGGTAGCTCCAGGTAGGGTCGAGAGGCCTCTAGGGTCGTCGGCGCTGGGCGGTGTGCCCGGGCCCTCGTGTCAGTGCCGTGCGGCATGATGTAGCTAGAGTTGAACGGGCGTCCGGGACGCCCGCACGCATAAGTATTCTGGCCATCCGCCGGCCCCGACCGAACCAGGAGGTATTGCCCGTGAGCGAGGACATTCTCTTTCCGGAGGGCACCGCTGGGTCCTTCATATCCGTGGCGCCGACGCAGCGGACCATCCCCGCAACCGCCGGCGAAACCAGTGCCGAGAACCCCTGGCCGCTGCACCTGCTGTCCGAAAAGCTCAAGACCCACATAGAGCGGGCCCCCGCGGTCTGGGTGGAGGGCCAGATCATCGAGCTCACCCGCCGGGCGAACGTCTGCTACCTGACCCTGCGGGACATCGACGCGGAAGTATCGCTGAGCGTAACGGTTTTCGCCTCGGCCCTGGCGGCGATGGCCACACCCCTGGAGCGCGGCTCCCGCGTAGTGGCCCAGTTGAAGCCGGATTTTTGGATCAAGACCGGTCGGCTTTCCATGCAGAGCCGGGACATCCGTCCGGTGGGCCTGGGCGATCTGCTGGCCCGGATCGAGCTGCTCCGCCAGGCTCTTGCCGCGGAGGGCCTGTTTGCCGCCGGCCGGAAGAAAAGGTTGCCCCTGCTGCCGCACCGCATCGGGCTGATCACGGGACGCAATTCCGATGCCATGAAGGACGTCCTCCGGAATACCTCGCTGCGCTGGCCCGCCGTGCAGTTCGAGGTGCGCGAGGTGGCCGTCCAGGGCGTGAGTGCCGTGGCGCAGGTGACCGCCGCCCTGACCGAGCTGGATGCCCATCCGGAGGTGGATGTCATCGTCATCGCCCGTGGCGGCGGCTCATTGGAGGATCTGCTGCCGTTCAGCCACGAACGGCTGATCCGGGGTGTCGCCGCCGCCAATACCCCCGTGGTCAGCGCCATAGGGCACGAGGCGGACAGGCCCCTGCTCGATGAGGTGGCGGATCTGCGGGCGTCGACGCCCACCGATGCCGCCAAGCGGATTGTGCCCGATGTGGTCGAGGAACTGGCCCGCGTCCAGCAGGCCAGGGCACACCTCAACCGGGGGGTCCACTCGCTGGTGGACCGGGAGGCTGACCGACTGAAGCACCTGCGTTCCCGGCCGGTATTGGCCAACCCGGAGGGCATGATTCAGGTGCGCGAAGAAGATGCTGCCCGGCTGCAGCGCCGGAGCTTTTCGGCCGTCGGCTCGGCGCTGGCACGGGACACGGACAGGATTTCCCATCTGCGCGCCCAAGTTCGGGCTTTGTCTCCGCAAAAGACCCTGGACCGGGGCTACGCCGTGGTGCAGCTTCACGGCGGATCGGTGGTCAGGGCTCCGGAACAGGCGCCCGAGGGTACAAGACTGCGGGTACGCGTGGCTGAGGGGGAATTCACTGCGGCCTCGACACAGGCGGCAGCCGGCGGCGATCTGCTGCCATCACGGCCAGGCACCCGGAAACAGCCGGAAACCTCAGGAACGGATGAAGATGAACAATGAAGCCGCTACCGCGACTAACGCGGACGTCGCAGCACTGACCTACGAACAGGCCCGCGAGGAACTGGTAAACGTGGTCAGCCAGCTCGAGGCCGGAGGAGCCAGCCTGGAAGAGTCACTTGCACTGTGGGAGCGCGGCGAAGCCCTCGCCAAGCGGTGCGAGGAATGTTTGGAAGGGGCCAAGGCGCGGCTGGCCGCGGCCCGCAAGGGCGACTCCGGCTAGACGGCGGGCCGCTAGGACGCGGCGACCTTGCGGCGTTCCTCGGCAAGATCGAAGTCGCCCTTGGGCCAATGCAGGTCCATTCGTTCCAGCGCGCCCACGACAATCTCCTGTACGGCGAGCCGGGCGTACCACTTCTTGTCTGCCGGAACCACGTACCACGGCGCCGCCTCGGTGCTGGTTCGCTCAAAGGCGGTCTGGTATGCCTCCATGTACTGCGCCCAGAAGACGCGTTCCTCCAGGTCCCCGGAACTGTATTTCCAGTGTTTATGCGGGTCGGCCAGCCGGGCCGTGAGCCGTTCCTTCTGCGCTTCCGGACTGATATTGAGCATCACTTTGACGATCGTGGTGCCGTTTTCACTCAGTTCCGCCTCGAACTCGTTGATGGCCCGGTAGCGGCGGTCCAGTTCCTTCCGAGTGGCCCACTTATGGACCCGATGGATCAGGACATCCTCATAGTGCGACCGGTCAAACACCCCGAACATGCCGCTGCGCGGAACTTCGTTCTGGATCCGCCACAGGAAGTCGTGGCCTTTCTCCTCATCCGTCGGGGCCTTGAACGCCTTCAGCTGCACACCCTGGGGATCCACGGAGCCAACGACGTGGCTGATGATGCCGCCTTTGCCGGCGGTGTCCATGGCCTGCAGGACCAGGAGCAGCGATTTGTTACCGCCGAACTTGCCGTCGGCGAAAAGCTGCTCCTGCAGTACCGCCAGTTTGCGTGCCCGCTCTGCCAGCACCTGCACGGCGTCGCGCTTCTTGCCGCCGAAGCCGGGTGCGGAATCAGTGTCCGCCGCGGATAGCTGAAAATCCGGCCCAACCTTCACCAGCTGGATGGGGCTCGTCTGGAATCCATGCGTCTTGGCCATGCTGCACCTTTCATCGGGCCCTGCTGCCGGCCTTCGTCCCAATCCGGAGAGCGGACGATCCCAACGTACAACATCGACCTTGCGGTTGACATCGGCTTTTGGGCGACCCGCAGGCTAGGGCCGGTAGTGCCTGAGGAATTCGGCGATGCGGCCGAGCGCTTCCTCCAGGTCCTTGACGTTGGGCAGCGTGACCAGTCTGAAATGGTCCGGGTTGATCCAGTTGAAGGCGCGGCCGTGGGAGATGAGGATCTTCTGTTCCTTAAGCAGGTCCAGGGCGAATTTCTCATCATCCTTGATGGGGTAGACCTCCGGATCCAGCTTCGGGAAGAGATAGAGCGCGCCCTTGGCCTGCTGCACGCTGACACCGGGCATGGCGTTGAGCAGTTTGTAGGCCATATCCCGCTGTTCCAGGAGCCTGCCGCCGGGCAGGATCAGGTCCGTGATGCTCTGGTGGCCGCCCAGGGCGGTCTGGATGGCGTGCTGGCCCGGAACGTTGGCGCACAGCCGCATGTTGGCCAGCAGGTTGATGCCTTCCAGGTAGTCGGAGGCCTTGGCCTTGGGCCCGGAGATGGCCAGCCAGCCGGACCGGTAGCCGCAGATCCGGTACGCCTTGGACAGCCCGCTGAAGGTCAGGCAGAGGACCTCGTCGCCGGTGAGCGTGGCCGTGTTCACGTGCACGGCATCGTCGTAGAGGATCTTCTCGTAGATCTCGTCGGAGAATACAATCAGCCCGTGCTTGGCAGCCAGTTCGACCATGCCCTGCACAATGTGCCGGGGATAAACCGCGCCGGTGGGGTTGTTCGGGTTGATGATGACGATGCCCTTGGTGTTGGCCGTGATTTTGGCTTCAAGGTCCTCAAGGTTGGGCTGCCAGCCGTTGTCCTCGTCGCAGAGGTAGTGAACCGGCCGGCCGCCGGCCAGGCTCACCGAAGCCGTCCAGAGAGGGTAGTCCGGCGTCGGTACCAGGATCTCGTCGCCGTTATTGAGCAGCGCCATCAGGGACAACGTGATCAGCTCGCTGACGCCATTGCCCAGGTAGACGTCGTCGACGTGGATGTTCTGGAGCCCGCGGGTCTGGTAATACTGCACGACGGCGGTGCGCGCGGAGAAAATGCCGCGGGAGTCGCTGTAGCCTTGGGCATTGGGCAGGTGCCGGATCATGTCCACCAGGATGGCGTCCGGCGCTTCGAAGCCGAACGGTGCAGGGTTGCCGATGTTCAGCTTGAGGATGCGGTGCCCCTCCGCCTCCATCTGCTGTGCGTGCTGGAGCAGCGGTCCACGGATGTCATAAAGAACGTTGTGGAGTTTGGTTGACTGCTTGAATTCGACCATCTACCAATATTTGCACAACGCCGGAGACAATCGGCCGGGGTGTGGCGCACGGCTCACAGGCCAATGCCCACAAAGTGGACCAGACCCCGTTCAGAGGACACTTGGCGCCCATGTCATCGAACAACATGGGCACCAAGTGCAGCCTCAACTGTGACAGCGCGCGCGGCACAGCCGCGACCGGGGTTATCTGATGGGGCTTTGTCCTTGAGCCGTTGGTGGGTCCTGTCCTTGAGCCGTTACTTCGTGATGCCCTTGTCCTTGAGCCACTGGGCCGCGGCGTCCTTGGGATTCATCTTCTGGTTGCCGCTGACCATCCGGTTCAGGTTGATCAGGTCATCCGTGGTGAGCTGCTTGGAGACGTTGTTCAGCGCCGTCTTGGCGGTGTCGCTGACCTTGTCCGTCTTGATCACCGGCAGCACCTGCTGGGCCAGCCAGTTGTTCTTCGGATCGTCCAGCACCACCAGGTCATTGTCCGCAATGGCCGGCGAGGTGGTGAAGATGTCCGCCACCTGCGCGTCGTCGTTCAGCAGTGCCTTGACGGTCAGGGGCCCGCCGCCGTCCCCGATCGGGGTGAACTTGGCAGGCACACAGTTGTACTTGGCTTTCAGCCCGGGCAGCCCGTACGGCCGCTCGGCGAACTCCGGCGGAGCGGCCAGCGTTATCTTGTCGCAGACCTTGGCCAGATCCTCGATGCTCTTAAGGCTGTACTTCTGCGCCGTCGCCTTGGTGACCACCATCGCGTCCTTGTCCTGCGCGGAGGCGGCGTCCAGCACACCGAGGCCGCTGGGCAGCTTGCCCGGCAGCGCCTTGAGGATGGCGGCCGGGTCCGTCACGGTATTGGTCTTATCCACGTAGCCGAGCAGATTGCCGCTGTAGTCCGGCACGATGTCCACCGAACCGTCCGCGACGGCCTTGAGGTAGACCTCACGTGAGCCGATGTTCAGTTTGGTGCTGGCGGTGACGCCGGCGGCGTTCAGCGCCCCGGCATAGATTTCGGCAATGGTCGCGCTCTCCGGGAAGTCCGCGCTGCCGACGACGACGGCCCCTCCCGCGGCTGCCGATCCCGCCGACGTCGTCGGGTTGCTCAGGGGACTGCCGCCGCCGCTGCAGGCGCTCAAGGCCAACGCCACGGCAACCCCACCGGCCACGCCAAATACGGTCCGGCGGCCAACGAGTGGGCGCTTCTTCTGCGTCATGAGTTTCCTCCTTGTACGCCGGCTGTGAGTCGTTCACGGCCGGTCTGCAATGTTCCCGGCTGCTGCCGGGGCTCCCGAAGTCCGGGCGATATGGCCAATCGTTGCACAGAAGCCAGCACCAGATCGATCATGATGGCCAGTACCGCAATCACCACCGCGCCGCCCAATACCCGGCCGTAATCGCTCACCGCCAGGCCATCGATCAGGAACCGGCCCAGACCGCCCAGATTAATGTATGCCACCACTGCCACGGTGGCCACCACCTGCAGCACGCCGGCCCGGAACCCGCCCAGCATCACGGCCAGCCCGTTCGGCACTTCCACCCGAAACAATATCTGGATCTCGGTCATTCCCATACTTCGGGCGGCATCAACCGCGTCCGGGCTGACGGAGGAAATGCCCGCGTAGGTACCCGCCAGGATTGGCGGCACCGCCAGCAGCACCAGCGCCCAGATGGGCGGCATCAGCCCCAGCCCGGCCAGCAGCACGAACAGCGTCAGCATGCCCAGCGTGGGGAGCGCCCGCAGCACGCCAGCGGCCGCGATCACCACCACCCGGCCCCGACCGGTGTGCCCCACATAGAGTCCAATGGGCACCGCGATGGCGACGGCGATCAGCAGCGTCAGGGCACTGTAGCCCAGGTGCTCCACCGTGCGCACCGGAATACCGGTCGGACCCTGCCAATGCTCCGGATTCATCAGCCATTCATAGCCCTGCACCAGCGGGTTGTCGGTGGAGTAGCCCTCCAGCGTGCTGAGCGGCCTCATCCTGCCGCCGCCCTGGGGGCTGTCCCGGCGTTACCGGCCGGGACGGCCCGAAGCCACGGCGTCAACAGCCGCTGCAGCAGCACCAGCAGGATGTCCATGCCCAGCGCCAGCAGCAGCGTTCCCCCGATGCCGACGACGATTTCCGTAATGAAATCGCGCTGCAGCCCGTCGGTGAACAGCGTGCCGAAGCTGTCAATACCTATCAGCGCCCCCACGCTGACCAGCGAGATGTTACTGACCGAGATCACCCGGAGGCCGGCAAAGAGGACCGGCAGGGACAGCGGAAGGTCCACGGTGAGGAAGCGGTAAAGAGGTTTGTACCCGATGGCCACCGCTGCCTGGCGGATGCCGTCATCAATCGAGTTCAGCGCATCCACGGTTGATCTGACCAGCAGCGCCACGGCGTAGATGGTCAGCGCCACGATGATGTTGGCGATGTCCAGGATCCTGGTGCCCAGGATGGCGGGCAGGATGACGAAAAGAGCCAGCGAGGGAATGGTGTAGAGGATGGAGCCGGCGGACAGGATGAAACCCTTGACGGTTTTATTCAGGCGGGCCAGCTGCGCCAGGGGAACAGCGATGGTGACGCTCAGGACCAGCGGCACCACCGACTGGTACAGGTGCAGGCCGGCCAGCGAGAGCACATGACCAAAATTGGCCACCAGCCACTCCATCAGGCACCGCCCTCGCGCGCCAGGCGGGACCGTTCAATGGCCTGCAGGATTTCAGCTGACTTAACCACACCGGTGACTGCGCCGTCGTCGTTAACCGTCACGCCCAGTCCGGCCGGCGAGGACAACGCCGCATCCAGCGCCCGGCGCAGCGAGTCCCCTTGGAGGTAGAGCGAGCCTCCGGGCACCAGCTCCGCTCCCCTGGAGGGGGACAGCCAGCCCAGCGGCCGGTTCGCGTCATCCACGGCCAGTGTCCAGTCCCGGACCCGGGCGCCGTCCGAACGCTGCTCCGGGGCGGCCGTGGAGACAGGATGGACCCGCACGGAATCGGCTCCGGTGAAGGACAGGTGCCGGAAGCCCCGGTCGCGACCGACGAAACTGGCCACGAAGTCATCCACCGGGGCGCGCAGGATCTCCTCCGGAGCCGCGTACTGGGCCAGCCGCCCGCCGGTGGCGAACACGGCCACCTTATCCCCGAGCACCGTCGCCTCGTCGATGTCGTGGGTGACGAAGACAATCGTCTTGGCCAGATCCCGCTGCAGCCTCAGCAGCTCGGCCTGCAGCTCGGCCCGGACCACCGGATCCACCGCACTGAACGGCTCGTCCATCAGCAGCACCGGCGGGTCCGCGGCCAGGGCCCGCGCCACACCGACGCGCTGCTGCTGGCCGCCCGAGAGCTGGTTCGGGTACCTGTTGCCCAGACCCGAGGCGAGGCCGACGACGTCCAGCAGCTCCGCCGCACGGCGGCGGGCCTGCGCGCGGGGCACCTTGTTCAGCCGCAGCACGGTGGCCACGTTGTCGATGACGGTCCGGTGCGGGAGCAGTCCGGCGGACTGCATCACGTAGCCCATCGAGCGGCGCAGGGCCGGGGCCGGGACGCGGGAGACATCCCGGCCGTCCACCGTAATGGTGCCGCCGGTTGGTTCAACCATCCGGTTGATCATCCGCAGGGAGGTGGTTTTGCCGCAACCCGACGGCCCGACGAAAACGGTGATGTGCCCCTTGTCGATGCTGATGCTGAGGTTCTCCACCGCAGGCTGGTTCTGCTGGAAGATTTTGGTGACGTGGCTGAACTCGATCATCGTTTCGCGGCCGCTGTCCGAAGCGGCGTTTTCGGAGCGATTTCCGGGAACGGTTTCCGGGAACGGCGTTGGAACATCTGACACTGCCATCGTGGTGGTTTCCTCACTGTTGGCGGCAATCGAGGTGAAAAGTGTATCCCCACGCCACCTGATCATAAGCAGGGCGATTTAACAGTGTAAAGCGCAGATGTATTACAAGTCCGGAACCAGTCCATCCCGCGCTGGGTCGGCGGCGGCATGTTTTGGCTGCGGGACCGCTGTGGGCAGCCGGGTGCCTAGCTCCTTTTCCTGTGCCGGGTGCCGCGAATTTCCGCTGCCGCCCGGACGGACCTGGCCGAGCTCCTGGCGTCCTTCCGGCTCTCCGCCACGTTCCGGCGCCGGTGCAGGTGTGCCATTTCGCGTAGCATCTTGAGGTAACCTTGCCAGCGCCGCCGCTCCAGTGAGCCCTCTGCCATAGCTTCCTGCACCGCGCAGCCGGGTTCATATTCGTGCCCGCAGTCATTGAAGCGGCAGCCGGCAAACAGCTCCTCGATGTCGCCGAAGACCGCGTCGATGCCAGCCTCGGCGTCCCCGAGCGCCAGCCCGCGGATACCAGGGGTATCGGTCAGGACCCCGCCGCCGGGCAGTGGCACCAGCTCGCGTACCGCGGTCGTGTGCTTTCCCCGGCCGTCCACGGAACGGACCGCGCCCGCGTCCTAGAGATGCTGGCCGGCGAGGGCATTGATCAAGGGCGGACTTCCCTGCGCCCGATGGACCCAGCAGCACCATCGTGGTGCCCGGCCGCAGCCGGAGCCGCAGCCGGAGCATGAGCCTGTGCCCGGGCGGCGTTCATCAGCCTAGCGACCCGGACCGGTGCTGGCTGGGATTTGGGCCGGATTTCGCCGTGCCGGAGAGTCTGCGCCTATTCGTAGAATTCGATGCGGGGCTCGCCCTGGACGCCGCCGCGCCGCATCGCATCCGCCAGTTCGGGATTGGCGAAGAAGGCGCGGGCCGCGTCGACGGAATCAAAGTAGTGAAGGACCAGAACATTGTTCGGGTCATCTGCCATCCGGTGGACGGACTCCCGGGTGACGCCGCCTGAGGCTTGCAGACCGGCAACCGAATCGTAGACCTGACGCCAGGCGTCAAAGTCGGCAACCTTGTGCTGAACCAGGGAAAGTGCCATGGCAATACTCCTTCATAGTGTTGGTGGGTCCCGCGGTGCGGCGGCGCCGCCGAAGAACCCTACGGGGTTCCCGCGTCGTCGTCGCCGGCGTCCGTCCACTGGACGTCCAGATTGCGGAAGGTCGGCGGCCCGTCGCAGAGCGCCGCCATCTTCGCCGCGAAGTCAGAGGTCTCAGGACGCTTGGAATTCTCCATCGCCGATTCGTAGGAATCGAATTCGACGATCATCAGATAGGTTCCGGGGGCGTCACGGTCGGCAGTGGCCGTCACCCGCCCGAAGGTAGTCGGCGTGTCTCCCCCGGTTCGTGCCGGGCGGCCCATCGCCTCGATCTCCTCGATTCGCGAGGTTTGGAATTCAATGATCTGCACAAATCCAGCCATGGTGATTCTCCAATCGTGGGACCCCCATGCCGCTCAGGCTAGACCTCCCGTCCCCGGGGCGCAACCAAAATTTCGCGGACACAGTGACCGGAGGAACCCCGACCAATCGCGCGGCTGATAGTTGCGTCCCCGGGTGGCGCACTGCGTCCCCGGGTGGCGCATTTCGTCCGATGAAATGCAGGCCTCCTGCGGCCCGCTCATTCTTCCGGCAGCTCGCGTCCCGCGGGCCTAAACTGTAGCGTGACCAACTTGGAGGCACGCCCGCAGCCCACCATTTGCCCGCCGTCCGCCGGCTCCGGCCCGTGCGTTCAGCTGTGGCCCGCCCGCAATGTGCCCCTGGGCGGTGTGCGCGCCATGACTGTCTCCCGTACCCTGCCGCAGCGGTCCCTGCCGACCATCGGCGCGTGGTGTTTCCTGGACAGCTACGGCCCGGGACCGGCCACCATGGCGGTGCTGCCGCACCCGCACACCGGCCTGCAGACCGTCAGCTGGCTGCTCTCCGGCACCATCCGGCACCGCGACAGCCTGGGCTCGGACGTCCAGGTCCGCCTTGGCGAACTGAATCTGATGACGGCCGGAAACGGCGTGGCGCATTCGGAATTTGCGGTGGTCCCCGGCGCGCCCGACGACGGCGGCGCGCCCTCGCGGTCCGCGGAGGCCTCCGGCGCACCCGACGGCGGCGACGGCACCATCCGCGGCCTGCAGCTTTGGGTGGCGCTGCCGGAGACGGCCAGGCACCAGCCGGCGCGCTTCGAGCAGCACACCGAACTGCCCCGGCTCTCCGGGGAGAATTTCACCGCGACGGTGATTGTGGGCACGCTCGGCGGGGCCACCTCCCCGGCCAGGGTGCACACCCCGCTGGTGGGTGCGGAGGTTTCCGTTCCGGCGGCGGCCGCCGTTTCGCTGCCGCTGGAGCCCGGATTCGAACATGCGCTGCTGGTCCTTGAGGGCAGCCTGGACGTTGACGGCACAACGCTGGCTTCCGGACCGCTGGCCTACCTTGGCGCTGGCCGGTCCTTCCTGGAGTTGGAAGCGGCGGCCGGGACGCGGTTTTTGCTGCTCGGCGGTGAACCGTTCCAGGAGGAACTGCTGATGTGGTGGAACTTCGTGGGCCGCAACCACGACGAAATTGTCCGCGCCAGGCAGGAATGGGAACAGGACAGCGGTCGGTTCGGAACCGTTCCCGGCCATGGTCCGGAGGCCGGGAGCGAAGCCGGCCGAATCCCGGCCCCGCCGATGCCGGGCATCCGCCTCACTCCGCGGCGCCGCGGCTGACTCTTTACGAACGGGTTTGTGAACGGGTTTGTGAACGGACGCCTCAGGCGGTGGCCAGCGTCAGCACCCCGAAGATGGGATCCTGCTCCAGCACCCGCACATCGGTCAGCCCGACGTCGGCCAGATATGCCTTGAACGCAACCTGCAGGGGCGGCTGGTTCATGCCCAGGCCGCTGCCCAGCACAATCGGGCCGGGCAGGCTGAGGAGCCGGGCGCACTGCGCGGCCAGGGCGGCCAGGTCCCGTCCGGCCGTCTCGATCATGGCCAGGCTCTCATGGTGGCCGTCCGCGGCGGCATCAAAAACCAGCGGGGACATCGACGCCCAGTAGCGACGGCCGGTATCGCCGTGGAAATGGGCAATCAGTTCGTTGGGCTCGCTGAGCCCGCATTTGGCCAGCAGCGCCCGGGTCAGGCGGTCCGGTTCCAGGCGCAGATTCATCCGGTGCAGGCTATGCCGGACGGCTTCGCGGCCAAACCAGTAACCGCTCCCCTCATCCCCCAGCAGGTACCCCCACCCGCCCGCGCGGGCCTGGCCGCCGTCGTCGTTCACTCCCCACGCAGCGGAACCGGTGCCCGCAATCACGGCCACCCCCGTACTGGCGCCGCCGGCGGCCAGCAGCAGCCGGGTGTCATGCACCACGGTGACCTTGACGCCGGGAACGTTGGGTTGGATCAGAGCGGCGAGCGCGGCCGCATCATCGTCGGTGTCGATGCCGCCGGACCCGGCGTACACCTCGGCGACGCCGTCGGCGCCCAGCTGGCCAAACAGGTCCTTGAGATTGGCCGCCGCCTGTTCCCGGCTGACGTTTTGCACATTCGCGCTGCCGACCGAAACGTCCGCCTGCGCGGTGCCGTCCAGCCACTTGATGCCGCGGGTTTTGGAACCGCCGATGTCCAGGCCGATGATAGCAGCCGGGCCATGGCTGGTACTGGTTGCGCGAGTAGTCACCCCACTAGACTAGCTATCTGCGCCCTGCCCGTGCCGCTCAACGAGACGGTCAGGGGGACGCGGCGTCCCACAGCGAGCCCGACGGACCCGCGCGCAGCGGACCCGTCGGCGACAGTTGTTCAGCCGACCTTGGAGGTCATGTGTTCCCCTCTCCCATTATTGTGGCGCCGATGGCCGGCGGCGCCAGCACCCCGGAACTCGTGGTGGCCGCAGCGCGGTCCGGCGGATTCGGCTTCCTCGCCGCCGGCTACAAGTCCGCCGAGGCGCTGGCCGCCCAGGTGGACCAGGTCCGGGCGGCCGGGGTGGATTTCGGAGTTAATGTCTTTGTCCCCGGCACAACTGCCCCGGACCCGGCTGCCCTGGCCCTTTACCGGCAGGAGCTGGCGGCGGAGGCTGCTGCCTACGGAGTGGACCTTCCGCCCCTCCATGAGGACGACGACGGCTGGCTGGCCAAGATCGACCTGCTGGTTTCCGATCCGGTGCCGTTTGTCAGTTTCACTTTCGGACTGGCCGCCGCCTCCTTGGTGCAGCGCCTGCAGCGGGCCGGCAGCCGGGTGATTGCCAGCGTCACCAGCGTTGAGGAGGCCCGCCTTGCGGCACAGTCGGGAGTTGACGCCCTGACCGTGCAGCACCAGCACGCCGGCTCGCACACCGCGGCCTTCGTTAGGCCGTCCGGTCATGCGCCGTCCGCGGACACCGCCGCGCTGGTGGCCCTGATCCGGGAGTCGGTGGGCCTGCCGCTGATAGGCGCTGGCGGATTGGGCGACGCGGTGGCGGTTAAGAATGTCCTGCAGGCCGGCGCCGTGGCGGTGCAGCTGGGCACCGCATTTGTCCGGACCGCGGAGAGCGGCGCCCGGCAGCTGCACAAGGATGCACTGGCGGATCCGCAGTACACCGAAACCGTGCTGACCCGCGCTTTCACCGGCAAACCCGCCCGCGCGCTGGTCAACCGCTTTGTCAGGGATCATACGGCGTCCGCCCCGGACGGCTATCCGGCCATCCACCATCTGACCGCGCCGATCCGCGCCGCAGCGGCCGCCAGGGGCGACGCCGGCGCGGTCAATCTGTGGGCCGGAACGGCGTGGCGGCTGGCCCGGGACGTTGCCGCCGGCGACGTCGTCGAGGGTTTCCTGCGCGAGCTTTAGGCGCCGGCCCCCGCCGTCGGGCACCCCGGCGCAACTGCCCCGCCGTAAGTGCACGAAAACGGCGGGTTTCGTGCACTTACAGCGGGGCAGTTGGGGACGTTGGCGCGGCGGGCGGACCGGCAAAGGCCCGCTGCAGCAGGGGCCTGCCCTCCCCCAGCACCAGTTCCCGGAAACGGCGCACCTGGTCCGGCTCGCCCGCACGCAACCGCCAGGACAGACCGATCTCCCGCTGGGCCAGCGGGGCCTCGATCACCAGTTCCCTCCAGCCGAGCGGGCTGGCCGCGGGCGTGAGATGGTCCGCGCCGGAGGGCGCCAGGACGCTCACGCCCAGACCGGCGGAGACCAGGCCGCGCAAGGTGTGCGAGTCCTGCCCCTCGAACGTGATCCGCGGCCGGAACCCGGCCTGCCGGCACAGCCCGTCAAAGATGGATCGCAGCCCAAATCCTTCACTGAGCATCACGAACCCTTCGGCTCGGGCCTCCTCAAGACGGATGCTGCGGCGCGCAGCGAAGGGGTGCTGCTCCGGCACCACCAGGCGCAGCGGCTCGGCGTACAGCAGTTCCGCACCGAAGGCCCGGGTGGGTCGCGGCACGGGTGAAATGACGGCCAGATCCACCCGCGCCTCCGACAACGCGTCCAGGCAGAAGGACCGCGACCCCTGGATCAGCTCGAACGTCACCGCCGGGTGCAGCCCCCGGAACTCGCGGATCATCAGCGGCAGCATGGCCTCCCCGAAGGTGTGCTGGAAGGATACCGAGATCCTGCCGCGCGCCTGGTCGGCTTGGAGCCGCACCTCGTCCAGCCCGGCCTCGACCTGGGCGAGCGCAGCCTGCAACCGGGGAATCAGCAGCTGGGCCGCGGGGGTCAGGCGGATTCCACGGCCCTCCCGGACCGCCAGATCGGTGCCGACGACGGCGGCGGCCCGGGCCAGCGCGCGGCTGACGGTGGGTTGCGGGATCCCCAGCAGTTCGGCAGTCTCGGTGATGTGCCCCGTTTCGCCCAGCTTGGCCAGGATGGGCAGCACCGGCAACAGCCGCGCCAGCTCCTGGTAATTGCGCTCCCTCATGGCCGATTCCTGTCCAATACTCCGCCGTGCTCCCATACGTTTCTGCTATGAATTATCCGTCAATAATGCATTGGACGCATCACAGCTGCGCTTCTAGGCTTAATGCTTGTGAGCGATCCAGAGTTTCCCAGGCACATGGGGCCGTCCGATCCGAAGGCGGCGGCCCAGAGGCAGAGCCCGGTGTTGCCCTGGGCCGGGCACCGCGAGGGCAGCGCCGGCTACCGGCGCGTGATGCTGGCGCTCGCTTTCGCCGGGGTCGCCACCTTTGCCCAGCTGTACTCGGTCCAGGGGCTGCTTCCGCTGCTGGCCCGGGACCTGGACATTACCGCTTCGCAGGCGGCCCTGACCGTTTCCGCCGCCACCATCGGACTCGCCGTTGCCGTGCTGCCGTGGTCCTTTGCCGCGGACCGGTTCGGCCGTGTCCGGGTGATGGGCACCGCCATCATCGCCGCCACCGTGCTGGGCCTGTTGGTGCCGTTGGCCCCCAGCTTTCCAGTACTGTTGGCGCTGCGAACCCTGGAGGGGATGGCCCTTGGTGGCATCCCGGCGTTGGCGCTGGCCTACCTGAATGAGGAAATCCACCGGCTGCACGCGGCCGTTGCGGCCGGGGCCTACGTGGCCGGCACCACGCTGGGCGGGCTTTTCGGCCGGCTGCTGGCCGGGCCGGTGGGCGACATCGCCGGCTGGCGGGTGGGGACACTGGTCGTATCCGTCGTAGCCGCCGCGGCAGCTGCGGCGTTCCTGCTGCTGGCGCCGAAGCCCAGGGGCTATTCCGTGGTGCGCAATGCGGGCTTCGGCCGGGCGCTCCGGCGCCTCGTTCCCGCCCTGCGCGACCGGCGGCTGCTGGCCCTGTACGCGCAGGCATTTCTGCTGATGGGCTCGTTCGTCAGCGTCTACAACTACCTGGGGTTCCGGCTCCAGGCTGCGCCCTACCTGTTGCCGGCCACCGCCGTCGCCCTGATCTTCCTGGCCTACCTCTCCGGTACGTTCACCTCCCGCTGGGCCGCGACGCTGGCCGTGCGGGCCGGGCGGCGGAAGGTGCTGCTGGGCAGCATCGCGGT